>JBGVET010000027.1:0-60420 GCA_045120395.1 Candidatus Limimorpha sp.
GTGCCTTCGGCACTTTTTATATCATTATGGTCATGTATGCAGGGGTTTCGTTCTTCGCACACCACCCCCTGCCTGGAAACTGTCGTCACTACGTGACTTTTGAACACTGAACTAATGCTGATAGCTCACGGCTCACAGCAAAAAATTCTTAGTTCACAATTCACACAATTATTTTTATCTTTGCACATTATTAAATCTCACTGATTTTATGAAGAAAATATTTGTACTTGTAGCAGGATTGTTCTTTTGCACATTATTAGCAAACGCACAAAACAACGTAATTGATTCAGAATTACAAAACATCTTAAATCAAAAGAACGATGATTACATCGACGTTAACATCATCTTAAAGTCACAGATGTCGACAGCTGAATTATCGTCATCATATTGCAAAAGCGACAGCAAAGAAGTGCGTCGCGAACTCATGGTTAACGAGTTGAAGAAATATTCACAAAGGACACAATCCGATGTTTTATCATTCATCAATGCGGAAGAGAGAAACGACAAGGTCATTGACGTCAAGAGTTTTTGGCTAACTAACTTCATCAACTGCAAGGCGAAACGCGACCTCATCTATCAGTTAGCATCACACCCTGATGTAGCTGCAATAGTTTATAATGGAGAGATGGAAGTCGTTTCCGACGCCATTGAAAAGAAAACCCGCAGTGTTCAGTCATCAGCGGAAGTAGCTCAACATCTCACACAGATCAAAGCCGACAAGGCATGGGAGTTAGGATATACTGGCAAAGGCGTCATCGTGGCGGTTCTCGACTCTGGTGTCAACACAGAGCATGCCGACCTCAAAGACCATTTATGGAACGGCAACGCCCAACACGGATATAACGTAGTTTATCCAGGACAAGACCCTATCGACACTGGCAGTCACGGCACGCACTGCGCTGGCATCGTTTGCGGTGACGGCACCTCAGGCAAGATAACAGGAGTGGCACCAGACGCCACCCTGATGAGCATCAAATTGTACGAAGGAAACTCAGGTCTCACCCTCGAACGATTGACAAGAGGCATAGAATTCGCAGTAGACAACGATGCCGACATCTTAAGCATATCACAAGGATGGAGAGGCTCATATGCCACTGCTTACAGAACAGAATTACGTAACACTTTCAACAATTTGTTGGAATTAGGCATCATCGCTGCTGTAGCATGCGGCAACGACCGTTACGACATCAATTCTTATCCTGTCCCTAATAACGTACGCACTCCTGGCGACTGCCCTCCTCCATGGTTACATCCAGACCAGACAACACAAGGCGGTTTGTCGAGCGTCGTCTCAGTTGGCGCCGTCGATGAAAACAATGTCGTGTTAGGAATATCATCACAAGGTCCTGTAGAATGGTACGACTATCCATATAACCCAGGAATTGGTCTCATCCGTCCTGATATCGCAGCCCCAGGCGAAGCAATATCTCTCAGCAACGACTTGAATGAACTCTATGCAAAGAAAGCTGGCACATCGCAAGCAGCACCAAGCGTCGCTGGTGTCATGGCTCTCATGCTCGAGAAAAATCCTGAACTCACTCCTGCCGACTTATGTAGAATCATCGAGACTACAGCGACAAAAGTCTCTGAAAAGAAAAACAACGATACCGGATCTGGCGTAATCAACGCCCTCGCCGCTGTACAAGCCGTCGACTTCAACACAACAGGTCCTTACATCAACAAACATTCTTTCACAAACAATTTCATCCCTGGAACAAACCTTAACCTGGAACTTACATTAGTCAATAACGGCAAAGGCTCAACATCAGGAAACACCAACGTAAGCATCAGCACAAACGACAGCTACGTCAGCATAGTCGATGGCAATGAAAGCTACGGAGTTATGGCAGCTAACCAAACAGCTACATCTACATTCGTGATTTCTATAGATAAATTATCACCAGACAATCACAAAGCTACTCTTAACGTAAACGCTACCAACGGAAGCCACAATCGCTCATTCGACATTGTAATCAATATCTCTAATGAGTTGCTTCCACCAGCAGACGTCACAGCTGAAGCCGAAGGCACTTCCATCAGTCTGTCGTGGGAAGCCACAAACAATGCGACATCATATAACATTTACCGCGACGAGACATTCATCGCCAACACCGCATCAACTTCATATCTCGATGAAGGTCTGGAACATGGCACTTTATATAGTTATACCTTGACATCAAAACGCGGCGAACTTGAGTCAGAACATTCTCAGATATTACGCGTGCAGACTGTCGAAGACTCTGACACACCAGCTCCTACTAATGTGGTGGCAAACGTCAACGAAGACAATGTCAGCATCAGCTGGATTAACAATAGCAACAGCAAATTTTCCAATGTATATAGATTAGATACCCAAACTGGCATTGAAACAAACATAGCTTCAATGGTTAGTGAGGAATCATATATTGACAATGACTGGAGTTCTTTACCTGACGGAACATATCAATATGGTGTAGCTAATTTATATGAACAAAAACAAAACATTTTCGAAGAAGGTTTAGAAAACATCAAAGCTACCAACGACGCAAACACTTATTCTTCCGATAACAACACTTGGTTCTATTACAATCAAGGCGGCAATTATAGCTGGACTATTGCAGAAAACATCAGTACAGGTCAAGCTAATAATCCTGTGGAATTTACTCCTTATATGGGCAGCAAAGCCGCTTTCATAAAAGCTTTTTATAGTAATGATGAATACATGACATATCTTGTCACACAGCCTATGGATTATACACAATATAATGGTAGCGAAATAAGTCTGTCATTCTATTATATCACACCAGCATGGGGCTCTGACATCAACACTTTGAAAGTCATGGCAAGCACCACATCTCACAACAGCGGCTGGACAGAGTTATGGTCGAGCAACAAAACCAATGTCTCTGAATGGACTAAGGCTGTCGTTGACTTAAGTGATTATGTCGGCAAGAAGGTATACATCGCATTTGTAAACGTTGCTGGATATGGATTCTGCTCTGGCGTTGATGAGGTAGCAATCTCAGGCACTGGCGGTAGCGTAGAATCAAGAATAGAATGGAGTGAAGACATTCACAAAAAAACAGAAGTATCTATCGAAGAAAATACATCTAACGACAAAGGCTTCGTATATCAATCAGGCAAAGAACTCATCGTCAATGGCGAAGGACATCTTCAAATCATCGACCTCATGGGACGCGTGATTTATAGCGATGATATGGAAAACTACAACAACAGAGTCGATATGACTAGCTTCAACAAAGCTACTTATATCATCAGAATGATAAATGAAGAATGTGTGAAAACACAGAAAATAACAGTTTATTAGTGAGGAGTGAGGAGTTAGGAATTAGGAGTTATCTTCTAATTCCTCAATTCCTTAGTTTCTTAGTTCCTCAATTCCTTATACCCTTAATTCCTAATCCCTTCCTCACCGGTTCATCATAAAGTTTCAAGCAGGCGTATGCCAATGCTATGTTGACTGTCATGACGAGTATCACCACAGGCCATGTCTCTCCAAGTGTGTATAACTCATTGTCGATAAGCCATGAGTAGAAAAGATACATCACAGGATAATGAACTATATATAAAGGATAAGAGATGTCGCCAAGGAACTTGCATAACTTGGTCGTGAAGTTATTCGTGATATTTGCTGCTGCGCCAAACCATACGATAAATGGGAAAACGCATATTATGCAGAACAATTCGTAAATTCCATTGATACTGATGTTTCCTGTCTTTGGTATATAAGGCACTGAGAAAAGAGCGAATAACACAACGACAGAAATCCAGAATGCTGGCTTTTGGCTTTTGGCTGTTGAACTATCTGGCTTGTAGTCTCGTTGTCTTGTAGTCTTATTAAATTTCCGTGACATCAGCATTCCTAGTGTGAAAGGGAACAACATTCTCAATAACCCGCCGAAGAAATTGACAGCGTCTAATGTCCAGCCGATACCAATCATATTGTAAGTTGAGACATCGAAGGTGACGAATGCAACCCATAATATTCCTGTCACTCCGCATAAGAAAACCAGCTTTTTATCTGACAATTTTCTTATAAATAAAGCATATAAGATATTACCTATATATTCAAAGAACAACGACCAGCTCGGACCGTTGAGCGGATACATCTCACCATTGCCGCGGACGTCGTATGGTGCGCCGGGACAAACAGGGATGAGACACATGCCGAGGAAAAACGCTATCATAACCCAATGGAAAGAGACTTGCGTTCCGTCCCACTGCACACCACCTTGGATGAGATATGTTATAAGTCCAATGACTGCGCCCATCACCACCATAGGATGCAGACGTATAAGACGACGCTTGAAGAAACTCCACACACTAAGACCATTGGCTGTTGGCTGACTCGGCGTCTCAGAGACTCGGCGTCTCGGTGACTTCCATCGGTCATCGTATGCGTAGCTGATGACGAAACCCGAGAGCATGAAGAAGAAATCCACGCCGAGGTGACCGTGGTTGAAAGTTTCTATAACGCTTCCGCCGGCGAAGGCGAAACCTTCAAAGACGTGATACCACAGCACCATAAGAGCCGCTGCACCACGAAGACCGTCAAGAAGAAGGTAATGAGGTTTGATGTTCATTTGATTTTGACATTTAACAATTTCAATGCAAAATTAAGGTAAGAGCAGAGATAATCTTTTGCTTTAAAGCAAAAAATCATTTTTCTGAACGAATTCTACTTAAAGTGTATATAGAAATCCCTAAAAATTCAGCGACATATTTAAGCTTTACTCTATTAAGAAGTCCTGGAAAATGTTTAAGAAAACACTCATAACGCTCCTTAGGAGAAAGCTGAAGTCTTTCAACAAAGATATGGCTCAACAAGCGATTTACGTCTTGATGAACTATGCGTCCCCAATTGGCTATATCTATATACCTTTCATACAAATCATTAAGTGCGTCAATAGAGATAACATAAATATCACAATCTGTTAGAGTCTGAACACTCTCCACCGAAGGCATATTGTGATATAAAGAATACATTCCGAATGTTATGTCACCTTCCATGCTAAACCATGTTGTTGTATCTATGCCATCTTTATGAAAGATAGAACGAGTAAGACCATTTTCAACGAAATAAACATTTTTATCAGTTGAACCAGAAGATACTAGAATTGTATTTTTAGGATAATGCACAAGATGCATCTCATTTTTCAGAGCACATAAAGCCTCATCAGAAATAGGATAATATGATTTTATTTTACTAATGATATTATTCATATATAATACAATGCTTCAATGTACATTATCTATCATCACTTCGACAAGCTCAGCGACCCAAAAAGTTCAGAGTCAGAGTTCAGAGTCAGAGTCAAAGTTCAAACTTCTTAATCTCTTTATAAAAAGCTCCTTCAGGTCGTAAGATGCTTTGGAATAAAATTATCTCGTTGACATCTTGTCTGATATACGATTTCTGTTCTGTAGCAGCGACGATTTTCTGGAAATATTGTTTCTCGCACAATTCTTTGATGCGTCCTAAGGTGATATGAGGCACGAAATTCTGTCTATCGCGGAGATAACCTAGTTTATCGAAAGTCGACAGTGTATCTTCCTCCAAATCGTATAACTCTTGAGGTGTGTTTTGCATTCCGAGCCAGAGTACACGAGGAGCGTAACGGCTGCCAAAGATGCCAGTCCTGTTGAAATCCATGGTGAAGCTCTTATGATTGTGCAGCATCTCTCCCACTGCGTCTATTATCTTAGGAATATCTTCGTTAGGAGTGTTGCCTATGAATTTCAGTGTAAGATGAATATGTTCAGGCTTGACCCAGTTGATACGTTTCTCGTGAGCCAGCTGACGTCTCAAACCATCCAAAAGCGGGATGAAACCATTGTCGTTAGTCTTTATCGGTATTGCGAGGAAAAGTCTTTTCATAATTCATAATTCACAATTCATAATTCACAATGCCTTAATTATGCATTATGCATTATGAATTATACATTGATTAATAATCCATTTGTTCGTATTCGCTAGCGAGTCCGCCTGCTGATGTTTCTCTATAAATCAATGGCATATCGTGGCCTGTTCTCTTCATTGTGTCTACGACCTTATCGTACGACACTCTGTGTGTTCCGTCGGTGTAGGTAGCGAAGATGTTAGCGTCCATGGCGCGTGCTGCCGCGAAGGCGTTACGTTCAATACAAGGTATCTGCACGAGTCCGCACACTGGGTCGCATGTCATTCCGAGGTGATGTTCCAGTGCCATCTCTGCCGCGTATTCTATCTGAGCGCAGCTGCCGCCGAAGAGCTGACATACCGCTGCTGCTGCCATAGCACATGCTACACCCACCTCACCTTGGCATCCCACCTCAGCACCTGAGATAGAGGCATTAGTCTTGGCAATGTTACCAACGAGTGCCGCTGTTGCCAAGGCATTAAGTATTCTAGGTTTGGCGATATCGTATGCCTTGGCAGAGTGATACAATACCGATGGCAAGACACCGCTAGAGCCACATGTTGGAGCTGTCACTATCAAGCCTCCTGAGGCGTTTTCCTCACTGACGGCGAGAGCGTAAGAAAACACCAGACCTCTGCTTTTCAGAGTATGCTGATAGCCCATCGCCTTGATGTGATAGTTAGCCGCCTTACGAGGGAGGTTCAAAGGTCCTGGCAGACGACCTTCAGTCTGAAGTCCGCGTTCAACGGCAGCCTTCATCGTCATCCATACCTCTTCAAGATAATCCATGAGATATGGGTCGTTCTCAACGTCCTTGACATATTCCCAATAAGCCTTGCCAGTGTCTTCGCACCAGTTTAAGATGTCGGTCATTTTTGTGATTGGATAAATATCAGGGATGACTGCAGGCTTGCCTTCTTCTTCAAGAGCGCCGCCGCCAACGCTATACACCGTCCATTCTTCCGTCATGACACCTTCAGCATTAAAAGATTTAAACGTCATTCCGTTAGGATGATATGGAAGAAAGATATCAGACTCCCAATTTATTGTGACTGGAGCCTTATCATGAAATACGTCCATGATAGCGACATCTGTCAAGTGGCCCTTGCCTGTGAGAGCGAGGCTGCCATATAAAGTGACTTCAAAACGTACAGCTTCAGGATGACGAGCGAGAAACTGTTCTGATGCAAAACGAGGAGCCATGGTATGACTGCTAGAAGGACCATGACCTATACGATATATCTCTTTTATTGTCTTCATTTATTTTAAAATATTACCCTACAAAGTTACGAATTTATCAAAGAATAATTGTCATTGTGGGAAAAAATCTTATGGGCTGTTGGCTACTAGCTTTTGGCTGTTGGCATTTTGTGTAGAGATTTTGACTTTCATAAAAAAAGTAAAGACGCCACTTTGAAGTAACGCCTTTACTTTTATAATCCAATAGCCAATAGCCAAAAGCCTTAGTCTTTTATTTCTTCTTCGAGAAAAGTGTGATAAGCACGCTACCTAAGACACCTGCAGACATTGAAGCTGCCAAGATTGCTATCTTACCTAAGTTACGTAAGTGCATTGTCATCTCTGGTGCGTGTTCTCCGAATGAGAGAGTATCGACGAAGATTGACATTGTGAAGCCTATACCGCCGAGACATGCCACTGCGAATAGTTTCTTCCATGTGGCGCCGCTTGGCATCTCACCTACTTTCAATTTAATAGCTATCCAGCTTGCGAGAGTGATGCCTATTGGCTTGCCTAACAAGAGACCGAAGTAGATGCCGAGTCCTACAGAACCTATCTCTGGTGAATATTGGAAGAAGTTAAGATAACTCAAACCTGGAATCTCAACACCTGCATTAGCGATAGCGAAGATAGGCATGATCACGAAGTTAACCCATGGTGTCAAGGCATGTTCAAGACGATAGCTCATACCGACAGTGCCTCTTGAGACATTACTGATACTTCTGAGACAAATCTGCTGGTCGTGGTTAGGAGATGATGAATCATCTTGGAACTTATCTATCATTCTTTGGTAATAAGCAGTTTTCTTGTCATAGTAAGCACGAGAGAAACGAGCCTTCATAGGAATCATCATAGCCATAACGACGCCAGACATTGTTGCGTGTATGCCTGCGTAGTAGAACAACATCCATACTGCCACTGCTGGGATGAGATAATATATCATACGTTTGATGCCAGCTTTGTTAAGCAGGTATACCAAGAACAAGATTGCAAATGCTATAAGTAAAAGTTTTAAGTTGATAGCACCTCCGTAGAAGAACGCTACAACCAATATTGCGCCTAAGTCGTCGGCTATAGCAAGTGCTGTCAAGAAAATCTTCAATGATACTGGCACTCTGTCGCCGAGCATCGACATGATACCGATGGCAAAGGCGATGTCAGTAGCTGTTGGGATTCCCCAGCCGCTGCTTGCTGCTGTTCCAGCATTGAAACATGTGTAGATAAGAGCTGGGAACAACATACCACCCAAAGCTGCTATGACTGGCAACATAGCTTTCTTCACTGTTGACAACTCGCCACAAACTATCTCACGTTTGATTTCGAGACCTACGGTGAAGAAGAACACAACCATCAAGATGTCGTTGATAAACTTCTCGACGGTCATCTCTTTAGGGAAAACCCATTCAAAATTATGGTTCTTTATTGAAATAGATAAGTTAGTTTCAAGAAAAGCATGATAAGCTTCTTTTGTGAAAGGAAGGTTAGCCAACAACATGGCAACGACGACACTAAACATCAAAAGAACACCAGAAATCCATGGTTTCGCCATAAGACGAGTTCCACCCAAACCAACAGCATGCTGGTATCTTACTCGGGTGTAATGTTGAAACAATCTCATAATCTTTAATTTTTACCTACTAAATAAATATTATTAAATAAATGATACGATTTTTTAAATCAAGGCGCAAAAGTAGGAAATATTTCATTCAATTCACAATTCATAAAGCATAATTCATAATTAAAAAAAATACCTTTTTAAATATAATCATATTCAAAAAATATTGTATCTTTGCAGTCGCAAATTATGGGGCATTAGCTCAGTTGGCTAGAGCGTTTGACTGGCAGTCAAGAGGTCATGAGTTCGATTCTCATATGCTCCACAAAATTGGCTAAGGCTAATGACTAGAACAGGTCGTTAGCTTTTTTTGTGATTAAGAAACAACAAAATTATAACACTGTCATGGATTCAACATTAAAGTTTTCCGACATCGTCGCAGCGCGTAACACATTAAGAGGCGTTGCTAAACAAACATCTATCATTCATTCCAAGTCATTTTCTCAAATGTCTGACGCCAATATCTTCATGAAATTGGAAAACATGCAGACAACAGGTGCCTTCAAAGTCAGAGGTGCTTATAACAAATTAGCCAACTTATCTCCAGAAGAAAGAGCTAAGGGCGTTGTAGCGGCTTCTGCTGGCAACCATGCTCAGGGCGTTGCTTTCTCTGCAACAAGACTCGGAATGCAAAGCACTATCTTCATGCCTATCTTCACACCTCCATTGAAGGTGTTGGCAACAAAGGGCTACGGTGCTAACGTAGTGCTCGCTGGCGACTCTTTCGACGACGCTGCCATCGCTTCTCAAGAATATATCAAAGAACATAACGCTACATATATCCATCCTTTCAACGACCCATTGATTATCGCTGGTCAAGGTACTATAGGTCTCGAAATCGTGGAACAACAGCCTGACGTCGACGCTGTCATCGTACCTATCGGCGGCGGCGGTCTCATCGCTGGTATCGCAATGGCAATAAAAGAGATGAACCCTAAAATCAAAGTCATCGGCGTTAACGCTGCTGGCGCTGCTTCTACAGTGGCATCACGCGAAGCTAACAAAGTCATCACCTTGCCTTCAGTATCTACAATAGCTGACGGTATCGCAGTGAAGACTCCAGGTTCTCTCACTTTCGACATCATACAAAAATACGTCGACGATGTTGTCAGTGTAACAGACACCGAGATAGCTCACACAGCTTACCTCTTGTTACAAAGAGCTAAGATTCTCGCTGAACCTGCTGGCGTCACTTCTGTAGCAGCTGCTTTGTATAACAAGGCTAACCTCAAAGGATTGAATGTAGTTCCTGTCGTAAGTGGCGGCAACATCAACATGCAGCTCCTTGAACAAATCATAGAAAAAGGTATGGTGGAAGAAGGTCTCAGAGCTACAGTGAGAGTAATCGTCCCAGACCAATCTGGTGAGTTAAAGAAAATCCTCGCTATATTCGAAGGACTTAAAGTCAATATCAACGAAATCAACCACGAACGCTCATCAAGAAATGTGGAAGTAGGTAAGACTTTAGTCACAATAAGAATGAATCTCCAAGATAAAAACCAACTCAACACTATCGTAAATATGCTCCACGATCACGGAATGTATTGCGAAGTAGTTTCTTGATAGAAATCTCAAAAATTCAGAAATTCAAAATCTCAAAATTCTGAGTTTCTGAGTTTCTGAGATTCTGAGATTCTGAGATTCTGAGTTTCAAAAAAGGCATCATCCAAGTCACGGAAGTCTCCAACTTTGATGATGTCTTTTTCTTTTATCATTATAAAAATAGGGAATCGTCCGTATGTGATTTCGATGGCTTTGTTAGGCATGATGTGCCAATATCCAAAATCTTCCGTCATGGTCTCTTCACGGAAGTCGATAATTCCCTCTGGACTTCCCCATATAAAAACATCTACATCATCAAGAGAGATGTCTTCATTCTTCTGCATCAATGATAACTTCTTAAGTCCTAACTTACAGTATTTACATCCAGCACTGACCACCGCTATCAGTTGTGTTTCACTCTCTTGAAAATTCGTGATGGTATCAAATTCAACACCTTCTTCTGTGAAATCTATCTTCACCACTTCATCAAAAGACTCGTACAAATCGAGAGTGCTCACTTCTTTTTCCGTAGAATAAATCTTTTTATATATAGAATCTGGAGGAGTGAGGATGAAGACGACAAGACTACAAGACAACAAGACTACAAGGACTTTGGCTGTTGGCTTTTGGCTGTTGGCTTAAAAACAAAAGAAATATCAGTATGAGATTCTTTACTATAGATTCTAACGGGCTTAACTCGACGAGTTCTCCGAAGCAGTGGCAGTTGTCGTCATTACGAAATATCGCGACATATATCAAAAACAAAGTGAATAATATCAATGATATAAATGCAAGACGCCAAGTGATTTTATAATTTATTTTAAGAATCAAAAATAAGCCCAAGACAAACTCGCCGATTATTATAAACCTCGACACGAATGTCGTGAGAAAGAAACTAAATATGTCAAAGCTATATATATAAATCTCGAATTCATCGATAGATATTAATTTAAGAATGGCAGCTATGATAAACACGCTGCCAATACCTATATTTGTTAACTGTGAACTCTGAACTTTGAACATTGAACTGTGAACTCCTATTTTGTTAGACGCTTCAATGTGTGTTCATATTTTCGGAAACATTGAAACGTCTCTACAACTCTTAACTATTTCAAAGATTCATAAATGATATTCTTAAGTCTCAATGTCTGTTCAACGAGATGTACGTCTTCTTCACTACCTTTAGGATCTTCAAGTCCGACGTTATTTTTTAATCTGAATCTGAACTTCATATCGTCAGGACTACCTTTAACGATGATACCCAATCGTCTGAACAGCCATGGATTTGACAATCCCAGTCTATAGTCGAAGGTCATGTTGAGGTTATGACGTCCACCTACGATAGCCTGATATTTATCGACAGTGATAAGTGTCGGATAGACATCTATTTCATTTTTAAATACTGTCATTTCCACATTGAGATTGTCTATCGTATTATGTTCTTTATCCTTAAATCCTAACATCCTACCGAGTTTCTTGTATGTGGCATTGTCGAGGACTACGAGGTCTTTACCATGGATGGCAGTAGCGCCTTTCAAGGTTGACATCTTCATTTCATAGTTAGACTTAAGATATGTCTCCACAGCGAAATGGAACTCAGCCTTTCCTGCGAAAGAGCTAAGCATAGGAACGAGGGTGTCGAGTTCTGGCACAAGGTCTATCATCTCTGCTATGTCTATCTCTAGAAGATGCAAGTCGAGACCGAGGTAGAGGTGGTTTCTACGTGGCGACTTATACATTGCAGTGACCATCATCGTTGCAGCGTCTGTAGTGAAGCCCATCTCTTGCAACACCATCACGCCATTCTTAACAGTGAGGCCTCCGCCGATATTAGTAAGATTCATCTCACCAGCTACAGCATTCTCAATAATCGTATTCAAGGTGATATCAATGCCAAGAGGTACCATGAATGGATTGTCTTCCTTAGCAATGGTATCTATCACTTCTTCCTCTGCTACTACAGTAGTGTCGCCCATGCCACTGAAAAGATCCATAATCTGATTTATGTCTGTATAATGCGAGGTAAAATCTAGCGTTCCTTTCAAGAGGGCTTCTTTTCTCAAGAACTCATCTACTTTGGTAAACTTACCTTGCAATTCAAAGTCAGAGTTGCCTAGCACTATGCTACTGTTCTTGATGTCGATACCTGTTGTATCGTAGTTGAAATCGATAGAAGGGATATAGACAGGTGTTGGCAAATCGCTCATAGCGAAGACAGCCTTATTAAGCTGTATTCCAGCGTGAGGATTCCATTGTAAAAGCAAATCTTCCTGTTCAGCGTCATAGTCGGCGGATAAATTGAAATCGAGTTGTTCTGTTGCAAAACTCATCTCCTCTCCCATTGCAAACGACAGGCTGTCTCCTTCATACACTGCTATATATGAAGCATCATCGCTGTTTTCTTTCATAAACATCGCGACACTTCCTTGAGGATTGTTAGTAAAGAAAGTCATGTCATCCATAGAAGCGTCTATCCTTGAGAAGCTATAATCGGCATATACCGACATTGGCACTTTTTCGTCTAAGACATTAGACACCTGAGCTTCTATATTATAATCCTTAAGATTTGCCACTATCATCTCAGATACTTTCGCATCCATATTATTACCGCTTATAGCGACATTTATAAAGCTGTTAGCCAGTTGTTCAGAGTCTGTCTTTGGCAAAGTAAAGTCAACATTAAGTTTATCAGCTTTAACACTTATAGTATCGCAATAAAGCACATCCATGTCATTCCATTGCAAGCTTCCGTTAACTTTAGCTTTTGTAAAATCCATATTGGTGAGCTGATAGTTATTCACATTAGCTTTGAAATTTAACTTCACATCACCTTTAGCCTCGACGCCCTCTGGGATGAAAGCCTGAAGTTCATCAAGGTCGGCTTTAGCATTAAGACTGATATTGCAATACATCTTATCCATCACGTCTTTTATGGTTCCTGAGAAAGACAATGAAGAATTTGACATATTTGCATTGATATGATTTACATATACGTCTGATTTATTATTAAGGTCTAAATCAGCTTTTATTGAAGTATTGAGATTTGTTATAGGGTAAGGCAACATCTCTGGCATTGAGAACATACCTTTGTTATATTCAAGTTCAGCGTTCACGACAGGCATCGTGTTTTCGTTATAAACACCTTTTATGTCAGCGGCGAGTTTAAGTTCGCCTTTGACATCAATGCCTTCGAGAAGTTCTTCGCGCATCGAGGCTGGGATAAGTCCGATGAGCTCTTCCATCATAATGGTATTGGTTTTTACGTTCATGTCGATATTGATATCATTTTCAGGCATAGCCACCTTACCAATCATATCGATGAAGATATTGTTGAGAGCCAGCTGTGAGGCACCGAGTTCCACATCCATAGTACTCAGTGTGGCGTTGAGAGGAGCGATAGCTCTGATGTCGGCCTTATTCACAAGAAGCTCATCGTCCATGCTGAATGACAAGTCACCGACTGCCATTTCAACATTACCTTTTATTATATCATAATTATTGACATCGCCTTTGAAACTGAAGTCGAGTGAATTCATCTCAGCGATTTGTCCTGCGTTTTCATAAAATAAAATAGAAGAAGATACTTCTATGTCGGCTTTGATGTCATCGCCTTTCATATCAGCATCTCCTTCTAATTTTAAGTCGTTAAGTTTCACAGCCATTGACAATGAGTCTGTCGTTTGTTGATATGCGATATCACGTAACGAAGCATTCACATTGCCGGCGATGTTTTCCCCTCTTACTTTAGCTTTTGCAGACATTTTCAACCCATTAATGTCTGCAGAAATACCTTGAGTGAGGTCGGTATATTTTACGTCGACGTCATTGATTTTCATTGAAACCAAATCGATGCCGTAATTAAACTCCGAGCTTTCCTCTGTTGTGGTATCAGCTGCTGGAGGGAAAATATCGATGTTAGTCTTGCCCAGTTCGTCTGTGAAAAGATTCACATAACCTCCGTTCAATTTACATTCATCGATAATAATCTGATTTTCCTTAAGGAACTTCTTGATGTCCACTGAGACGACACATTCATTGATATAGGCGAGCGTGTCAGATGGATTCCCGGCCATCTTGTTGACAAGCACGACATCGTCGATTTTCAATCCAACTTCAGGGAAGGACTTAAACACCGTGAGGTCGGCTCTTTCTATATCGAAGTCACAGTTGATAAAGTTAGGTACTTGGTTTTTAACTATTGACGTTAAGCGTGCCGGAGTCACCACAAACCAGCAAGCAACCATCACGGCCATCAACATTAATCCAAGCAGAGTCCCCAGACTTATCAGTGTTATCTTCAGCGGCTTTCTCATATCATTCAGTTCTTATCAGATTATAAGTTGCTCTGAAGCCTTCGTTGTTATACTTGAAATCTGTTGAAGTCAACTCCAAGATGTTACAATATTGAGGCACTATAGCATCATTTATCTCCATCTTGTAGTATTTTAAGAACTTGTCTTCTGTTTCTTCATCAAACTCCCAAGTAAAGGTCAAAGCTTCATCTTCTGTGACGTCATCTCTGAGGTCCCATTCTTTTCCTGTGCCATCGCTATTATAGACTTCGAAATACTGACCATCGGCAGTCATCCATTTTCCCACAATTTGAGACTTGTCGATATTTGCAGCATCACCTCCGCCCAAACCGTCACATGATGTCATAAAGACGGTCAATAGCAATAAAGCCACAAAACTTAACCTTTTCATATTATTGGTTTTTTTAAGATTACTTTGCAGCAATCATTTCGATTTCAACTAAGACTTCTTTTGGAAGTGTTCTTACTGCGAAAGCAGCTCTTGCAGGAGGATTTTGTGTAAAGCGTTTGCCATACACTTCATTCATTGCTGCGAAGTTAGCCATATCGCTGAGCAAGCATGTTGATTTAACTACGTTGTCGAAAGTGTAACCAGCTTCTGTCAAGATACCTTCGAGGTTTTTCATGACTTGTTCTGTTTGTTCGTAGATACCACCTTCAACGATGTTGCCTGTTTCAGGATTGATTGGAATCTGACCTGAGATAAACAACATTCCATTCACTTCGATAGCTTGGCTGTATGGGCCAATTGCACCTGGTGCATTTTTTGTTGCAATAACTTTTTTCATTTCTATTTCTTAATTTTTAATTTAGTTAAACATTTATTTCATCCATTTATTAAAATCATTCATTCTTTCTGTCACTTTCCTAATGTAGTTTTGTGTTTCAGGAAGTAACTTTTTCTCAAAATATTTAAACAACTCATCATACGACATCTCGTTGATTTGAGGAATTGCTTTAGATATTTTAGTATCGCCACGCAACGCTCTTGCAACATTGCCAGCGCCAGTGTTATATGAAGCTATCACACACAAGTCTCTGCTTCTAGGGTCAGTCACTTTGGTGTAGTAGCGTTTCTTCAAGAGATGAAGATAATGAACACCCATCTCTATATTATTTTCTGGTTCATAAAGATAATTAGCTGTTGGCTTCACGAAGTCTTTCTTCAGACTGGCAGCACAGTCTTGTCCTGCAGATGAAGGAACAATCTGCATAAGACCGTATGCTGGGACATGCGACTTGGCTTTTGGATTGAATGACGATTCAGTCTGCATCACCGCATAAGCCAAAGCTGGATCCACATCATACTTAAGACAATATTTCTCCACTTCATTTTTGTAAACCTCTGCTCTAGTTTTGATATGATTTGGAGCCAAATCTAATTTTATTGTAACAACTTGACGTTTCTCACCGTCATCACCTGTTATCTCTTTCTTTTCGATAACAGCCTCTTGAACTATTTCCTTAACACCCTCATTTACATTATTTTCTGTAATAACTTCACCTGAAGGAGTCTGTACCTGATTTTCAAGGACTGGCGTCTCTTGCAAAGGCACAGCTTTTTCTTTTGAAGAATCATAATCTTTGGTTTTTCCTTTATTGACAATAAGGTCTTTCACCTTTTCTTCCACTTTCGCCTCAAGCTTCACTTCTGAACTCTCTTCCTCTGGAGTAATAATAATCTCTATCTTAGCCTCACCTTGTTCAAAATCAACGACACTACGACTTTGTCCATCATCTGAATATTCCACCCATTCTTTGTTAGTACTTTCAACAACATTATCACCGCCCCACATCGCACTAATTTCTTTGACAAATTTCTCGTATGCTTCTTTTTCAGCCTTTACATAATCTTGATATTCTTTCTCAAGTTCTTTATATAATGCGCTGTCGCTTTGCATCATAGCCTTCATCTGTTCTTGTTGTTCTCGCTTGAATTTCTCAAATTCAGATTCGACTTGAGCATTCACTGCAACAAAGCACAAAGACAATAGTATTGTAAAATAAAGCTTTTTCATAAGCATAAATTTTCTAAATAATTATACCCGCAAAGTTATTATAATTATTCTAAAAAACAAATAAATTATAAAGATTGTTATTAACACACCATTGTTAATAAAAACTCAGAAATTCAGAAATTCAGAAACTCAAAAAATCAGAAAATTCTGAGATTTTGAAATTTTGAGATTTTGAGTTTTTTTAATTATCTCTATAATCTTTTTTTCTCGTAAGTTTAAGGTCTTGAAGTGCAGATGCTTTCACGTTTATTTGGAAGTTCCAGCTTTTATATGTACCAATTGGAATCCAGTTGAAGCGCATTTCCCAGCAATGCAGGTCGCGGTATATCGTCAAGGAGGTGTATGACAATTTCTTTAGTTCAAAGTCCCAACCCGTCTGCACCGACACTTTCCAACTCGGAGTCAGGTTGACGCTACCATTCACACCAAGGGTCTGAATAACCTTCCTGTTATCTTGCAATAAGTAGTTGATATACGATGGATTATTCGACAAGGTAAGGTTATAGCTCAGCGACAGCGACCAACGTGTTGTCCAATCCACATATCCTTCAGGATTAGAGCGTATGTCGTCCATCTCTTCTTCCGAGGCAAGTGGCGATGTCTTGATTTGCCGTTTTGAAGACTTATTCCCTTTATTCTTAAAGGTATCATTATTCAAGGAATAGCTCATGCTGAAGTTCCATGCCACGCTATTTTTTCTGAACAAGCGTTTGTTGACATCCCATTCAAACTGGTTGAGTTGCTTTCTTCCTAAAGAGTCTAAGATATAAGGATCCCAGATGCTAGAATATCTTAACGACATATTCTTAAACAATGTCGTTCTACCATTGACCGACAGATACGAGAAGTTAAGCGAGTCTTTCGCGATGTCGTAACTACCGCTGAAAGTAAGGTCTTCTATAATCTTTATCTTCTTAACCCCAGTGATAGTATCTTTTTTCGACGGAATCTTTATCTCAAGGTTATTACCAAAACTATAGTTGATACGTCCCGACTCACCAGAAGGCGGCGCACCATACACATTCCCTTGGAACATAGAATACAATTGCTCGATACCGTTGGCGTCATAATATGTTCCATAATAATTCCAAAAATCTTTAGAGAAGTCGGGGTTATACGACACTCCTATAGAAGGTGTGAACACATGACGTATGGCCCTGATAGGTCCTTTTTTGAAGTTCAGCATACCATAGATTTTTGTCGTCATAGTACTCGAAACATCAAAGCTGAACACATTTCTAAAATGATTGATAGTGTCAGTCTTAACATAACCTCCAGAAGGTCTCGTTGGATCTTCAACCCATTGTTTTTCAAAATATCTGAAATACATTCTGTCCAATATAGTCGCCGATGTGGTCCAAGTAACATATTTAAACAATTTCACCGGCATACTGATAGGTATTCTATGTTGGATGCCATTCTGCATATTATCCAGCCAACCTGGTTTAAAATAGAGAGAATCTACCATGCTGACATAATTCTTAGCATTAGCAGTATAGCTGACATACACATCTTTATACCATCTCTTCTTTGCTGGATTGCCTAGTTTTTTAAAAGGATAGATACGATTCATAGTAAGCGTAACCTCTGGCAACGACACCGTCATAACTCGGGTGAGAGTATTTTGGCTATGACTTGCATTAGCCGTAAAATTGAACAAGTCACCTATTCTAGTCTGATATGCCACACTCGACTGAAACGTATTGCTAAGATATTCGTTAGAAGTGATAGCATTATATTTGCTATAGTTAGAACTCACGATATATACATCGGCCGAGAAAAATGACTTAGGTCTCGCTTTTGTGTCTTGCTTAAAAATCCAACGAATCTTGAAGTCAGAACTTTCCTTATAGTCAGAGGATCCTTTAGAACCTATTTTATTCACAGCATAACTTCCAGAAAAAGAGCCATTAAAAGCATAACGCTTGTTGTAACGTAAAGTTGGCTTGATAGCCCAACTTCCTCTGGTGTAGATATCACCTACTACCTGTAAGTCCATATACTGATTTAAGCCCCAGTAGAAACCTCCGTTTTCAAAGTAAAAACCTCTGTTTGCCGACTCGCCCCATGATGGCACCAAGATACCGTTTCGTTGTCCTTTGGTATTCGGGAATATTGCAAAAGGCACACCTATAGGCAATGGCGTCTCCATCAATTTGAAATACGCAGGTCCAGTCACTATCTTGTCGTTAGGGATAACTCTAGCCTTGCCAAAATAGAACTCAAAGTGAGGATGCTCCTGATTGCTGCACGTGGTAAACGAGCCAGACCTAATGTTAATGGTATTGTCATCCATTTTTTTAATCTTCGTTCCATGGATATACCCCATAGCGTCTTCAGCAAACACTTTGGTAATTATACCCTTCTTCGTCTCGAAGTTAAAAGTCATCGACTCCGACAGATATTTTTTATCTCCTTCTGTGAAAACCGGAGTACCATATACTTTCCCTGTAGAATCTTGAAGACCTTTTGCAAAAACCGTCTTTTTTTCCATATCAAACTCTACATATGCGGCTTCTATGACGATGTCTTCATAAACCACCTTAGCATCGCCGTAATAGTAGATCTTGTTGGTTTTTAAATCCTGGATGGTAGAGTCGCTGCATGAACGCTCAATCTTGTCATTGACAAAAGATTTTTTTGCTGGAACCGATTTTCGTCGAGGCGATAATGTATCATTTTTAACGACAGTATCAGATACTATCCCAACGGTATCTTGACACAAAAGCGTGTCGACTTCTTGATATAAAAGCGTGTCGACTTCTTGAGTGATAAGAGAATCCGTTTTCACTTCTGCAGCTACAACAACTTCCTCTGCAATGGTATCGCTAATAGTATCAGCGACGAATGAGTCTGATATATTCACAGTATCATGATTTTCTTCCTTTTCTCCCACGACATTCAAGGTTTTACACCCCGACATAAACAATGAGACAGAAAAGAAAAAAACAATAAAAAGTTTATATATATCAGACCTCAACAATTTAATTTTATATTTTTGTAGAAAATTTATGCAAATATACGTTTCTTATGCTTAAGTTGCGATTAAATTCTGTAAAACGATTGATTTTATTTTTTCTTATTCTGATTTCAAACTTTATTTTTTCAGATAATGTTCAAGCACAGAATAAAGGCAAGATAAAGACTGTCGTGATTGACGCCGGACATGGTGGCAAGGATCCAGGAGCTGTCGGAAAAAAAGCTAAGGAGAAAGACATCACTTTGAGTGTCGCCAAGATGACCGGCGACTATATCAAGCAGCATTGCCCAGATGTGAATGTCGTCTACACCCGTAGCGGCGACACCTTCGTCTCTCTTCTCAGGAGAGCGCAGATAGCAAACGAGAAAAACGCAGACCTTTTCATTTCCATACATTGCAATGCCAACGCTTCTACACAGCCAAACGGAGTGGAGACATTCGTGATGGGAGAACACAGAAACGCGGCCAACCTCGAAGTTGCTAAACTCGAAAACGCGGCCATCATGTATGAAGAAAACGCACAAGAAGATTATAACAACTTCAATCCTAACAGCACAGAGGCATACATCATGCTCAACTTCTTCCAGAGCGAATATAAAAACGCTTCATTGAATTTCGCTGAACACGTGCAAAACCAACTCGTCAAGAGAGTGGGCAGGAAAGACAGAGGCGTGCAACAAGCTGGTTTTCTAGTACTTTACAAGACAGCCATGCCTTCAGTGTTGGTGGAGATAGGCTTCCTCTCAAACCCTGCCGAGGAGAATTTCCTTAACTCCAAAGACGGACAGACTTATATCGCCTCGGCATTGTTCCGCGCCTTCCGCGACTACAAACAGGCTTACGAGAAAGAAAATGTGACAGAAGGCCCTGCATACGAAAACAACAATGCCACTCCAATCGTTGATGCTAATAAAACAATTTACAAGGTACAAATAGAAAGCAGAAGCAGAAAGGTTGATAATCCTTCTCAACATTATAATGGTTTAAATCATATCGACTTCTACGAACATAACGGTCAGTTCAAATACACTGCGGGGATATTCTACACAAAGAAAGAAGCCGATGAATATTGTAAAGATGTCAAAGCTAAGGGTTATGTCAGCGCCTTCGTGGTAAGCTTTAAAAATGGAGTAAGATTATAAAATTACATAAAAATGAAAGACAAGACAAAATCAATATTAATCGCAATATCATTCATCGTCGCAATGGTATTGTTTATTTGGGGATTTAATTTTTTAAAAGGCAAATCTCTGCTAAACAACCAATACAAGTTCTATGCGGTGTATGACAACTCCAAAGGCCTTCTCCCTGGCAACCTCGTCACCATCAACGGCATGCAGGTTGGAACAGTCAGTTCTTTGGACTTCCACCCAAAAAAGGACGGCTCTATAATAGTAGAATTCCTGACGAGCAAAGAATTAGACATCCCAGCTAATAGTATCGTAAACCTCGCATCTAGCCTGACTGGCTCCGTCAGCTTAGACATCATATTTGGCGACTCTGAAGAACTCGCTGTCTCTGGCGACACTCTCATCTCTGCTTACGACAACGGCACAATGGGAATGATAACAGAGACAATAATACCTCTCAAAGATAAACTAGAGACTTTGTTAGTGTCTGTCGACGAACTGACGACCAACCTCAACGATCTGCTCAGCCAAGAACTTAAAGACAACATCAACAAAGGAGCAAACAGTTTCGCTTCATCTATGAACAACATAGAGGCCATCTCGTCCGACTTACAACAGCTCACCGACAGCGAAGACGGCAAACTCACTATGGTGGTCAACAATCTGGAAACTATAACAGATAACTTCGGAACCCTCAGCGATTCGTTAAAGGCTATTGATTACAACAGCTTGGTGATATCTCTAGAAAACTGCGTAACTGAATTCAACACACTTCTCAATGGTATAAATAATGGTGAAGGCAGCGCAGGTCTCTTGGTCAAAGAAGATTCTTTATACAACAATATCAACACAACCATCGAGACACTACAAACAATTCTTGAAGAAATAAAAGCAAACCCTAAGAAAATAAAACTGAGCGTTTTTTAATTAGTTAGGAGTTAGGAGTTATAGAAACTCAAAATCTCAAAAACTCAGAAACTCAGAAACTTAGAAACTTAGAAACTTAGCAACTCAAAAATGAAGCATTATCTTTTAGTGATATTATTATTGTTATCGAATGTCATCGTGGCTCAAAAGAAGACCACGATTCACATCTTGAATGCGGATAAAGCTGATTACGACGAGCGTCTTGGAAAGGATGTGCAGCGTCTGATTGGCAATGTCATCATGCGTCAGGACTCGACATATTTTTATAGCGATAGTGCTTATTTCAATGAGAAAACTAAGTTCTTCGACGGATTCGGCAACGTCCACATCATCGTCAACGACAGCGTGAATATATATAGTAAATTATTGAAATATAATGGAGAGACAAAATTTGCCGAGCTTTTCCACGATGTCATATTAAAAGACGACTCCACGACTTTAAATACACAATACATGACTTACGACAGAGTCGGACATCTAGCGACTTATCCTAACAAAGGTACGACAACTCGCAACGACAAGAAACTCGTAAGCAAGAAAGGTTACTACCGCGACGACATCAAGGTGCTTTATTTCAGAAAAGACGTCGTTGGCACCATGCCAGATTATAAGATTGTCTCCGACACCTTGGTCTACGACACCGAGAACGAGATGATGTATTTCTATGGTCCGACGAACATATATAATAAGGAGAACACCTTGATAGGCAACTATGGATGGTATAATACCGAGACCGAATTTGCCTATCTCGACAGACGAGCCACCTTGAAAAACGAGGAGCAGTCGATGACAGCCGACACCATGTATTACAACAGAAAGACAGGTTACGCCAAAGCTCTCAGTGACGTCGTTATTGTAGACACCACAAACAAAGCTACCTTAAAAGGCGAATATGCAGAGCTATGGGAAAAACTAGGCAAATGCATGATAACAGACAGCCTCAGAGCTTATTATTACGAAGAAGTCGACACCTTGTTTGCTACAGCCGACAGCATGTATGTCTACTTCGACACTATCAGCAACGACGTCCAACGCATCAATGCTTTTTATAACGTGCGTTTTTTCAGAAACGACGTTCAAGGCAAATGCGACTCGCTGCATTATGTGATCGCCGACTCTATGGTTTATATGAGGAGCAACCCTGTGATATGGGCAGAAGACACACAGATGAGCGGCGACCTCATCAACATAAAAGTCAAAGGTCAAGCCATAGAAAATCTCGTGATGTATCCTAATGCTTTCGTCATACAGCAAGACTCCATCAAAGGATTTAACCAGGTGAAAGGCAAAGAAATCACCATCTATTTCAGAGACAATGACATCGACAATATGTACAATAAAGGCAATGCCGAGACCATATACTGGCTCCGTGACGACGACGGCAGTCTAATAGGAATCAACATCTCACAGTCTGACGAGATGGATATCAAGATTAAAGACAGAGAGATGTCTAAAATCAAACATTATAACAACATCAAGGAAACCTTATATCCAGAGAAACAACTCAAAGACGACATGGAATACCTAAAAGGATTTCTGTGGCAAGAAGATAAGAAACCTGAGAGGAAGGAGTTTTTTTAAGTCACCGAGACACCAAGACTCCGAGACACCGAGTCACCGAGTTACTGAGTTGCTGAGTTGCTGAGATTTTGAGATTTTGAGATTTTGAGATTCTGAGATTTTGAGATTCTGAGTCGCAGAGTCACAGTGACACTTTGCGTCTTTGAGTCTTTGAGTCTTTGCGTCTTTGAGTCTTTAAGTCAACAAGTCGGTTCTTAGTTCAACAGCCAACAGCCTTAGTTCAGAGTTCAAAGTTCAAAAAAAATGGTATAATAGACAAAAATAGTTGGTAAAATCATTATAAAACAATGTTTATCAATTGAATATAGTAACTTTGATGAAAACGCTTTCATCAAAGTTATTATTTTATGTCAAAAAAAGTATACTCAAATCAGCTCCGAAGGAGCGGCAGTTTATAGGCAGGTGATGAAGCACGTAGTGCGAAATCCCTGCAAAATAAGTTTACAAAAAAATTAAAGCGCCGTAGGTGCGACAGATGTAATCTCTGTCGTCCTTACAGGACTAGTATTGTATATCAATCATTTCAAGCAGGGGTTCCGTGCTACGCACTCCACCACCTGCCTAGAAACTATCGTCCCTAACGGGACTTGTTTTTGTTGTGAATTTTAAAATATAAATAAAAAAAGACACGTAACTTGGACTGTTTTGGATGCCCGTTACCTGTCTTTTTTTTCGCTCAATTACCAACTATTTTGGGCAACATTACCAAAAAAATAGAGACGTATAATGATACGTCTCTACTTGTTGTCTTATAGACTTGTTGTCTTTATTCGTAAATCTTAGCTTCTACTTCGCCGTTGAGGACCATGAGGCCGTTCAATGTGAGAGCCATCATTTCGTCTTCGCCTGGATATACGCATACTGGAGCGATTTTACCGACATGGCTTTCAATGATTTTGCAGAAGTTCTTGTCGTATGCCATACCGCCTGTCAAGAAGATAGCGTCAACGTCCATGCTGAATGCTGATGCTGCGAGACCGCCTATTTCTTTAGCTACTTGGTAAGCCATAGCGCGATATACGAGTTCCCATTCTTTGTTGCCAGCCTTGACTTGGTTTTCAACTTCCATAGCATCGTTAGTGCCGAGGTAAGCTACGAAACCGCCTTGACCTTTAAGCATGAGGTCTATTTCTTTCTTGGTATATTTACCGCTGAAGCAAGCAGTCATGAGAGGACCTGATGGCAATGCGCCTGAACGTTCTGGTGTGAAAGGACCGTCGCCGTTCAATGCGTTGTTGACGTCAACAACACGACCTTTTTTATGTGCTGCAACAGAGATACCGCCGCCGAGGTGAATACCGATGAGGTTCAATTCTTCATATTTCTTGCCTACTGTAGCTGCATGTTGACGAGCAATCATCTTTTGGTTCAAAGCGTGGAAAACAGACATACGTGGGAATGCAGGATGTCCTGAGAAACGTGCTACGTCTTCCATTTCATCAACGATAACAGGGTCAGCGATATAAGCCTTAACGCCTACTGACTGAGCGATGTCGTCAGCAATCAAACCGCCGAGGTTACAAGCATGTTCACCGACAGGGCTGTTAACCAAGTCGCGTTTCATTGCTTCGTTAACTTCGTAGATACCTGATGTGAGTGGTTTCAACAAACCGCCACGGCCAACAACCATTGAAAGGTCATTGAGTTCGATGCCAGCTTCTTTCAAAGTGCTAAGGATAACATCTTTACGGAAGTGATATTGATCAGCGATATGTTCAAATGGAGCTATCTCTTCTGCAGAGTGTTTGATATTTGTCTTGAAGACACATTCTTTATCTTGGAAAACAGCAATCTTAGTTGATGTTGAACCTGGGTTAATGATTAATAATTTGTAACTCATAGTCTTTTTTGTTTTATTGTTATTTAGCTAATAATGCTGCTAATGCTATTGAATATAATTTTGTCTTTGCAGTATCGCCGCGTGATGACAAGACGCATGGAACTTTAGCACCCATAACGACAGCTGCTACTTCAGCGTGGTTGAATTTGCTGTTACATTTGTAGAATACGTTAGCTGCTTCGATACATGGGAAGAGGAGACAGTCGGCGTCGCCAGCGACAGGGCTCTTGAAACCTTTGATAGCTACTGCTTCTGCATCGATAGCGAGGTCTAATGAGATAGGGCCGTCAACGACACAGCCTTTGATTTGACCGCGTTCTGCCATCTTTGTGATGAGAGCTGCGTCGACGCATGCTTGCATACCTACCAACATTTGTTCTGTAGCAGTGATGACAGCCAACTTAGGATTCTTGATATCCAAAGCGTTTGCTGTTGCTACTAAATATTTTAACAATGTTTGTTTTTGTTTGAAATCTGGAGCTGGGATGATAGCGCAGTCGCTAGCAATCATCAATTTGTGATAGTTAGGGTTTTCTATTGCACAGACGTGAGCCAATGTAGCGTTTGGAGGGCACAAGCCACGTTCTTTGTTCAAGATAGCGCGCATGTATTTGTCTGTTGAGAGAAGACCTTTCATCATGATGTCAGCTTCGCCTGCGTTGATGAGGTCACATGCTTTTGCTGCTGCCTTTACATCTTCAGTTTCATGAATGATGGTGAATTTGTTGATGTCAATCTTTTCTGCTTCGCATACCTTAGCGATAACGTCTTTGTCACCACATAAAGTAGCTTCAATCAAACCATTGTCTACTGCTTCGCTGACAGCGCAGATTGTGTGATCATCATTAGCGTAAGCTGCTACCAAGCGTTTCTTTGGACGGCTACGCAATACTTCAAACATTTGTTCTAATTTGTTCATAACACGAGTTTTTGTTTATTATTGAATTCTATTTAACATCCTATATATCTTGAAATCACGAGGCGTAAGATTTCTGAGGTTCCCTCTCCTATCTGCAGTATTCTCTGGTCGCGGTAGAATCTTTCCATGTTAAAGTCTTTTAACAATCCATGTCCGCCCATCACCTGAACTGCATTGTCGCATACCTCAGCTGCTACCTCTGAGCAGTAAAGTTTCGCCATAGCTGCTTCTTTACCGTATGGCAATCCTGCGTCTTTTATCCTACATGCTTTGTATAACAGACAACGTGCTGCTTCTATCTTCATAGCCATATCAGCGAGTTTGAAACTGACGGCTTGGAACTTACATATCTGTTTTCCGAATTGTTCTCTTTTTTGGGAATAAGCCAAAGCCATCTCGTAAGCACCTTGAGCACAACCTAATCCCATAGCAGCGATAGAGAGACGACCTCCGTCTAATGTGGCAAGCATGATATGTGAGCCTTGTCCTGGTTTTCCCAACATATTTTCTCTTGGAAGCTCAACATTATTGAATGTAAGTTTGCCGGTGTTGGAAGCGCGCCACATCATCTTGCGATGCATTGGCTCTTGGCTGAAGCCTTCAGTGTCATTCTCGATAAGGAAGGTAGTAAATTCTGGTTTGCCGTTATTCTCACCAGTGATGACTTGTATGGTGCTTCCCAATGTCATCGGTGTAGCGCTATTGGTGATGAATATCTTGGAGCCGTTGACGACCCATTTGTCATTTTCTAAACGTGCTGTCGATTGTGTACCTCTTGAGTCACAGCCAGCGTTTTCTTCTGTCAAGCCAAAACCCCAGAGATGTGACTTGCAAAGATGGGGAAGATATTTCTCTTTCTGTTCTTTGGTTCCGTATTCTTTAATAGGGCTGATGCCTAATGAGTTGCCTGCTGCAATAGTAGCTGCTGTAGAACCGTCAACTCTAGCGAGTTCTTCAACAGCGATGATATAAGAGAGAGTGTCGAGTCCATGTCCGCCATATTCCTTTGGAACGCACATACCGAGGAGTCCGAGGTCTGCCATCTTCTTCGTCAGCTCGACATCGAATATTTCATTCTCGTCGTTATAAGAAGCGACAGCTTTCACCTCGCGTTCAGCGAAGTCGCGGACTTTCTTACGAAACTCAATCTGTTCTTTTGTCAAATCAAAATTCATATCGATAATTCTATCAAAATATTTTTAACGTCTACTTTATCACCTTCAGCGACACATACCTTAGCCACCTTGGCTGATGCCATCGCCTTGATGTTGTTTTCCATTTTCATTGCTTCAACAACACACAACACATCGCCTTCCATAACGTCATCGCCTTCTTTCACATTGACTTTGATGACTTTTCCTGGCATAGGAGAATAATATGTCATGTCGTTGTTTTTAGTATCTGTGTTAGAATAATCCTTAGAGTAATTAAGTTCATCATTACGACGGCAGATGAAGTCCAAGCCTCTGAGATGAACGCAATAGCTATTGCCCGAGACCTCTGAGACGAAGATAGACTCCGTAGCGCCATTGATGATAACCTTGTTGATATCACCGCCATTCTGCGACAACAAGACCTCGTAATCCAGTCCGTTAATCTTACACTTCAGTGTCTTTGGACTTATCTTTTCTATTTTAACATTGAAAGCCATTGGCTGCTGGCTGTTGGCTGTTGGCTGTTGACCGTCAACGCTGACAGTGATATTCATGTTATAACGCCAATATCCTATTCTTTCCCAGACGTTGTTTATCTCTTTATTTTCAAGATAAAGCTTGTTGAAGTCATAGAAGAGGAACAAAGCCACAACATCTTCTTTCTTTATCTCATCACGCATAGTGCGCATAGAACTGAGAAGTTCTTCCTGATGTTTCTCGCAATAAGACGTATCGATTTTGTTTTCGATAAAATCTTTATTGTCTATCACGCTTTGGAGATAAGGCATATTGGTTCTGTATGTCTGTACTATATAATCTTTGAGAGCGTTTCTTGTAATCTCGATAGCCGCCTCTCTTGTCTTGCCGTGGCAGATAAGCTTGCTTATCATTGGGTCGTAGCTATCTGAGATGGTTGTTGGTCCGTCGATGCTGCTGTCTATTCTCACGCCGCGCATCTTAGGCTCGTGATATAAAGTCAGCTGAGCTGGTGCAGGCATGAAGTTATTTTCTGGGTCTTCCGCATATATTCTACATTCTATGGCATGACCGTTAGCCACTATAGAATCTTGAGTGTATCCCATCACCTTGCCGCGTGCTATGCGAATCTGCTCCTCGACGATATCGATTCCCGTTCTTTGTTCTGTGACCGGATGTTCCACCTGTATTCTGGTGTTCATCTCAAGGAAATAGAAGTTTTGGTTCTCATCGACGATGAACTCTACCGTACCAGCGTTGTTGTAGTTCATCTTCTTACAGATGTCGACGGCGGTGTTACATATAGCCTGACGTCTTTCTTCTGTCAGCGTTGGTGAAGGAGACTCTTCAATGATTTTCTGGTAGCGTCTCTGCACCGAGCACTCGCGTTCATAAAGATGTATGACATTGCCATGATGGTCGGCGAGTATCTGCACCTCGATATGACGAGGATTTCTTATATATTGTTCAATGAAAATCTGTCCGTTGCCGAAGTAACGTTCCGCCTCACGGGAGGCTTGCTCCAACGATGGGCGTAGCTGCGAGGCTTCTTCAACGACACGCATGCCCTTGCCGCCGCCGCCAGCAGAGGCTTTTATCAAGACGGGATACGGAAGGGCGGCGGACTGTGCGTCTATCTCTTCAACGCTACCTACCAAACCCCATACGACAGGGATATCGTTCTCGATGGCAAACTGACGGGATCTTATCTTGTCACCCATCAACCGCATCGACTCCGCATCAGGACCGATAAATATCAAATTATTAGCTTTACATGCTTCAGCGAATTCAGCGTCTTCCGACAAGAAACCATAACCAGGATGGATGGCGTCGGCGCCAGCATCTAAAGCAGCGTCTATGATTTTTTGTATGTTGAGATATGTATCCTTCAAACTGCCACTGCCAAGAGGACGCGCCTCATCAGCAACACGACAATGCATAGAATCTACATCATTATCAGCATATATAGCGACAGAGCTAATGCTCAGCTTCTTTAAAGTACTGATAATACGAACAGCTATCTCACCTCTGTTCGCCACTAATATCTTATGTATTTTCTTCGAAGGCATAATATGGAGACAAAGGTAATAAAAAATCCGCGAAACTTCACGAATATTTTTCATGATAGTTTAAGTTTTTTTCACGGACTATAAAAACCACTAATCCACACGAAACCTCACGAATATTTTTCGTGATAGTTTAGTGCGGATTAGCGGATGTTATATTACATCACTTTGCGGACAAAAACTCCTTCATCCTATCCTGCGCATCCTCACTCATTCTCTCTTGAGCTATCATCATCGCAGTGGCATCATATATTCCATCATAAGGATTGGCTCTTCCAACAACGTTTCTTATAAGATGCTTGCAGTCTCTGATAGCATCAGGCGAAGCCTTCAAATAATTGTCTATATAAAAATCTAATCTCTGATTTAACTCGTCTATATTTCCCACATAATTGACAAGTTTATAATCCAATGCCTCTTGTGCTGTGAACTTACGTCCCGACAGCATGAGGTCTCTCGCTGGCATCTCGCCGCATCTCGCTATAACGAAAGGAGAAATCGTAGCTGGTGTGAGTCCAAGTTTTACCTCGCTGAAGGCGAAGACGGTGTCTTTCTCGGCAAGCACCACATCTGACGCTGCTATGATACCGTTGCCACCTCCTATCACCGCGCCATGTACTAATGCGATGACTGGCTTGTTGCAGAAATATATCTTCTGAAATAACTTGGATAATTTTTTCGCGTCTTCAAGGTTCTGCTCATATCCGTATGAAGCTATATCTTTCATATAGTTGATATCAGCTCCTGCACAGAATGACTTGCCGTTGCCGCATATCTCGATGACGCGTATGTCATCACGAGCATCGAGCCAGTCGACAGCCTCTGTCAGTTCCTTTATCATGAGAGCATCCATGGCATTACGTACCTCTGGTCTATTCAAAGCGATACGAGCCACATTCTTTTCTATTCCTATCTGTAATGTTGTGAAATCCATTTTATTCAATTCATAATTCATAATTCACAATGCATAATCACAGACAATTATGAATTATGCATTATGAATTATGCATTGTTTTTACATTCTAAACACACCGAACTGTAATGGTGGAAACGGCTGATTCAAAGATGCTGCTATTCCCATCGCGATGGTCTTACGAGTGTCGACAGGGTCTATGATGCCGTCGTCCCATAGACGTGCAGTGCTGTAGAATGCCGATCCTTCGTAATCGTATTTTGCTAATATCTCTGTCTTGATTTTGTTGAGTTCTTCTTGAGAGACTTCCAAACCTCTTGCCTTGTATTGATCTGCTTTCACTGTGGTAAGCACGCCGGCTGCTTGTTCGCCACCCATGACGGAAATCTTGGCATTAGGCCACATAAACAAGAGTCTCGGGCTATATGCGCGACCTGCCATGCCATAGTTACCAGCACCGAAAGAACCGCCGAAGATGACGGTGAACTTAGGCACGTTGGCGTTACTTACAGCATGTACCATCTTGGCTCCGTCTTTGGCGATGCCGCCACATTCGTATTGTTTTCCTACCATGAAGCCTGTGACGTTCTGCAAGAAGACAAGCGGTATGTTACGCTGACAGCATAACTCAATGAAGTGTGTTGCTTTGAGAGCCGACTCTGAGAAGAGCACACCGTAGTTAGCAATGATGCCGACAGGAAATCCCATGATATGTGCGAAACCACATACCACAGTGGTAGCATAACGAGCCTTGAACTCCTGGAAACGGCTGCCGTCGACAATACGTGCTATCACCTCTCTTGGGTCCACAGACCGACGAAGGTCGATAGGCGCGATGCCATACAACTCTTCAGGGTCATATAATGGAGCCTCGACAGGGAGTATGTCGAGACGTTGTTTCTCTCTTTTCTCTAAGGTCTTGAAGATGTTACGACATATCTGCATAGCGTGGCTGTCGTTCTCTGCGAGGTGGTCTGCCACACCCGATACTGATGTATGCATCTCTGCGCCGCCTAGTTCTTCAGCAGTTACTATCTCGCCTGTAGCGGCTTTCACCAATGGAGGTCCTGCAAGATATATAGTGCCTTGGTTTCTTACTATGATGGTCTCGTCACTCATCGCTGGAACATACGCGCCGCCAGCTGTACACATACCCATCACTATGGCTATCTGCGGTATTCCCATAGCCGACATACGAGCCTGGTTGTAGAAGAAACGTCCGAAGTGGTCTCTGTCGGGGAACACTGTATCCTGTTCAGGGAGGAAGGCGCCACCGCTGTCGACCATATATACGCAAGGCAGCTTGTTCTCCATGGCAATCTCCTGAGCGCGAAGATGTTTCTTCACGGTGTATTGCATATAAGTGCCGCCTTTAACAGTAGCGTCGTTGGCTACTATCATAGCCTCTCTGCCTTGTATGATGCCGATGCCGGTGATGATACCAGCCGATGGGAAGTCGTTGTTATATGTGTCGTAGGCAGCCATCGGCGACAGCTCCAAGAACGGAGTGTTCTTATCGATGAGCTGGTCGATGCGTTCGCGGGCGAGAAGCTTATGACGTTTCTTATGCTTCTCTATGGCAGCTGCGCCACCGCCTTGCATACTGAGAGCCATGCCCTCGCGATAGCGCGACATCAACTCCATATAAGCCTTCTTATTATCTTGAAACTCCTGGCTGTTAGGATTTATCTGTGACTTTAACGTTTGCACGATATTGTTTTTTAGAATTCACGCAAAGATAAGAAAAAAGTCGACAAGACCACAAGACTACAAGACTACAAGTTTTTTTTAAGTTAGGAGTTCTTTTTTTAAACTCAGAAACTCAAAATCTCAAAATCTCAGAAACTTGGTGTCTTGGTGACTTAAAAATTAGAGGAAATTTTCCTTTAATTTCCCCTAATTTCCTCTATTTTGATTTATTTCTTTTAAAAACTCAAAATCTCAGAAACTTGGTAACTCGGTGTCTCGGTGTCTCGGTGACTTGGTGACTTAAACCAGAAACCTCAAGTAGAGACATAGGACGTATGGAAATTTCTCATCAAGGAAACATCAGATAATTAAGTATTTCCGTTAATATTTTTTATATATTTTTCTCTTGACAAAGGATGTTTGTTATTGTATTTTTGCAAAAGTGAAACCTTAAATATATATAAACTATGGCACGTCCAATAAGAGAGACTCCGATACTATACGGAGAAGCAGCTAAAAGGTTTGAAAGAAGAATGAAAATCAAACGCCACGAAGACCCCAAGGAGGTTGAGCTGCAGATGGAAATTTATAACGCACTGATGAAAACCATTAAAATGTAATTGTGCCGTTATGAACAAACACTTCAACTACAACGATTATCGAATCAGAAAGTTGTCGTTTGGCGAGACAATAAAGTCGTTTGATTGCGGTGACGCTGACCTAAACGACTTTATTGTTAATGATGCCGATATTTACAGAAAATCAATGCTTGCTGTAACATATGTCTTTGAGCATATTGATGACAGAAATATAATCGCTTATTTCAGTCTGGCAAACGACCGTGTTTCATTATCAGATTTTAAGAACAAAAACGAATTCAATCGTTTTCGCAAAAAACGTTTTGTCAATGAAAAACGTATTAAAAGCTACCCTGCTGTCAAAATTTGTCGTTTAGGAGTTTCAGACACCATGAAAGGATATGGCGTAGGAACGGTATTGTTAGCTTTCATTAAAAGATTCTTTTTCCACGACAACAAGACTGGATGTCGTTTCATAACAGTAGATGCATATAGTAATGCTGTTTCTTTTTACGAAAGAAATAAATTTCAGCATCTTCGTAATGACGATGAACCGCATAATATGACAACCCATTTACTATATTATGATTTAAACGATATTGCATAACGTCTTTTCATACGGACGTATGTCTACAAAACAAACAAGGACGCGATAAATCACGTCCCTACAAATCCTAACTAAAAAAACTTGTCGTCTTATAGTCTTAAAAAATTCCTCAATTCCTCATACCCTTAACCCCTCAATTCCTCAGAAACTCGGCGACTTGGTGTCTCGGTGTCTTGGTGACTTCAACAAGTCGCACGTTCGTCCCTCACTCGCTTGCTTCACTCCATCAATGACGCTCGGTTCTTTAGCTTAGTACAAAATGATGGAATGTTATTGTAGTTACTGAAGAATAAGGCGGAAGCCGAAGTTGTTGAACCTATAGTCGGGATTGTAGCTACCACGATTCGACACACGGCAGCCCCTCGCAAGGTTGCTCCAGCTGCCGCCACGAAGAACACGGTCAGAGCCAGATGTTGGTCCCGCAGGATTGGTCTGTGAACTATTCTGATAATATTTTCTACCATACCAATCTTGACACCATTCCCAAACATTGCCACTCATATCATAAATACCAAGCTCGTTGGCTAGTTTTGTCTTAACATTATGTGTCCCGTTACCGCTATTATCCTTATACCAAGCAACATCGTCTATTGTATTGCTGCCACTGTATTTGTATCCTTTAGATTTGTTTCCTCCTCTTGCTGCATATTCCCATTCAGCTTCAGTAGGAAGGCGGAAATTCTTGCCTGTAAGATTATTCAGCTTTGTAATGAATTTCTGGCAGTCGTTCCAAGACACGCATTCCACTGGTTTCTTGCTTCCTTTATAACAACTTGGGTTGTTGCCCATAATGGCTTCCCAAAGTTCCTGTGTAACTTCTGTCTCGCCAATGTAATAATCACTTAAAGTTACTGAATGTGCTGGTTTTTCATCCTTAGATGCGTCTTTACCTTGTTCTGAGGTTGCTCCCATCTGGAAAGTGCCGCCTTCTACTTTTATCATTTTAAAAGGAACTCCCTTAACATTAAAGACTTCATTACCATCAGAATCAGTCTCGCTATTAATAACAACTTCTTTTTTATCTTCCTTAACATTAAAGACTACATTACCATCAGAATCTCTCTCTATATTATTAACAATTTCTTTTTTATCTTCCTTAACACCACCTCCCTTATAATAGACGCTTACTAATGTTTCATTGAATTTTAATTTCTCACCTTCTTCAATGATAAAAATCTTCGTCACTGGATTGTATTCCTGCTTTTCCAACTTAATCTCATGCTTACCCATTGGCAAGTCGGTTATGATGTTTGGCGTTTTTCCGTAATGTTTTCCGTCGATATAGATATCAGCTCCAGATGGTTCTGAATCTACAGAGATGTAAGTATTGCTACTATTATTGTTCACATACTGCAGCACCATCTCATACACGCAGTAGTCACATAATTCTTCTGGGAGATAATATTTATAGGTTCCATAGTCAGGGTGTCTGATGTCGATGAAAGTTGCAGGTTCTGCGGAGATGTATATCCACATCGAGCCTGTCTTAGGCTTCTTAATGATTTGCGTAGCTCTGTTGCCCACGAACACCAGACGCATTCTCTCTTGTTCAGGAATATTCTCGGTGGAGATTTTTATCAATGCCATTGGAAGATCATTGCCATCCGTATACTCCAACTTATTGTCAATGACGCCACCTGGCACATATTTAAAAGAGCCTTCTTTTACTTGAAGTTGAGAAAAAGCGTTTAATGAAATGAATATAAATAATGCAAGTAATATCTTCTTCATAATGAAATTATATTGAAACGGCAAATTTATAAAAAATCTCAAAAATTCAAAACCTAAGAAACTCAAAATTTTGAGGTTTTGAGTTTTTGAAATTCTGAGATTTTTTAAAAAATTTCTAACTAAAGAAAAGGTGTTCCAACAAAATCTTGACACCCAATATTATAAGAATCGCGCCTCCTGTTATCTCGGCGGCTTTGCTGTAGCGTGAGCCGAAGATGTTTCCTATCCTCACACCTACAAAAGAAAACAAGAATGTAGTGATACCGATAACCAATACGGAGAACCAGATATTCACCTTAAGAAATGCAAATGTAACGCCCACTGCCAAAGCATCGATGCTTGTAGCAATCGCCAGCATCAGCATCGTCTTAAAACCGGTACATCCACAAGCACACTCTGCCGTTGTCTGTTGTCCGTTGTCCGTTGATTCTTCTTCCGACAATGCCTCACGTATCATATTGACACCTATGACAAGAAGCAATCCGAAGGCAATCCAATGGTCTATATTTGTGATGAAATGTTCAAACTGCGCTCCGAGGAAATATCCTATCAAGGGCATCAAGGCTTGAAAGCCGCCGAACCATAATCCGCATAAAGCAGCGGTCTTAAAAGAGAATTTCTTCGTTGCAAGACCCTTGCATATCGAAATAGAAAAAGCGTCCATTGAAAGAGCGACGCTGATAGCGAGTAGTGTGATGATGTCCATTTTTTTGAGTTGCTGAGTTACTGAGCTGCTGAGTTACTGAGTTGCTGAGTTGCTGAGACATCTTAGTAACTTAGTATCTTAGCAACTCAGTAACTCAAAAAAGACCTTTCGGTCTTTTTTTGTCGGGATGACAAGATTCGAACTTGCGGCCTCTTCGTCCCGAACGAAGCGCGCTACCGGACTGCGCTACATCCCGATTTTTTTTAAAATTCAAAATCTCAGAATCTCAGAACCCCAAAATTTGAGGTTCTAAGATTCTGAATTTCTAAGTTTTTTTATTAAAGTTTATCATTAGATCCCAAAACGTTAACGATCTTATGCATGTAGAGTTTTTGCATATTGTCGCGTGCTGGGCTTAAATATTTACGTGGGTCGAATTCGCTTGGTTTCTCTGCCAATGCCTTACGTACTGCTGCTGTCATAGCGAGACGGCTGTCAGAGTCGATGTTGATCTTACATACAGCTGACTTAGCTGCTTTACGTAATTGTTCTTCTGGGATACCTACTGCTGCTACCAACTTACCACCGTATTGGTTGATAGTGTCAACGTCTTCTTGTGGCACTGATGATGAGCCGTGGAGAACGATTGGGAATCCTGGGAGTTCTTTTTCGATAGCTTCCAAAACGTCGAATGCCAATGGAGGAGGAAGAAGTCTGCCTGTCTCTGGGTCTACTGTACATTGTTCTGGAGTGAACTTATATGCACCGTGTGATGTACCGATTGAGATTGCCAATGAATCGCAGCCTGTCTTTGTGACGAAGTCGACAACTTCTTCTGGTTTTGTGTAGTGGCTTTCTGCTGCACTTACTTCGTCTTCAACGCCTGCTAAAACACCGAGTTCGCCTTCTACTGTTACATCGAATTGATGTGCGTATTCAACGACTTTCTTTGTCAATGCAACGTTTTCTTCGTATGGAAGATGTGAGCCATCAATCATGACTGATGAGAATCCCATGTCGATGCATGACTTACATGTCTCGAAGCTGTCACCGTGGTCAAGGTGAAGAACGATTTCTGGTTTTTCACAGCCTAATTCTTTTGCGTATGCAACAGCGCCTTCTGCCATGTAACGGAGCAATGTCTGATTTGCATAGTCGCGTGCGCCTTTAGACACTTGCAAGATAACTGGTGATTTTGTTTCAACGGCAGCCTTGACGATAGCTTGAAGTTGTTCCATATTGTTGAAGTTAAATGCTGGGATAGCATAACCACCTTTAACAGCCTTCGCGAACATTTCACGAGTGTTAACAAGTCCTAAAGTTTTGTAATTTATCATATTATATTATTTTTAATTGTTAATGTTTCTTTCTTTATGCTTTTGGCCTTTAGCTTTTAGCTTTAGTTCAACAGCCAACAGCCTTAATCAGTTCCTTTTGCTTCTAATCTTAGAGATTCTATCCAAGAAAGTGAATGTCTTTTGTGCGTCTTCTGTCTCTTCATGTCGTGCTGATATCAGCAGCAGTTTATCTCCTTTTTTAAGGAAGAGCTGTCCGTTCGGCACTATATATTTATTTCTTCTTTCCACTATCATCACCAGTGTTCCTTCTGGCAGCGGATAGTCCTTAAGATAAGCTTCATTTTTAACGACCTGCTGTTGTAAGATTGTATTTAATTCTTCAGGGATATCGACACCGAAGTTCTCTGGTCCGTCATCTTTCACAGTGCTTAATCTAAGCCAGTCTGCCACTTTCGTTATCGTTGTTCCTTGTATGATGAGTGATGTCAAGGTAATAAAGAACACCATATTAAAGATGAAATCTGCACCTGGCACACCCTCCACTACTGGATAAGTAGCGAATATGATAGGAGCAGCGCCTCTCAATCCAACCCAAGAGATAAACACTCTCGACCTCTTTGCAATACCTTTGAAAGGCAAGAGGCATAAGAACACCGACAGCGGACGTCCGACCAAGATAACGAAGACACCTACTATCAATGCTGGGAGTGCAATCTTGAACATCTCGTTTGGATTGACAAGCATACCCAACACCAAGAACATGACTATCTGCACCATCCACACTATACCATCTAAGAATGAGCTGATGCTTTTGTTTTCCGCTAGCTTTGTATTTCCCATCACTATACCTGCAACATATACTGCGAGGTAACCGTTACCGTTGAATAAATTGGTAAACGAGAAGATGAAGAAGATGAAACTAAGCATCAATATCGGATACAACGACTTATTCTGTAAATCGATTTTATTGATAATCCAGACGCAAGCCTTACCTAAGACGAAACCGAAAACAAGTCCGAAGCCGAATTGCATCACGAAGTTCATCATTATCTGCCATACGCTCACATCAGCTGTCTCACCGCCTTGTATTATTTGTATCATCACTATGGTGAGCATATACGCCATAGGGTCGTTGCTACCGCTTTCGAATTCGAGCAGTGGCTGCAGACGGTTGCGTAAACCCATCTTCTGCGAACGAAGTATGTTGAACACCGTTGCAGAGTCTGTTGACGACATTGTCGCAGCGAGTAAAAGTGCCAGTGTTAGTGGTATATGTATCACATGAGAGAACGCATGCGAAATACCGTATATAAAAAAGCCTGTGAACAATGTGGTCAGCAATACGCCAAGGGTTGAGAGTGCGATACCTGGTCCTAGTATAGGCTTGACATCGGAGAACTTAGTATCCATACCTCCGGAGAAGAGGATGATGGTCAAGGCCACCATACCGATGATCTGAGCGTACTTATAGTTATCGAATTGAATTCCTAAACCATCAACACCCAGCAACATTCCTATGAGCAAGAACACCAAAAGTACTGGAACGCCGAATCTATAGCCCGTCTTGCTCAGCAATATGCTGACGAACCATATCACGGCTCCTATTAAAAGTACATTTTCGGGTGTAAAAATCATAGTATCAGTAGTTTTTTATATAACCATTATATCGACTTAGGGTTTTGCAAAGATAAGGATTTTTTTGAAATTATGGACTTCAAAATCTCAGAAACTCAGAAGATTTATATATAAAAAAGAGACCACTTTTTCAAGCAGTCTCTTTTGATATTTTGAGTTTTTAAAATTTTGAGTTTTTGAATTTTACTTAACAACATTGATGCGTTTTACTGCAACGCCATTGTCTGTTGTGATGCGTACCATATAAACACCTGTTTGGTATTGAGCCATATCGACGACTTCGCTGTCGCTATTGACTTCTTGGTCGTAAACGACTTGTCCTAAAGCGTTAGCGATAGTGATACGTCTCATTGCTTCAACTTGGATGTTCAAGTTACCGTTTGTTGGGTTAGGATATATTTTCAATCCATCGACACCATTTTCTTCTATAGCTGTCACTTCAACCTTCACATAATTTTGCGAGTAGTCGCCGTAAGCTCTTGCAGGTGCTGATTCACATTCTTGACCATCTTCTTCATAAACAGCTGTAACTTGATAGTAATATGTACCTTTTTCCACTTCATCGAAATATTTTTTCTTTGTTGTAGATGCTATCAATTCTATATTGTCTAAAGTTGTACCACGATAGATATTATAGTTCTTTAATGTAAGGCCTCTTGTTGAAGGATCTATTGATGTTGCAATACCTCTTACTTCATTTGTAACGAAAGCACGAATCATGAATGAGCCTTCGAGTTGGAATTGAGTTATGTCCATCCATTCTTCGCCTTCGAATGAGAACCAGCGTGCATTTGCATCACCACAGTCTTTTGACAATGCTGCAGGCCATTTCATACCATTATCGGTTTTCAAGACGACCCAAATGCTTTCTTCGCCGCTGACAGGAAGTGGGCTTGTCAATTCAACTTCTGCCCATTTATTTGCGCCTGTACCAGCATAAGCCTGAGTATGTACCAAAACTTCAGGAGCGTAAGTGCCGCCATAGTAAATATTGATAAGCACGTCATTATTTCCGCCACCATCTACATAATCGTAGAACATAATCTTAGTAATGTTTGTTCCTGCGTAATACTCTAGCTTTTCAGTTGGGAATTTAATACCATAGTAGAATGACTCAATTCCACCGACAGCCTCTGCCATAGAGCCCAAGTCGTAGTATAACCATTCTGATGTTGGAGGGATATATGGATATTCCAACAATGTTCCATATTGTCCATTGCTAAATGCTACTGCTGATGCTTTCAAGTCTTTTGGTGATGGACATGCGAGCTCAGCAACGATTGATTGAGGGCAAGACATTGCGTAGTATGTAACATCTTTTTCGCCGCCATAAACGACTCTCAATTCATATTGGTCACCTGCTGTTGCATTTTCATCAACGAAAGATTCACCTTGAACAAGTTGAGCGAGTATTGTTCCGTTACGATATATGTTAACGCCGAGTATTTCAGCTTCTGGCAATGCTGGAGCTTCGTCTGTTACGTAAGCTTGGATTTGCCATGAGAATGTTCCCGCTGACACCATTGCCAAATCATACCATTCGTCTTCATATGCTATCCAACGGCCATTAGGGTCGCCACAGTCAACAGAACCAGCTGCTGGTTTTACACCGCCTTCTTTATTTTCCAATACAACCCAGATGTTATCGCTGCCGCTGATTGGTACTGCCACATCAAAATCAACATTGATATATTCACCTGCGCCTGTACATTGATAATCTTGTTCATATAACAAGACCTGAGGTGAGTAGCTGCCGCCTTTGTAGATATACACCATGCCTTCATAAGCTTCACAGTCGTACAATGATACTTTTGTAAGATACTGGCCTGCATATTTAGCCATGTCTGCTGCAGGGAACATAATACCCCATTGGAATTTCAAAGGTTCATTTGGATCAAATGCCAAACCTACTGATTCTGCGAATTCGCCATTGTCGTATGTAAGCCATTCACCACCTCTTGCATTGCTGTTCTTAGCTTCATTTTCTGGCAATGTCCAGTTGATAGTTGTAACACCGTTTGTGTATCCTGCTGTCAAATCTGTAACACCTCCTAAGTTATCGCAAGCTATTTTTCTCCATGTGTATGATGTTTCTTTACCATCACCCATAGCGTAGACAGGAACGACTGTTGTTGTATATTTTTGTCCGTCGACGAGGTTTTCGTGTTGGTAATATGGTCTTGTCAAGTTTTCTGCCACTAATTTACCATCCAAATAAACTTGATATGATTCCAATGCTCTGCTCTTTCTTGCACTGCTTTCCAAAGAAACGTCATCGATATTTACATAGAATTGGTCTGTACAGTTGAAGTGACGCAATGCGATATAGATCTCTTGACCTGCATAGTCGCTTAAGTCTACAACTTTTTCATACCATTGACCTTGTTCTCTTGTTCCTGTCTTAGCTGTCAATGTTTCTTCCCAGATAGTAATGAAGTCTGCTGGGTCAGTATTTCCAGCCAATGACACAGCAACGCCGTAATGATCATTTGGAGCCATAATATCTTGAGCGCATGCCCAGAATCTCAATTTTGAAGTCTCATCAATTTTATATTTCTTGTCTGTAACAAGGTAGTTATCTGGAGTAAGAACAACACCAAAAATCCATGACATAGAAGTAACACAAGCAGTACTATAGTTATGACCTGAACCAGGAGCCATAATTTCTATTGAATTTTGCCATGTGTAGTTGTCGTTGTCAGCATCTATTGTTGTCCAGCCATTCAATGTTCCATCTTCGAAATCGTAATAGAATTCATCACCGACGCCGATATTTTCTCCTTCCCAAGTTACCCAACCTGTTGGTGATACATACAAGTCAGTGATAGGAGCTGTATCTTCTGAAAGGAAGCAGTCGAGTTCTGTTGGTTCCCAGATTTCCACTGTCTCACCTTCATATTCTGAATAGAAACCTTTTTTGCTGATTGTCACTTCGTAAACGCCTTTGCGCAAATCTGTAAATTTATAAGTATCTTTTACACCTAATGTTGCGCTGTATGTATATTCTGGTTCTACTTTATTAACCAAGCTGATGACAGTACCTGCTACTGGGTCGCCAGAGTCTGTTTCAACTGTCACTGTCAATTCTGTTGACATATCTTTAGAGACAGTATTTGACCAGAAGATGTCTGATTCGTTTGACAAGCCTAAGATTCTCACGTCATCGACAGCTGTCCATGAGCCATAGCCGCTAAATTTATTACAGAATGCCAAGTAAACCTCTTGATTAGCATATTCTGATAAATCAGCTTCAACTTCAGTCCATCTTGAAACGCTCTTGCCAACTCTTGTGCTCCATACTTCAGTCCAAGGACCTGTTGGAGAATCTGACACATAAAGATATAATCTTGAAATGACGTTTTCACCAGATTTTTCCACTTTAGGGTTGACGTAATTAAACTTCATTGTTGCGTCTGCTGGAAGTTTCATTTGTGGAGAAACAAGATATAATCTTGCATCTGAGCAATAGCTGTCGCTGATGCTTGCTACATAATAGTCGCCGTCTTTAGGAGCGAGTTCTGAGTAGCTGCTTACAGATTTCCAGTTTTGAGAAGCATTAGGCTTATCTGCTGGTGTTGTTTGATTTTCGTTATATACAGTCCAGCCGCCTGGCAATTTGTCGCCTTCGAAGTTTTCGCTATACACTGTCTTTGTTGTCAACTCATCATAGACAGCAGCAACGCCCCATTTGTAAGCGCCTGTTCCCATTGTTTCAAATGTATTGTCTGTATATTCTGTTGCTTCTGTATTTTCAACAAGAAGTTCTACTGTTTTCTTGTAAAGATCTTTCTTATATACATTATATTTTGATGAGAATCCTCTTGTTGCCAATGCTCTCACTTCGCCTGATGCGTTTTCGAGGTAACCTCTCAACATCCATGAAGCATTCAAATCATATTCATAAGCGTGCTGCCAGCTCACACCATCGAGAGAAAGCCAGTCGGCTGTTGAGTATTCTGCTCTCAAACTTGAAGCCATTGGATACAATGACTGATCGCAATATAAGGTAATCCATAAAGGTTGTGTGCCGTCTACAACGACAGGAGTAGTAAGTTCTACTTCAATCCATTGATCACTACCAGTCATGTTGAATTTTTGTTCTGAGACTAAAGTTTCAGGAGCTGAGTCGCCACCGAAATAAATTTTAGTTGTATATTGAGCGCTCTCGCCTTTAGCAGCGTCGAATACAGAGATTTTTGATAATGTAAGACCTGCATATTGTGTTGTCACAGGGAAACTGACACCCCAGTACACTGGACTTGCAGATCCTGTTCCGATTGATGTTGCCCATTTGTTGTCATCATAACCTATCCAACCTGCTTTAACTTCAGGATCTTTGAAGAATGTGATATTATCTACAAAATAAGCATCGTCGTAAGTATGTCTTGAACCGTCTTTTGCATATTCCCATTTGTAGGTATGTTTACCTTCTTTGACAGGAAGCTCAACGAATCTCCATTCTCTGTTGCCAGATATTGTTGTTTGCAAAACTCCGTCGATGTAGAAATTACCATAATCTGCATTGTCCTCTGCAGAAATTCTATGGTTGAAAGAGAGGAATCCGTCACGTGGCACATTAATCTCCACTTCTATTGAAGATACGGCATCGTTAACTTTTTCACCTGAAGATCTCATAGCGTAAGATCCTTGGAAAGCTTCTTCAGTTATAAACCATGGATGTTCTCCATCGTTTACCCAATCTCTTGTGATGAAGCTTCCTGATTCAAAGTCTTCAAAACCTAATTCCATGAATTCCATACTCCATTTAACATCAACAGATGTTTCATTAGCAGCGGCCGTAACCCATTTCACAGGTGTCATTGTTTCTTCACCGCCAGTCTGTGCATTGAGCGAAAACATTCCGATCAAACACATCATTGTAAAGATAAACATTCTCTTCATAATAAACATTTTTTTGTTAAAATAATATTTGCCTTAATTTAATAAATTCTAGTTGGCAAATATAGTAAAAAAACTGTATATACCCTTATTTCTCAAGCTCAATTTTTATAACTTTGTAGAGTAAAAAACATCAAGAAATGATTGCTCCGAAACCATTATCAAAAGGGTCGAAAATCGCCATTGTATCGACTGCCAGATTCATAACAGAATCAGACATAGAATATTCATTACAATATATACGAGACAATGGTTTCGTGCCTGTTTATGACGAACGTCTCTTCGCTGTCAGCGGTCAGTTTGCTGGCGACGACGACTTCAGAGCAAACGTCTTGCAATCGTATCTCGACAATCCCGACATCGACGCTATCTTATGCGCAAGAGGAGGTTACGGGACAATACGCATCATCGACAAACTCAAGTTCGATAAATTCATCAACAAACCTAAATGGATCATCGGATATAGCGACGTCACCGTGCTTCATGCCAAACTGCAAAGTCTTGGTTTCGAAAGCATCCATGCCAGCATGCCTATCAACTTCCGCGACAACACAGAAACAGCACTCACTTCACTTATCGACGCACTGACATCACAAGATTTACATTATGAAATAAAAAACTCGCCATTGAACATACAAGGCGAGGCAGAAGCTGAGATTGTGGGTGGCAACATCTCTGTACTTTACAGCATGTTAGGCTCATCAATATTCCCTGACACAAACGGAAAGATTTTGTTCCTCGAAGACCTTGACGAATATCTCTATCATATCGACAGAATGATGTTCGCCTTCGAACGTGCGGGCATACTCGACGGCATCAAAGGACTCATCGTCGGAGGCTTGACAAAGATGCACGACAACAACATTCCTTTCGGCAAGACTGCTGAAGAGATAATATTAGAACGCGTCGCCGACAAAGGAATACCTGTATGCTTCAACTTCCCAGCAGGTCATATCGACGACAACAGAGCCATCATCTTAGGAAGAAAAATCAGATTGTCAATTCAAAATGCACAATGTATAATGTTTAATGTATAATGTATAATGTTTAATGTTTAATTATGCATTATGAATTATGAATTATGCATTATCTATAAATGACATTAACAACAACATCACCGACCATTCCTAATGTCTTAGGGTCGATTTGCTCGATATTATCCTTCACCGTATGCCAATAAGGATAGAATGAACTTTCGCTATTGTTTTCCAGATGTATGATGTCGATCATCGGGATTCTAGCATGTACATTCACATAGATATGATCATCATTGATAGGATGTCCTAGTTCGTTTGTAAAATAATCGGAATAACCTATCTCGCGTGCTATTCTCCACACGTCGTTGCTTAATGCTGGAGCAAACTGTTGCGAATAATATTCTTTAGGGAACTTAGCGTTCGGTGCTCCGACCATATCGAGCAATATTCCGAAGTAAGCGCGGTAGTTATAGATATGTGGATTCTTTGACCAATATTGAGAACCTAGAGCCCAGTCATCGTTAGTCATGAGGTTGAGATAATAAGGTGCGCCATAGTCTTCGAGGTCGAAGAGAATGATGTCGACACCTACATTCGTTGGTGTTTCCTTCATCAGTCTGGCTATTTCCATGAGTACGCCCACGCCGCTTGCTCCGTCGTTAGCTCCGTCGATAGGAGTGTTCCAGTTTTTCTCGTCAGGGTCATGGTCTGCAAAAGGTCGGGAATCCCAGTGAGCTGCGAGCAGTATTCTTTTCTTTGCTTCTGGATTGAAGGCAGCTATGATATTCTTGCCGTCGATACCGTTGCCGTTATATAGACGAGTTCTGAAATCTTGTACGTAGACTGTGTCAGCCTTATCATTAAAGAAATCTATGAACCACTCGGCGCATTGTTTATGAGCCTCACTTCCTGGAACACGTGGACCGAACTCCAATTGTTTCGCGACATAATTATATGCAGAGTCAGCATTGAATTGTGGAATCACGACCTGCTTCACCTGAGGAGCAGGTTGCGCCGCAGGCTTTGAATTTTGTTTGTTATCACAAGAAAATATTGTCAATACAACCAATGATATAATAGTAATTTTTTTAAGCATAAAATTTTAGATTATTATTTATAAAAATCTTATTTGCAAAAATAACCTTTTTTAAAACTCAAAAGTTCAAAACCTCAAAAAATCAAAAACTCAAAGTTCTAAATTTTTGAATTTCTGAGATTCTGAGATTCTGAATTTCTAAAATCCTACATCGCCATTCCCGGGTTCTGAATCTCGCCGCCTCCAACTTGCGCCTTTCTCTCTAACTCCATCTTGCCAAAGCGGAAGACAAGTCCTGCGCTGATAGAACGGCTGTTGAATTTGAACGAGCTGTACGATTGATAATACGGATTGGTAATATTGTTATCCCATTTGTTCCAATTGAAGATGTCGTTGACATTGATATGTACAGACATCTTTCTGTCGAAGAAGTCAGCTCTCAATCCGCAGTTGATAGAGTAGTTTGCCTGACGCTCAGCAAAAAGCGACTTCTGAGGAGAGCGATAGTTTCCCGATGCATGAACCTCTAACTTGTTCCACAATTTAGTCCAAAGATTTAGACGGACGCTATAGACCAATGAATTATCTTCAACCAATTCGTCATTGAATTTTGTCTCGAAATAATAGTCATAGACATTAGCATATAGTCTCATATTAAACATACCTGTAGGACGATATGTTACATTAGCTTCCAAACCTTTTGTCGATGACTTTCCAACATTGACAGGATAAGAATACTGAACATATCTTCCGAAGAAATCGTCTAATATAACATCGCTGATATTATCGACTGTATTCTTTGAATCTCTGTAATATGCTGTCAATCCTACCGAACCGAATCTGTTCCAATATTTTGTCCAGCCACCTTCAATAGAGTTGGTGTATGTTGGAAGCAAATCAGGGTTGCCTGTTGTAAATGATTCCGTTGAATAAAACTTATAGCTTGTGAGATTTCTTGCGCCTGGAGGTGCTATGCGGCGTGAATAACTCAAATTAAAGTTATGCATCGACTTTGTTCTATATGAAATATGCAAAGATGGTCTCCAATTGAGATAATCTTTATCCACATTTGTCGTTGTATAACCACTGATATTACACCATAGTTTTTCGTATTCCATTCTGATGCCTGGTTTCAAGACGAAGTTACCCCATTTCTGTTGAAGAGTGAAATATACATCGTATTCGTTAGAGCCTACTTCTCTATCGAAGCTACGCATGATATCTTTAACATAGACATCACCATTGAGAGTGTCGTAACTCATATAATATGTGTCGGGGCTATATTCGTACGATGCGCCAATGCCAATCTCGCCATTTTCGGAATAAGGAAGCGTGTAATCGAGATTGACACCATAACCGAAGTCATTATGTGAAGACAGTTCTCTGTAATCGACATCCATCCAAGTCTGCGTCTCATAATATTTTTTATGATAATTATTGCTATATCCATTTGAGATATTGCCTGTCATTCTGAGGCTTATGTTATGACCTTCATTATTGAATTTATGCAGGTATAGCAATCCACCATTGAAGAAGTTTCCCATTCCATCGGAATTGCCGTAAGTTTTGTAATGATACATTCCTGAGTCTTGCATATACTCATGACGGAATGTCTCATTGAAGCTATTCGACTTAGAAACATTAGGCCATCCTCCGACCCATACGGAGATTGTATTCATGGTGTCGATGTTATAGTCGAAGCTGATATTAAAACCGCCGCCGTAATTGTTTGAATACGAGTCGCCACTATAACGAGTATGATTTGTTGTATCGAGATTATTATCAAATGAAGTGCTATAACCATTTTGGATATTTTTCCATTGGGAATAAGTTCCGTTGACGAAGAGGTTAAGCGACATTTTCTCGTTAGCCCAGACGTATGATGCCCATGGCGAGGCATTAGGCGATGACGATGCTCTCAGTCCGAAACTGATAAACTGGTTCTTTTTTATCTTGGCATTGGTAACGATATTGATAATACCGCCGTCGCTGTTAGAGGCATAACGCGCTGAAGGATTCGTTATCACCTCAATTCTCTCGAGCGCGTTAGCAGGCATCTGCTGAAGATATGTCTTCAGGTTCTCCGCATTGAGATTCGAAGGCTGTCCGTTAATCCAGATATCTACCGACGACACGCCACGTAAGGTTACATTGCCTTCAACGTCTACTTCAACGCCAGGTGCGTTCTGCAATGCATCGGAGACAGTACCCGTCTGCACGCTAGGATCTTCGCTAACATTATACAAAGTCTTCTCACCTTCATTGCTAAACAAAGGACGTTTCTCAACAATGACTATATCATCTAAACGAGTGCTACCACTCTTCATCTTCACAATTCCTAAGTCTAGGTTATTGTCGACGTCCAAAATCTTTTTTATCGATTCATATCCTATTGAAGAAACAAAAAAAACATATTTCCCATCGGGAATATGTTCAAGCTTAAAACAACCTTCTTCGTTAGATGATGTTCCTGCGACAAAGACAGAGTCGACAGTACGCATCATTCCTACATTGACATAAGGCAATCTTTCATTATTCAGACTGTCAACCAATACACCGCTGACGTTATTCTGTGAAAACAACTGAATGTTGAAGAATAACAATGATAATATTAATAATGTCTTCTTCATGATATGGTGTTTTTAATGTTTTAATAATACTTTAACGAAACAAATTTAAAACAATTATTATTCCATTTTTATGAAAAAAATAATAAAATTAATTTCTAATTAAAAAAGTCGCACGTCCGTGCGCCTCTACGCGAGACTCTTAACTAAGGCTATTGGCTGTTGGCTATTGAACTAAGAACTAAAAAATCTCAAAAACTCAAAAACTTGGTGACTTGTTGTCTTGTAGTCTTGTTGACTTTTAAAAAACCTCAGTTCCTCAGTTCCTCAATTCCTCATACCCTTAGTTCCTCAACTCCTAACTCCTAATTCCTAACTCCTAACTAAAAAAGTCGCCACGATTTCTCGCAGCGACTTCCTTTACTAACAGCCAACGGCCAATGGCCTTAGCCTAAATTTATTGTTTTGACACTTTTCTAACGACAGAGCCACTTTCTGTTGTGATGCGTACCATATAGATACCAGCATCGTATTGGCTCATATTGATTACTTCATTATCAGTGTCGGCTTCATTATCGTATACTACTTGACCTAAAGTATTAGTAATTGTAATGCGCTTCATTCCTTCAGCCTTGATTGTCAAATTATCTTTAGCAGGGTTAGGATAAACCATCATGCCGTTGACACCTGTTTCACCAATGTTGAGAAGTTCTACTTTTACATAGAATTGGTCAGGGTTTTGGAATGAGTTAGCTGGTTCTGACTCGCATGTTTCTTCACCATCTTTGTAAACAGTTCTTACTTGATAGTAATATGTTCCGTAAGAAAGAACGTCGAAATATTTTCCTTCTACAGGTTGAGCTAACAATTCCATTTCGTTGAGGTTTTCACCACGATAAACATTATAGTGTTGGAATGTAGATTCATTTGTTGATGTTGCAACAGTTTCATCAAGAGGAACGATTGTTACTTCGTTATTTACGTTTTCATTGATTGCCAATTCGAACTCTTGTGTTTCAACACCTCTTTCTGTAGTTACATCACTTGTCACGTAAGCCTTCAAAGCCCATACGTAATTGTAAGCACTACTCAATGACTTAAGGTCATACCATTCGCTACCATTTATAGAGTACCATCTTCCATTATATTTATTACCTGAATCTTGGCATAAGATAGCGGTACCAGTTTGATAACCCATAACCCAGATATGGTCTTCGCCTGTTACAGGCACAGCCTTGTCTAACTCAACTTCAATCCATTGTTTTGTACCTCCTAACTCTACACTTTGAACGTGTTTTTGAATCATAGGAGCTGTCTGAGATCCGTAATAAACCAAGATTGTTGTACTACCTGCTTCGTAATCATATAACCTAACTTTTGTAACGCTTGTACCAGCATAGTCGGCAAGGATGTCACTTGGGAACAAGATTCCCCAATAGAATGGTGAGCCATTATTGCTAAAACCTGTAGCAGGAATATCATTATCGTAGCTCAACCAGTCTGATATTTCGAATGGCCATTGTAATGAAACACCATATTCGCCGTTTTCATTTACAGTCAATTGGCTATAGAGGTTTCTTGGAGCTACACATTGCATTGGAGCATCAATCAATACACATTGTGGTTCTGACATAGCATAGTCGTTATAGACAACTCTTACGCAGTATGTATATTCATCATAACCAGGGAAGTCTGTGTAGAGGCTTCTCTTTGAGATTGGTTCTGGTGTAAGGAGTTCATCTTCGCAGAATACCATCACGCCTAATACCTCATTTTCATTTCTTGATGATTTCTCGCCTGTTGTCAAAGCTATATCATCAACATTGATTGCAAATTGGTCAAAGCAGTTAAAGTGACGGATAGCAATATATACTTCTTCGCCAGCATATTTGCTAAGGTCGATAGTTCTCAAGACCCATTCAGTCTGAGGTGTCATACCATCCCATTCACCTAACTTATCATTTTCTATTGTTTCTTCGAAGATTGTAAAGAAGTCTTCTGCAGAAGCATTGTCAGCCATTGTAATAGCTACGCCATAATGCTCAGCACTATATTGAGGGTCCAAAGCACATACCATAAATGACAATTGTGAGCTTTCTGTGATAGTATATTTCTTTTCTGTAACGAGGTAGTTATCTGGTGTCAATGGCAAATTATATTGATTACCATTTTCTGTGAAGTAGCTATAGGAAGAATATGACATCGCGCAATAGTCGTCTTTATAGCCATAGCCTGAGCCTATCATCTCAGCTGTGTTATTCCAGCCATAGCTGTCACCGTCAGCGTCTAATGATCTCCAACCGTCTAATGTGCCGTCGCTGAAGTTGAATGAGAATGATGTTCCTACAGCTTCAATTGTTTCATCACCTTCTAAAGTCCATTCTACAAATGCTTTACCAGCAACGTTTCTACCTTCGAGGCTCTTAACACCTGCATAATCTGATGGAGAAACGTATGTCCATGTATATTCAGCAGCTTCACTTTCGCCTGTTGTATAGTTAGCAATAACAGTTGCTTTATATGATTCGCCGGCTGTCAAGTCTTCAAATTGATAGAAGTTGTCTTTAATATTTTCTGCAACTAAATTATCATTCAATTTCACAGTGTAACCATTAAGTGATCTTGAATTTGAAGATGATTTAGCATTGTTAACCAAAGCGATATTATCGACATCGATATAGAATTGACCTACAGTGTTGAAGTGACGGAATGCCACATAAACTTCTTGTCCGGCATATTTGCTAAGGTCGATAGTTCTCTTATACCAAGCGCCTTGAGCTCTAGTATTTCTTGTTGCTGCAGTACCACGTGACAATGTTTCTTCCCAAACTGTTTCAAAGCTATTGACGTCAGTATCTGTTGTTGAAATCATGACTGCATAATGTTCTGCAGCTGCTGTTTCATCTTGAGCACATACATAATATGAAAGTTCAGAGCTTTCTGTGATAAGATATTTCTCTGCTGTAATCATGTAGTTGTCTGGTTTAAGAGCAGCTGTCTCTGGTGTGAGAGAATCTGTGCTATATGATTGTGAGATGACACAATATTTACTCTTGTTGTAACCATTGCCTGGTCCCATGATGTCTGTTGTGATACGCCATGTCAATCCGTCTTCGTCAGCGTCGACTGTTGTCCAGCCTTCGAATGTGCCGTCTTCAAAGTCGAAGAAGAAAGTGCCACCGCCATTGTCGAAGTTTGCATTTTCCCACATTGCCCATCCTGTTGGAGAGACGTAGAGGTTTTCCACTGTAGCTTTGATTTCATTCAATACGACTTCAACATCTTTTGTATCAACAATCTCGATTTCTTGTACATATTGTTCATAACCTTCTAAAGTGACAGTAAGTTTATAGTTACCTTTACGGAATCTTTCGAAAGTGCAAACACCTGTTTCATCTAAAGTAACTTTATAATCGAAGCCTTGACCTGGTTCTGTTAAGTTAATGAATTTAACTCTTGCACCTGCAGGAGCATCATTGCTGTTTGTTGTAACATTGACAGTCAATGAAGTGTAAACATCTTTAGCAATAGTATTTGACCATGTTATCTCTGCATCTCCGTCAGCGTATACAGCAGCAACACCATATTGATATGAACCGAAAGATGTTGATGTCCATGTTGCGTCAGTGTATGTTGTATCTGTAATATTTTCAGCTAGTAAAGTTTCTTCACCTGTAATATTATTTCTTCTATACACTTTATATTCTTGTGCATTTCTTGACTTTGACAAAACTGTTCTTTCGCCGTTGCTGTTTTCAAGATAGCCTCTTACCATCCATGTGAGATTAACATTACTTGCTGCAAGATGTTCCCAGTTAGCGCCTTTATCCCATGACACCCAGTCGCTATTTTCATTACCAGTGAAGTTACAGCCTGTTGCTGGATATACGTAAGCATTTTCACTACATTCATTGTGGAATGTAATCCATAAAGGTTCTGTTCCTGATAATGGTATAGGAGAATTGAGTTCCAATTCAACAATTGACGATGTGCCTTTTAATTTGAATTCTTGGCTATGAACCAAGGTTTGAGGAGCATCTACGCCACCGAAATAGATGTTAGCTTTTACTGTTGCAGGAAGATCGTTGTTATAAGTAGCGACTTTTGTCAAGTTATAACCAGCGTATTCTTCTGTGTTAGGGAAGCAGATACCCCAGTCTACATTATATGACTGAGAGCCGATTTCTTGTACAAAGTGGCCATCATCATAGTGAACCCAGCCACCTGCAAATTGATCTAATCTCTTGTAAAGAACAATGTTATCAACAAAATAAACGTCTGCGCTTGACTGTAAGTCATCGCTGTCTTTTCTATAGCTCCACATGTAAGTGTGTGTACCTTTAGAGACTTTAAATTCTCTGTATGTCCAATCCACATTACCTGTGATAAGGTCTCTTTCTACACCATCGATATAGAAATAAGCATTATCGAAATAATATTCGCAATCTACTTTATGCCAGAAGCTCATAGTAGCATCGAAAGGAACGTCAACTGTAACTTCAATCGTTGACACTCCGTTATTTACGCCTTCACATGTAGATCTGATAGCATAATTACCTTCATAGGCACTTTCTGTTATTTCCCATGGGAATGTCTGGTCTGTTACAAAAGGTGCTTGTGTTAAGTCTGCTGTTTCAAAATCAACCACCATTGTTTCATGAATGATGTCATCAAAACTCCATACCAAATCAACGGCATCATTTTGAGCCTTAGCATAAACCTCATGAACAGCTTGGTTCTGAGAATGTACAGTAAATGGTGTTATTAAGACTAATAACAGCATTGTGAGAAAAAATTTTTTCATAATTATAAATGTTAGTTAATAATAGGTTTTTTCAAACGATTCACAAATTTAAAAAAAAATAAACACATATAACACATGTGTTTATTTTTCTGTTTTATTTTTCATAGTGTCACCAGAGAAGCGTTTTACAACTGCCTCACTATATGTCTTAGATACAGGTATCGGATCAATGCCATCGAAATCAAAGTCCATGTAGAAACCATCACTTTCATGACGTAACACCTTGATTTTTTGCGTATTTACTATATATGTTCTATGACATCTCATCAAAGGAGTATTGCTGAAATTGTCTTCTATAGTCTGTATCTTACAACGTATCATATACCTGCTAAGCAATCCGTTTTTCGTATAATTAACTATGGTATAATTATCTTCAGCCTTGATATAATATAGGTTATCGAGTTTGATAGAAAGTTTCAAGACTCCTTTGTTGTCAGCTATATTGATAATGTCTATATTCTGAGCTATAGCTTCGCCGTCGGTCGCGATATTGTTTGTATCCGTGACAAGCAAGGTATTACGCATATCTTTTATTGTAATCCACATAGCCGACACTACGTATGGCACACCGAGAGCTAATAATGTTATCAAAATACTTTTTGTCACTATGAAAGAGACTGAAAATTCCGTCAACTCCACATATACTATCGAAAGTATAGCATGGAACACACCTATTAATATTATCTCACCAAACAACCACAAGGAATATTTGAGATATGTCATTTTTACCGTATTATTCTTTGATGTAAAAATCATCAGCATTCTGCTTATGACCAAAAATAAGACAGATGCCACCACAAATGTCGTTGTCAGAAGAAAACTATCAGATTTTGCCAATCCAAACCATGCAGTGTCGGAATAAGGCGAGTAAATAACGAGGAATACTAGAGCATATAAAATCGAGATAATAAGGCTTATCACTATATTTCCTGGCTCTAGCAAGCATACTGAGAAGTTATCTTTACGACGTTTTTTCATCAAAATGGTAAATTTTCAGTTAATAGTTTGCAAATTTACAAAAATTTCACCCCAAATAATATCTTTTTGCCACTTTTCTATTCAAAAATATATTTTTCACCAACGAACTGCCACATTTTCAACATAGGCATTATATGAGATATTATTTTTGCCTTCGAAAATTTTGATTTAACAATTATGAAAATTATCGGAACCGGACGTTCTCATCCTTCATTAGTCGTGAACAACGAGATGCTCTCTCAGATTCTCGACACTAGCGACGAATGGATTACTTCGAGAACCGGAATAAAAGAAAGACGCATCATATCATCAGAGAATCTTGAAGACCTCGCCATCGACGCTGCCAAGAAAGCTCTCTCCGATGCTAACATGGATGCTAAAGATTTAGATTATATTATATGTGCAAACGTCGTTAACGAGTTTGTATCTCCAGCCATGAGCTGTATTATCCAAGGTGCCATCGGTGCCAACTGTCCTTGCTTCGACCTTAACGGTGCCTGCGTCGGCTTCATCTATGCTCTTGAAATAGCAGAGTCGTTCTACAGAAGCGGCAAATACAAAAACATCCTTATCGTATGCGCTGAAGAACCTTCACGCATGGTAAACTGGCACGACCGCACAGCCAGCGTTCTCTTCGGTGACGGAGCAGCTGCAGTAGTGCTCACCGAAGGCGATAACATCAAAGCTACAAAGATGTCTGCTTCATGCAACTGGGACAAACTCTATCAAAAACACGAATTACAATATTCTCCTTATAACAGCAAACCCGACAGCAACCAGCCTCTCGTGATGCACGGACAAGATGTATTCATGTTTGCCACACGCGCTGCCATCAGAGACATCAACGCTGTGATGAAGGCATCGGGTCATAAACCTGAAGATGTTGACCATTTCTTGATTCATCAGGCTAACTTGAGAATCATCAACAACATCAAGGAATATGTAAAGCAACCTGACGAGAAGTTCCCTTTGAACATTCACAAATATGGCAACACTTCTTCTGCCAGCGTTCCAATCCTTCTCGATGAAGTCAATAAAGAAGGCAGGTTAAAAAGAGGCGACTTAATAGTAATGAGTGCTTTCGGTGCTGGTTTCGTTTCCGGAGCATGTATTTTAGAATGGTAATTTTATGGAAAAAAGAGTAGTTATAACAGGAATGGGTGCTATCACCCCACTTGGCAATGATGTCGAGACTTTGTGGAACAACCTCATCAACGGAGCTTGCGGCATCGATTATATCACAAAAATGGATACTTCAGATCTCCCTGTCAAGATAGGTGCTGAAGTAAAGAATTTCGATCCTATAGCATTAGGCGTTGACCCTGCTTTCGCACGTCGCAACGACTTGTTCTCAATCTACGCCATGGCTGCTTCCATCGAAGCTATGAAGGGCAACGAAGGCTGCTTCGATCCAGAACGCCTCGGTGTTTATGTAGGCTCTGGCGAAGGTGGATTCGACACCATCATCAAAGAAGTAGTGAAATGGAAAGAACAAGGAGCTAAATGGATTTCTCCTCTTTTCATACCAAGCATGATATCTAACATCGCTGCTGGCAACATAGCTATCCGTCATAACGCATGCGGAGTATGTCTTCCTATCGTTACAGCATGTGCCACAGGTACACACTCTATAGGCGAGGCTTATCGCGCCATCAAACATGGTTACGCCGACGCTATCATCACAGGCGGTAGCGAGGCAGCTATCAACCCTGTCAGCATAGCCGGTTTCTCTAACTGCAAGGCTCTCACACGTGCCGAAGATCCAAAACAAGCTTCATTGCCTTTCGACAACCGTCGTGCTGGCTTCGTCCTCGGCGAAGGTGCTGGTATCATTCTCCTTGAAGAATACGAACACGCTAAAGCTCGCGGAGCTAAGATATATGCTGAAGTATGCGGCTACGGCAACACCTGCGACGCTCATCACGTCACTGCTCCTCACCCAGAAGGAAAACAAGCAGCACGCGCTATCAAGTTAGCTCTCGAAGAAGCAAAATATAACGAGAACGACCTGCTTCATATCAACGCACACGGAACAGGTACACCGCTAAACGACAGCTCAGAGACAGCAGCTATCAAGGTGGCTTTGGGTGAAGAAAATGCTCGTAAGGCTCTCATCAATTCAACAAAATCTATGACAGGTCACCTCCTCGGTGCTGCAGGTGGCGTTGAAGTGATAGCAGCGGCATTGGCTCTTTATCACGGCATCGTGCCTCCAACAATAGGTCTCAACGAAGCAGACCCTCACTGCGACCTCAACTATACTCCTAACGTAGCACAAAAAGCAGACTTAACAATCGCGATATCACAATCACTCGGCTTCGGCGGACATAACGCTTGTATCGCATTGAGGAAAATTGACAATTGACAATAATAATTCCATTGGCTAAGCCTGCAAGGCTTACACAGATATAACGTATGGCAAGGCCATATGGATTAAAAATAAACAAAAATGACAAAAGAAGAATTAAAGAAATACTTACCACATCGCGAGCCTATGTTGCTCGTCGACGAGATTAACATCGATGAGAATGGAGTGGCACATTCTAAATATCATGTCACAGGTGAAGAGTTTTTCTTAAAGGGACACTTCCCAGGACAGCCTACAGTTCCTGGCGTGATTTTATGTGAAATCATGGGACAGTCATGCGCTCTCCTCATTCTTGACGACTTAAAAGACAAGATAACATTATACACTGGACTCGACAACGTTCGTTTCAAACAACAAGTCGTTCCAGGCGACACTATTGAAGTTGAAGCTACATTATCAAGCAAAAGAGCAAATATGTATTTTTGCGAAGCCAAAGCTACTGTCAACGGCAAGCTTTGTGCTAAAGGCAGCTTATCATTTGCATTAATCGATGATCAAAGAAATAAATAATGAGTAACAAATATTTTCAAATAGTAGTGTTAGCGAAGCAAGTTCCTGACACACACAACGTAGGCAAAGACGCCATGAAAGAAGACGGCACCATCAACCGTGCTGCCTTGCCTGCAATCTTCAACCCTGACGATTTGAAGGCTCTCGAGATGGCTCTCGCTTGCAAAGACACTCTTAAAGACATCATGCCTGTCAAGGTCACCATCATCACTATGGGTCCTTCACGCGCAGCAGAAATAGTACGCGAGTCTATGTTCCGCGGTGCTGACAATGGCATCGTCATCAGCGACAAACGATTCGCTGGCTCCGACACCTTGGCTACATCTTACGCCTTGTCGGCAGCAGTGAAGAAACTCGGCAAGGTAGACCTCGTCTTCTCTGGTCGTCAAGCCATCGACGGCGACACTGCACAGGTAGGTCCTCAAGTAGCTGAGAAATTAGAACTCGCTCAAATCACATACGCAGAAGAACTCGTCTCTGTCTCAGAAAACGAAATCGTCATCAAAAGACGCCTCGACAGAGGTGTTGAAACAGTGAAGACATCATTCCCAGTCTTGATTACTGTTCACGGCAATGCTAAAGACTGCCGCCCTCGTCATGCAAAACGCGTCATCATGTACAAAAACGCCAGCACAGAATCTGAAGGCCTACAGCCAATAGCCAACAGCCAAAGGCCAATGGTTAAAATCGAAGAATGGAACGCTGACGACATCAACCCTGACTTCTCACGTTTGGGCATGAGTGGTTCTCCAACAAAAGTTAAATCAATAGAAAATGTTGTTCTTACAAGTAAAGAGAATAAAATTATAAACAACAGCGAAAGCGAAATTAACGAACTTATGAAAGAGCTTGTCACAGCTCACATTATCTAATTAAAAACATTAAAAAAGAATCATTATGAATACAAGAGAACAAGTTATAGACATTATCGTAAATAAATTAGGTGTTGAACGTGAATCAGTAGTTGACAGCGCAAACTTCACAAACGACCTCGGTGCTGACTCATTAGATACTGTTGAGCTCATCATGGAATTTGAAAGAGAATTCGAAATCAATATTCCTGACAACCAAGCTGAAAACATTTCTACTGTTGGCGAAGCTATCTCTTTCGTTGAAAACGCTGTAAATAACAAATAATAATTATTTTCTAAAACTTGAGTCATGAACAACATATTAGTATTCTGTGAGATATCAGAGGAGCAACAGATAGCTGAGGTGAGTTTGGAGCTTTGTTCTAAAGCTCGCAAGCTCGCCGACAGGCTGAATGCTCGCCTCGATGCTATCGTCATTGGAAACGAAATAAAAAATATAGAAGAACAATTATTCCCTTACGGTGTCGATTCTGTTTTTTACGTAAACGACCCACGTTTATCATTTTACCAAACCCTTCCTTTCTTCAGTATTATCGCTAAATTAATCCAAGAAGAGACACCGGATATTGTTCTTTTCGGAGCTACTGCAGTAGGTCGCGACCTCGCACCTCGCATCTCATCTTACTTACGCTGCGGCCTCACAGCCGACTGTACAAGTCTCGAAATCGGCGACCATACCGATGCTAAGACTCAGACTACATATAAAGATGTATTATATCAAATACGTCCTGCTTTCGGAGGCAACATCATCGCTACTATCGTCTCTCCTGAGACAAGACCTCAGATGGCTACCGTACGCGAAGGCGTCATGAAAAAAGAAATATACAACGAAAATCATAAAGGTGTTATCCGTACCCTCAAAGCTGAGGACTACACCAAAGAAAACGACTTCTGCGTTGAGATTTTAAATCGTCATATCGAAGCACAGAAGGTCAATATCAAAGGTGCTTCTATCATCGTGGCAGGTGGCTACGGCATGGGATCAAAAGAGAACTTCGCTCTTCTCCATGAACTAGCTGACGTTATCGGCGGAGAAGTAGGTGCTACTCGCGCTGCTATCGACGCTGGCTTCACTGAGATAGAGAGACAGATAGGTCAGACAGGCGTCACAGTACGTCCTAAACTTTATATCGCTTGCGGTATATCAGGAGCTGTACAACATCGCACTGGCATGGACCAATCGGCTAAGATAATTTCTATCAACACCGACCCTAACGCTCCTATCAACAGCATAGCCGACTACACCATCATCGGTGACGCTATGGATGTTTTACCTAAGATGATAAAGAGTTATAAAAATAATATGTTATAAATGACTAAAGGCAAAAGACTAAGGACTAAAGTGATGTGATGAATGTCTGTTGTCCGTTGTCTGTTGTCTGTTGACCATAAAATAAGAAATATGAATTTCTATAACGATAACGAAAGCTTGAAGTTTTATCTCTCACATCCTGTGATGGATAAGATTATAAAATTGAAAGAACGCGACTTTGTCGATAGTGCAAACGACATGATGGCTCCTGAAAGCGTTGAAGACGCCATCGACAACTACGACAAAGTTTTGGAAATAGTCGGCGACATAGCTGCTAATGTGTTAGAAGCTAACGCCGAAAGCGTGGATCACGAAGGTCCTCAAGTAATCAATAATGAAATAGTTTATGCTAAAGGCACACAACAAAACCATGAGGCATTGCGCGATGCTGGTCTCTATGGCATGTCGTTGCCTAGAAAATATAACGGATTGAACTTCCCTTACGTTCCTTACGTGATGGCAGCTGAGATAGTGTCGCGTGCCGACGCTGGCTTCGCTAACATCTGGGGTCTTCAAGACTGTGCCGAGACAATTTACGAATTCGCCTCAGAGGAAATCAAAGACAAATACCTTCCTCTCATCAACGAAGGCTTCACTTGTTCTATGGCACTCACCGAACCTGACGCCGGCTCTGATCTCCAGTCAGTAAGACTTAAAGCAACTTTTGATGATGAACACAACTGCTGGAGACTCAATGGCGTCAAACGTTTCATCACCAATGGCGATGCTGACATCCAACTCGTGCTCGCTCGTTCTGAAGAAGGAACAACCGACGGCCGTGGTCTCTCTTATTTCTTATACGACAGAAGAGACAATGCCGTGACAGTGAGACGTATCGAAAACAAATTAGGTATAAAAGGCTCCCCAACAGCAGAACTCGTATTCAACAACGCTCCTGCCCTCCTCATCGGTGAACGCCGCATGGGTCTCATCAAATACGTTATGTCATTGATGAACGGCGCACGTCTCGGCGTTGGCGCACAATCTGTAGGTCTCGCAGAAGCAGCTTACCAAGAAGCTCTCAACTACGCTCAACAACGTGAACAGTTCGGCAAGGCTATCATCAGATTCCCTCAGGTTTATGAGATGCTCGGTCTCATGAGAGCTAAAATCGACGCTACACGTACTTTACTCTACGAGACATCACGTTTCGTCGACCTTTACAAGACTTACGACTCTATCAGCAAAGAAAGAAGCCTCACAGCAGAAGAACGTCAGGATATGAAATATTCTCAACGCTGTGCCGACATGATGACTCCTATGCTCAAGCTCTTCGCCAGCGAATATGCTAACCAAGTGGCTTACGACAGCGTACAGATTCACGGAGGCTCTGGCTTCATGAAAGAATATAAATGCGAACGCCTCTACAGAGACGCAAGAATATTAAACATCTACGAAGGCACATCACAGCTTCAGGTGGTTGCAGCTATACGTTTCATCGGTAACGGCGCTTACCTCAAACGCATCGAGGAATATGAAGCAATGCCAGTGAACGAAGCATTACTCCCACTCCGCCAACGCATCGACAAGATGAAAGAAAGCTACCTCAAAATCGTTGAGTTGGCTGACAAGTTCGGCACATCATCAGAGGCTTACGACTTCCTCGCACGCCGCATGGTCGAAGCTATGGGTCACCTTATCATGAGTCACTTATTGTTACAAGACGTTAATAGAATCTCAGAAGATCAAAATCTCAAAATCTCAGAAGATCAATTTATGAAATCTTGCAAAATAACAATCGCTCAAGGTGAATCTGAAATCGCAAAAATTCTTACATTTGTAGAAAATTTCAAAGAAGAA
>JBGVET010000028.1:0-26607 GCA_045120395.1 Candidatus Limimorpha sp.
TGTTCTTCAGGATGCAGTTCTTCTTGTGGAAATAATTGTTCAGGTGCATGTGTGAATTCTTGTCAAACAGGATGTGGTAGACAGTGTCATTGGTCTTGTGGCGGAAGTTGTAATAATAGTTGTGCAGGCGGTTGTATAACAGGATGTTCAGGATATTCAAAAGGTAGTTGTGCAGCTGGTACATGTTTTGGCTCATGTAATTACCATTGTGACAAGACATGTAATACATATTGCTATAGTACATGTAGTAATATGGGAATAAAAAGTTTATAGTTGTACGAAAATTATAAAAACATCTATCAAAACCGATGGTCTCAATGGGATATAACTGAGAAAAAGAAAAAATGAAAAAAGAAAACAATGAAGTTCAGTCAAGAAAAGAGTTCTTCAAAAAAGCAGCAAAAAGAGCATTGCCAATTTTAGGTGCTGTTATTTTAGCAAGTACTCCAATAATCTCAAAGGCTGTAGAAAATGAACCAATGGGATGTTATAATAGTTGTTACAGATCTTGTTCAGGAACGTGTGAAGGAGATTGTACTTCTAGATGTAAAGATGGATGTAGCGGATGTGGTACTTCTTGCCAAAAAGGATGTGCAACAAACTGTTCTGGAGGATGTAAAACTTCTTGTAGAGGTACAAGTGCATAACAAACACAAAATTTATCAAAAAATATTTCATGTTTTATATGACACTTCACTTTGCAAATTTTAATATAAAACTAAATGAAACAATCAGACAAAGACATTCATAGCAGAAGAGAATTCTTCAAAAAAACAGTCCAAACTATACTTCCCATTTTAGGAAGCATAATGTTTTTTACTCCAAATATTAAAGCATCTGACATAAATAGTAAAATCAATAACAGCTGTACTTATGGTACTTGCTTTGGTTTATGTGTAACAAATTGTAATGATACATGTTATACAACCTGTTCTGGTAGTTGTGGCACCACATGCGGTAGTGGGTGTAGTAATACTTGTGTTGGTACTTGCTCTGGCAGTTGTTCTATAGGATGCGGAGGCTCATGTTCTGGCAGTTGTGGTTCTAATGGATGCGAATATTCTTGTTCTGGAGGCTGTTCAAACTCTTGCTCTGGTTCTGCAAATACTAAATACAATTGTAGCGAATGTAATAATTCATGTTCTAACGAATGTAAATCTACATGTAAAACATTATGTACTATAACTTGTAAAGGAACTTGCGACTCTGGATGTAAGGAAACATGCGATTCAGGTTGTAAAGGTGATTGTCATGCTGTATGTAAAGAGAGTTGTTATTCGAATTGTAAAGGAACTTGTGATTCTGGTTGTAAAGGTGACTGTGAAGGCGGTTGCTCAGGAACTTGTTCTGGGACTTGTTCAGGATACTGTTCTGCTGATTGTTCTGGCACATGTACATACTCTTGTTTATATAGTTGTTCTGGCACATGTTATACCAGTTGTATAGGATGGGCTTATTTTTAATTTTAAATAATATGAAAAATAATATCAAAGAACAAAACTCTTCCTGGCAATCTGGAATGGCTAAGAACATTACTTTCATAGTCACTAAGGATTGCCAACTGGCTTGCAAATATTGCTATCTCGTTGGTAAGAACGAGAAAGAGCGTATGTCGTGGGATGTGGCCAAACAGGCCATAGATTATATCCTCGACAATGAATACGAATTCAGAGAAGACTCCGTCGTATGGGACTTCATCGGCGGAGAGCCTTTCTTGGAAATAGATCTCATAGATAAGATATGTGATTACCTAAAGTTGGAGATGTTCCGTCGTAATCACCATTGGTTCAACTCTTACCGTTTTAGTTTTTCTACAAACGGTATCAACTACAATACGGAGAAGGTTCAGAATTTCATCAAGAAAAATCGAGACCATCTTTCAATAGGTATCACCATCGACGGCACTGAGGTTAAACACGACATCAATCGCGTTTATAAAGGTGATGATGAACGTGGCTCTTATAAAGACGTGGTCCGTAATATTCCTTTGTGGTTAGAGCAATTTCCAAACGCAGGAACAAAGGTGACAATTGCTTCTCCTGACATTCCTTACATAAAAGAAAGCGTACTGCATCTTTATTCATTAGGAATAAAAGAGGTTAACATCAACTGTGTTTTCGAAGATGTCTGGGAAGATGGCGACGACAAAAAATTTGAAGATCAACTCATGCAACTTGCAGACGCAATCATCGACGGCGATTATTTCAGAGATCATGCTTGCTCATTCTTCATGGAACATATCGGCAAACCTATGGATCCAGAACGTGACAATCAAAACTGGTGCGGTGCAGGTCGTATGCTTTCCATTGATGCAGCAGGTAACTTCTACCCTTGTACTCGTTTTGCTCAATATTCTCTTCGAGACAAACAAGCATGGATAATTGGCAACATAAATAAAGGTATAGATAAGAACAAATTGCGTCCGTTCTTAACCTTAGATAGGTGTACTCAAAGCAAGCAGGAATGTATAGAATGTGAAGTAGCAAGCGGTTGTGCATGGTGTCAAGGTGAGAATTATGATGCCGCAGAATCTAATACTGTTTACCAACGTGCCACAGCAATCTGTAAAATGCACAAGGCTCGCGTACGAGCCAACAACTACTATTGGAATAAATTATATCGCAAGTTAGAACTTGAAGGCACTGCAAAAGAAGATGAAAAACAAATGAAATCATCGTCTAACAACATAAATTGCTAAGTCATGTTACAATATTTAATAATACAGTTGGACGATACAAGTACTTCGTATTGTCATTATTCAAACAATAAAATAGAAAGTCATTTAATTTCTGTAGAGGATTTAAAAAAAGGTATTCTCTTCGCAATGAAGGAAAACCTCATGATTCAATTTATTTATCCTGATTTTGTACTGCCTCAAGAATATAAAGAAGTGATAAACACAATAGATCATAGTGATATTGTTTCCTCGCAATGTAAAGACGAAATTCTAAAAAACAATGCAGACATAATCATTTTTAACAATTGGAAAGAATTAGAATCATATAAAATCAACGAGAACGGCATTTATGTGATTCGTACTTCTAAATCTGAATTGTTTGAAAAACATCCTTTGTTAAACAAGATTCTTCCTATAGCAAAACGAATCAATGTTGTTATAACAGATATTGATAGTTTTGATGAAAATGATTTCGAGAAATATAAAGAAATCTTGTCTTCTTTGTCAAAGGAGATAGAGAAACTTTATGTTGATGGCAAAGCCCCACAATTGAATCTGCTTACAGACAGAATGATGCTCGACAAGATGAACAACTGTAATGCTGGAGATGAAAATATCACACTTGCTCCTGACGGAAAATTCTATGTCTGTCCTGCATTTTATCTTGCAGACGATAATGAAGATTATGGTTGGGGAAAATCAAAATTCTCTATAGGTGATTTAGAAAACGGGGTGGATATCAAAAATCCTCAACTTTATAAATTATCGCATGCTCCTATTTGTCGTAACTGTGATGCATATCAATGTAAGAGATGTGTTTGGTTAAATAGAAAAACGACTTATGACATCAACACTCCTAGTCATGAACAATGTGTCGTTTCTCATTTGGAACGAAATGAAAGTCGTGAGTTGTTGCAAAACATTCGCAAACACGGATTCTTCCTTCCTGACAAAGAAATAAAGGAAATCAGTTATTTAGATCCTTTTGATGTAAGAAAAGAATGGTAATTAAAATCTATAACTATGAATAAGAAATTAATCGGTTCTGTAACAGAACAAGAAAAGAATGAGATTCAAACTTTGTTTGAACGTAGAAATGGCTTAAATGAATTAGCCATGATATTAACAGCAGAAAACGACGCTCTTTATGAGAAACTCATTAAAGATATGGGTGAGACTAGTACAAAATTCCAGAATTGGTGGAATGTAATGTCAAATAAATACCAATGGGAAAGCAGTCCTAACGGCAACTGGGAAATCAACTTCGAAACCTGCGAAATCTATCTTGTGGAAGGAGATAAACAATGACAACATTAATGATTGGTACAACAGAATTATTATTAATTGCTGGTATCGCATTGCTTCTTTTCGGTGGCAAAAAACTTCCTGAAATGATGCGAGGCTTAGGTCAAGGTGTCAGAAACTTCAAAGACGGTATGAACGAAGTTGTTAATACAGAGGATCATAAAGAAGAAACAGAACGGACCGAAAGCGATTCTTCAAACAACAATAGCCAAGAGGCATGAAAGACAACAATAACATGACATTCGGAGAGCATCTTGAAATCTTACGAAAGATGCTCTTCAGAATATTATATGTCACTATTGTTCTTGCAACAGTGATATTTTGTTTCAAAGAAAAAACATTCGACATACTTCTAGCTCCTTCTAATTGGGATTTCATCACTTTCCGTGGAATAGAAACTTTGTGTAGCTTGATTGGTTGGGACTTCCATTTTAACGAGTATCATATAAACATGATAGCAACTGAATTATCAAGTCAGTTTATGACACATTTGTCAACGTCTATTTATCTAGGGTTGTTAGTTGCCTCACCATATATAGTAATGGAACTATTTCGTTTCATCTCACCTGCCCTATATGAAAACGAAAAGAAATATTCAATCCAAGTTACCATTGCTATTTATTTTCTCTTTATTATAGGTGTATTGATAAGTTATTTTTTGATATTTCCTATCTCATTCCGTTTCTTAGGAACATACCAAGTTGCCGATTCTGTTATAAGTAATATAACATTAAAGTCTTATATTTCAACATTCACTACTCTGACATTTGTTTTGGGTATTGTTTTTCAATTACCTATATTAGTATTCTTTATGGCAAAGATGGAAATTATCAATTCAGAAATAATGACCACATATCGCAAATATGTTTTTATGATAGTATTGATAATATCAGCAATTATTACGCCTCCTGACGTTTTCACTTTGATACTCGTAACAATACCTATCTACTTATTATACGAGATAAGCATTAATGTTGTAAAGAAAATCGAAAGGAAAAGAAAATAATTTCTTTACTTCTCCACTTCCCCATCCCAACTCAGGAATCCTGTGTTAAGCTCTATGACTTTGTATCCTGCTGCCGCCAGCTTGTTTGCTGCCATTTTGCTGCGTCTTCCGCTACGACAATAAATTGCAACATTTTTTTTCTTGTCCAAAGCCTTTATCTTTTCTTCAAAATCAACGGCATTGACATCAATATTCATCGCTCCTGGAATGTGTCCTTCCGAATATTCTTTTACTGTACGAACATCGACCAATTGAACGTCCGCCTTCGCAATTTCTATCTTAAACTCCTTTATATCAACCGATTTAAAATCTGTTTGCGCTTGGCATGACATCATTATGCTTAATGCCAATATTGTTAATAAAAATTTAATTTTCATATATCTCATAGTTTTCACTTTCTTCTTCAAATGCGCTCATAAATCCTTCAAATAGAGATGGAAGCCTGTCGATGAAACCGTTAATCGACTCATCAACTTTCTCGAGTCCTTTTCTAACAAGAATCCCGTTGTAACGTCCTATGGCTTTGTTGATTACATCTCTTTCTTCTTGCGTCATATTTTCATAGTTTGCCTCATATTCTTCAAGCAAATCATGATATTTTTCTTTAGAAATTTGCCATTCTTCCTCTGTCCAATTCTCGCAGTTCTCCTCCACTCTATCCACATAATTGTCAAATTTCACAGAAGTAGGAATCTCACATGATGTCAAAAACGACATCACAAATAAAATTATAATAAAATTTAACTTTTTCATATTTAATATTTTTTTAACAAAGACTTTTAAACTATCAACTTTCAATTATGCATTATGAATTATGCATTATGAATTGTTTTAGGGCGTTCCGGCTATCGCCGTCGGGCTTTCCGCCAATGTATAGACGCAAAATATTGCGTCTCTCCCTAAAGGATGCCGCTCCAATCCCTAACGCATTGGGAGCTACTGACATTAAGCTTCCAACTTCTTCAAAGGTGAATTCGAACTATATGGCACCTTGCCTGATGGAACCACCTTACTTGAGCTTTCAAGATGTATATCTTGATCATCGAAGAAGATATGCGCGCCGAAAGCTTTCAGCACCTTGTCTTTAGGCATGCCTCCAAGGAAATATACCTCATTAACATAAACACCCCATTTCTTCAAGGTGTTGATGACTCTCATGTGTGCAGGTGCACTTCTCGATGAGACAATCGCTAATCTTAATGGTGAGAGTTCTACCGTGACAGGCAGACTTTCTTGTATCTTCGACAGTTTCTTCAATAACTTAGCAAATGGTCCTTCTTGCAATGGTACGTCTTTGTTTTCTTTCTCGTACTTACTGAACGAGTCGATGCCTTCTTTCTTATAACGTAACTCTGAGTCTTCGTTAAATAAAACGGCATCAGCGTCGAAGGCTATTCTCACGGCATTTGTCGCTGGATTGAACTCGGTTGGCGGCTCATAAATGACAGCCGCTGCGCAGTTGCTATGCGAGTCGATAACAGCCTGGACGCTATTTTCATCTTTAGACAAAAACAAGTCGACACCAAAAGCTTCTATATATGGAGATATAGGCTCTCCGCCAGAGAATGCAAGTCGCGTGATATCAAGCTCATACTTCTCTATAGATTTAAGTATTCTTATTCCTGTCTCCGGACTGTTTCTCGACATGACCACGACTTCAACAACTGGCTTATGCGCTTGTTTGTTGAGTTCCAAAAGGCTCTTCACAAGATAAAAGGCCGTTCCTATCTCCAACGGAACGTCTTGGTTCTTATCTTGATATTCTCTATATTTCTTAACGCCTTCCTTCTCGAAGATGTCGTTCTCCGCTTCGAGATTGAACAAGGCACGCGCCGTAACGCCAACGACTAATACTTCTGATAAATCGACACTCATAAATATAAACGAGTAAAGACGCATTATTATGCGTCTCTACAATATATGTTATTCTGTGAATAAATTGATAATATTCAAAATCACCTCTGATGCTTTTTCCATGCTTTCCAATGGAACGTATTCGTATTTTCCATGGAAGTTGTGACCGCCAGCAAAGATGTTTGGACATGGCAATCCCATGAAGCTGAGGTTTGCGCCGTCGGTGCCGCCACGGATTGGCTGTACCTTTGGCCTGATGCCTGCCATCTCGATAGCCTTGATAGCTTTCTCAACGATGAAATAATGTGGCTCAACTTCCTGACGCATATTGTAATACTGGTCTTTCATGTCTAATGTGACAGCATTATTGTATTTCTTGTTGAGATATTCAACGACAGACTTGAGCAGTTCTTTCTTTTCCTCGAACTTGGCTCTGTCGTGGTCTCGGATGATATATTGCATCGAGGTCTCTTCCACTGTTCCTTTTATCTCTGTGAGAAGGAAGAATCCTTCGTAACCGCATGTAAATTCAGGACGTTGGTTTACAGGCAACATAGCATTCAATTCCATAGCGATTTGCATTGAATTGACCATCTTGTCTTTTGCATAACCTGGGTGTATGTTAGCTCCTTGGATGTGAATCTTAGCACCAGCAGCATTGAAGTTTTCATATTCCAACTCTCCTATCTCGCCGCCATCGATGGTGTATGCATACTTAGCACCGAATTTCTTGACATCGAATTTTACCACGCCACGACCGACTTCTTCGTCTGGAGTGAAACCGATTTTAATATCGCCGTGTTTTACTTCTGGATGTTCCATAAGATATTGAGCAGCATACATGATAGCAGCTACACCGCCTTTATCGTCGGCTCCTAATAATGTTGTGCCGTCTGTTGTAATCATCGTCTTTCCGATGTAATTCTGCATTTCAGGAAAATCAGAGACTCTCAACACGATGTCTTTTTCCGTGTTAAGCATGATGTCGCCACCTTGGTAATTCTCAATGATTTGTGGCTTAACATCTTTACCAGAAGCATCAGGTGATGTATCGACGTGAGCGATGAAACCGATTGCAGGAACTTCCTTGTCAATATTTGAAGGAATAGTCGCCATTACATAACCGAACTCGTCTAACTCTGCTTTGATTCCCATTGCTTCTAACTCATTGCGAAGCATTCTGAGAAGATCAAACTGTTTTGCTGAACTTGGCTGTGTCTCTGACTCAGGGTCTGACATTGTATCGACAGAGACATATCTTAAAAATTTATCTAATAATTTTTCCATGATGTGATTTGATATTTTTATTTACGTAGAGACGCAAAATATTGCGTCTCTACATTGTTTGTTGATTTTCGCTATTTTAGACGCAAAATTTTGCGTCTCTACATTGTTTGTTGTTAATTAATTTTCGCTCTTTTAGAATCCCAAATCATATAAGCGATAACAGCGACATACATGACCAATGCTACCAATGAAGCCCATGGTGTCTCTGCGAATGGAACGCCACCAACATTGACAATCATATTGACATTAGCGAATTTGAGTATCGCGCTGACGACTCCCATCAATGCGCCACCAGCGATGAAGCCTGATGCGATGAGAGTACCTCTGTTGTTGCGTGCGTTATTGAGTGCTTCGTCTTTGCTACGTGTGCTGACATACCATGAGATTGCGCCGCCTATTAATAAAGGTATATTGAGGTCAATTGGGATGAACATACCGAGTGCGAATGGCAATGCTGGAATCTTAGCGAAAGTGAGTATCAATGCGATGACAGCGCCGATGCCGTATAACAACCAAGGTGCGCTACCGCCTGACATCATCGGCTCGATGACTGCCGACATAGCATTTGCCTGTGGAGCAACGAGTGCGCCGTCACCAACGAAACCGTAAGCCTTGTTCAAAACCATGATGACACCAGCTACTGTAGCTGCTGCGACAGCAACGCCGACGAACTTCCAAATCTCTTGATTCTTAGGTGTCGTTCCAATCCAATATCCAACTTTCAAGTCGGTGATGAATGCACCGGCGACAGCCAATGCTGTACAAACCACGCCGCCTATGATAAGAGCAGCTGTCATACCCATCGCACCGCTTAATCCAGCAGCAACCATGACTAAAGAAGCTAAAATCAATGTCATGAGTGTCATGCCACTAACAGGGTTAGAACCTACGATAGCGATAGCGTTTGCTGCTACTGTTGTGAATAAGAATGAGATAACAGCAACGACCAAGATACCTACGAGAGCGTGTTTGACGTTATGAACGACTCCGAACCAGAAGAAGAAGAAAGTGATGACCAATACAACGACGATGCCGATAACGACAAATTTCATTGAAAGGTCGCTTTGTGTGCGTTCTTCTTTAACGCCATCGTTTTTCTTTCCCTTAAACTCATTGGCAGCCAAGCCTACAGATGACTTGATGACGCCCCATGATTTTATGATACTTACAATACCAGCCATCGCGATGCCGCCTATACCGATATGACGAGCATATTCTTTGAAGATAACTTCTGGGCTCATTGAACCTAATGTCTGAGTGATGCCAGAATTCATCAAGTCGATGACAGCGTCGCCCCAGATGATGTTCATACCAGGAATGATGATGAACCATACAAGCATTGAGCCACAGCATATTATGAAAGCATATTTCAATCCGATGATATAACCGAGACCTAGCACAGCAGCGCCCACATTGACCTTAAACATCAGCTTTGCACTATCAGCGACAGCGAGTCCCCAAGTAGTGATTTTTGTTGAAAGCGTCTCAGTCCAGAGTCCGAATGTGGAGATGCAGAAGTCGTAGAGACCGCCTATCAAACCACTTACGACGAGTAACAAAGAATCCTTGCCTTTCTTCTGTCCGCTTACGAGCACCTGTGTTGTTGCAGTAGCTTCAGGGAAAGGAAACTTGCCGTGTTGTTCTTTAACGAAATATTTTCTGAAAGGAATTAAAAAAAGTATTCCGAGGATACCGCCCAACAATGAAGCGAGGAACACTTGCATGTAATTTATTTCGATAGCGTAGCCCTTACCTTGTAAGATATATAAGGCAGGCAATGTGAAGATAGCACCCGCGACCACACCGCCGGAGCAGCCGCCGATGGACTGGATGATGACGTTTTGAGAGAGCGCGTCACTCTTCTTTGCCACGCCAGAAAGACCAATGGCGATGATAGCGATTGGGATAGCAGCCTCGAACACCTGTCCCACTTTCAATCCGAGATAAGCAGCAGCTGCAGAGAATAAGATTGTCATTAACAGACCGATAGTGACGGACCATACAGTGATTTCCTTGTATTTCTTATCCGCAGATAATATCGGTTTATAGACCTCACCAGGAGCCAGTTCACGCTGAGCGTTTTCAGGCAAACCCATGTTTTCGTTGTTGATATTTTCCATAATAAAAACTTATTTTTTATGTAGGCAAACTTACGATTTTTAGAACTATTATGCAAGAGGTTTTTTTAGGAACTGAGGAATTGAGGAACTAAGGAACTGAGGGATTGAGGAATTAAGGATTTGAGGAACTGAGGAATTGAGGAAGATAACTTGGCGACTCGGTGTCTCGGTGACTTGGAGACTAAAAAATCACATCCTTTAAAACAAACCTCTCATTTATCTGTTATATAGACAAAAGAGTTCAACAGCCAAGAGCCAAAAGCCAATGGTTAAAAATATATGGTGGTTTGGATTACAATCACGATTCATTGCTGCGGGCGGAGTGATAAAGACTTCGCCTGCCCCACCCCAAGATTTTAGTTAGGAGTTAGGAAGGAGGAGTTAGGGGTTAAAAATCCTTAACATCATTTCTTAATATTTCCCTGATTTTATGTTAAAAATTGTTAAAACCGAAATATTTCCTTTGCAAATGCTTGACAAAAGGATGAGATGGTTGTAGTTTTGTAAGAAATAAAAATTTATCATCTAAAAACATAGTAATTTTAGGAGAAAAACATTTAAGAAATTTCCTAAATTTGCAAATAAAAAACTAAGAGATATGAAACAAGAATTATCACCAATTCAAGATGAAATAGTCATCTATCAATCAGAAGATGGCAATGTGAAAGTTGATGTGCTTTTTCAAGACGAGACAGTATGGCTCTCGCAGGAACAAATGGCTTTATTGTTTGGGAAAGGTAAATCAACAATTAACGAACACATATTACATATTTTTCAAGAAGGAGAACTGCAAGAAGAGTTGAGTGTGAGAAAAATCGGAATTTCCGATTTTTCCACTAAACCAACAAACTTCTATAATCTTGACGTCATTATTTCAGTTGGTTATCGTGTAAAGTCTCGTCAAGGCACAATGTTCCGTATTTGGGCCACCCAACGTCTGCGAGACTATATTATCAGAGGTTATGCCTTGAATGAAGAACGTTTCAAAAAAGGTTCTTCTATGAATTATTTCAAAGAGTTGGTAGAAAAGATTCGAGAAATCAGAATAGAAGAAAAGATTTTCTATCAACAGATTAAAGACATTTACAAAACAAGTATCGACTACGACCCTTCCGACGAAATGACATTGCAGTTTTTTAAAGAAGTTCAAAACAAACTGTTATGGGCTGTAAGCGAGAAAACCGCAGCCGAGCTGATTTATTATAGAGCTAATGCTTCTTTGCCAATGATGGGACTCACATCCACAAGCACTGACTCAAAAGTAAGGAAACAAGATATCACTATCGGCAAAAATTATCTTCAAGAAGATGAGTTAAAGGCGTTAAAACTGATTGTAGAACAATATTTGGCTTATGCTGAAGCACAGGCTTTAGCACATCGTCCTATGTATATGAAAGACTGGAAGGAACGTTTGAACTTAATCTTAAAGCTTAACGAAAGAAATGTTTTGGAAGGACCCGGAAAAATATCTCACGAACTAGCGATTGAGAAAGCAGAGTCTGAATATATGAGATACAAAGAAATAGAGAAAGAACATATTCATCTTGAAAGCATCAAGGAATTGGATAAAGACATTCGTTTGCTAAATAACAAATAAATACCTTGATAGTATTTCATGACTATTGACTTTTGACCTTTGAACCTTAAGTAAGTTAAACAGCCAAGAGCCAAAAGCCAATGGTTAAAAATAACTCCTCATTCCTAACTCCTAACTGAATGAATTAGTGGAATTGGTACGGACCTGGTATGGAGGAGGTATGGAGAAGGTTCTCTCCTATTTTGCACAACGGATTTAGTTTTTAAATTTATTTCCTTTCTCTTTTTTACCGCAAAAAAGAGAAACAGAAAAATCTCGCCGCATGTGTAATGACGCAAAGTCACAAAGACTCAGAGTCTTAAAGTTTCTTTGTATCTCTGTGTCTCTGCGACTCTGTGTCTTTAATTTCTTAACGCGATTTCTCCGAGGCGGCAGAGATTTCCACTAAGAACAAAGATTCGATTCTTCTTACTTGTGGTCTTGTTGACTTAAAAAAGTTCAACAGCCAACAGCCTTTGCTCAATGGTTAAAAAATCCTCCTAACTCCTAACTGAACAGTGGACTTGGTACGAGGAGGGTACGGAGGATGTATGGAGATATTTCGATGAAAACACTCTTAACAGGAGCTTCTTCAAATTTTATTACATCTATATATATAGGCATTTTTCAGTTGAAAGTTGAAAATGGAAAACTGAAAACTGAAAGTTAATTTTATACTTTCAACTGACTGCCGAACGCTAACCGCCGACAGCCAATTTTCCATTTTCAACTTTCAGTTTTCAATTTTATCACTAGACGACCGTCGGGCTCTTAAATGCCAGACGGAAATAAATTAAATGAACCAAATAAATTGAATACGCTTCGCTTTTATTCTATAACTGGGCGCACACTATGACCGTAGTAACGGTAGATGTGGCTCATGTAGTGATTGACGCTACCGAAGCCGAGGATGTACGCGCCGTAGCTATCGCTTTCGTAAGGCGTCGAACTCCAAAAGTAACCGAAGCTTCCAGAGAGGTTGAGCGATGACCCGCCGCGATAACCAGCAGCAGGAAGGAAAATGCTTGCACCGCTTGGTCCTGTAACTTTATAGCCGTTAACACCTTTCTGTGTTGTCCATGTCCACGTGCATTGGGTTCTCAGTTCGTTCAGCTCATCGAATGTCGGCATACGCCAGTCGCCTCCCCAGTTGGCAGTGGCGGCATCATATTGCGCTGTAAGATTGCCATTATTATCTATATAGCCCTGAGATTGCAACTCTGAAGTACTAAGTCCGCATGTTGAGCAGTTATCATAACCGTATGTATCTTTTGTCGTTGTCTCTCCACAAGCGTAATAGTTTCCGTATTCTTCTGGTGAGTTTGCTCCAACATTGCAGGTTGCCCATTTAACACTTAAGCCAAGGTCAACGTATTCGTGACCTTCATGTCTTCCATCACCGCCTTCTGGCTTAAATGACACCATCATCATACAGACAAGCGTCATAATTAAATAGATTTTCTTCATAATTGTAAATTTTTAAATTTGCAATTTATATTTAATGCTGTTACAAATATGAGAAAATAATCAATAGAATTTATATGTTTACATAAATTTATTTTAACCGTTCGGGGGGTAACAAACTAATTATCAAACGGTTATATTTTACACAAAAGTTAACCCATGATATTTCAGAATATTATCTTATAAAAAGTTCATTGAAAATATCACGGAAGATATTGGAACTATGAACTAAGGCTGTTGGCTTTTGAACTTTTTTTGCTGTGGGCTATGAGCTATAAGCTGTGGGTTTGGGGCAAAACAACTCAATGCTCACAGCAAATCCTTAATAAATCTTAACATCATTTCTTAACATTTCCCTGATTTTACGTTAAAAATTGTTAAAGCCGAAACATTTCCTTTGCAAATGCTTGACAAAAGAATGTGGAGGCTGTAGTTTTGTGGAACCAAAATTTATGTTACATGGAAAAAACGTATGAAAAGGTCGTAATTTTTCAGACCAAAGATGGTGTCACTTCTATTGACGTCAGATTGGATGGCGAAACGGTTTGGCTGACTGCAAGCCAGATGGCGGTTTTGTTTGGTAGAGACGAGAAAACTATTAGAAAGCATATTAATAATGCTATTAAAGAAGAGTTAAAAGATGCAGTGGTTGTCGCAAAATTTGCGACAACCAGTAAACATGGTGCAATAAAAAACAAAAAACAAATCCACAATATTAATATCTACAATTTAGATGTAATTATATCCGTTGGATATAGAGTCAAATCCACAAGAGGTGTGGAATTCAGAATTTGGGCTAATAAAATCCTGAAGGATTATCTTATCAAAGGATTTGCTATAAACGATAAAATAACACAAAGAAAGTACGAGGAACTTTCTCAATTGGTTCATATTCTTGGTCGCACAATCAATTCAAAACCTGAATTGTCAAATCAGGAAAATCTGGATCTGATAAATGTAGTAACTGATTACACATATGCTCTTGATACTCTCGACAGATATGATAAGCAAAAACTAAAAATCGAGAAAACAACTTTTGAGAATAAATTCATCGCCACTTACGACAATGCCATTTTAATTATTCAAAATCTCAAAGAAAAGTTCGGTAGACATTGGCTGTTTGGAAAGGAAAAAGACGATTCTTTCAAGAGTTCCATAGGACAGATTTACCAGACGTTCGATGGTGTCGACCTATACCCTTCTATCGAAGAAAAAGCTGCGATGTTGCTATATCTTGTCACTAAAAACCATTCTTTCAGCGATGGCAACAAGCGTATCGCTGCTACTTTGTTTCTCTGGTTTATGCAAAATAATGGTATCCTGTATAATCCCGATTGTTCCAAACGAATCAGCAATGGCACTTTAGTCGCTCTCACTTTGATGATTGCGGAAAGTCGTCCTGAAGAGAAAGATGTAATGGTTAAGGTTGTAGTCAATTTGATAAATAAGGATAATTGTTAAACCCGAAATATTTCCTTTGCAAAGTCTTGACAAAAGGATGAGATGGGTGTAGTTTTGTAAGAAATAAACTTCAAATTGTGACGCACTGCGTCACGAATTGAGTTCAATATGAAAGTAGACCTTATAACCAAAATTTATATTAAAATGAAAAAGAATATACAATACATTAATGAAAAGGAAATCAATCTTGCCATTAAGATTGAAAATATTATCCGTGAATCTCGTCAGACAGCATATAGGGCAATTGATTTCACAATGGTGATGGCTTATTGGAACATTGGGAAAGTTATCGTTGAAGATGAACTTAATTGGGAAAGAGCAGAGTATGGGAAAAAGATATTGAAAAACATTTCAATACGTCTTACAAAAGAATTCGGAAAAGGTTTCGACGAAAGAGGACTTCGCAGAATGTGTCAATTTTACAAGTGTTTTGAAATTCGGGCCGCACTGCGTCCCGAATTGAGTTGGTCTCATTATCGTCGTTTAATAAATGTAGAAAACGAAGGTGCTCGTTTTTGGTATATGAATGAAGCTGCAAACTCTATGTGGTCAACACGACAATTGGATAGATTTAAAGTTAGGCAAGCTAACTCATCAAGATGTAGGTCAGATGGATAGTTATATAAGGATGTTTGACGCATTGACTAAACAAGATGACGATAATCCTACAATCGGACTGATACTTTGTTCCGAAAAGAATGAGGCAATTGCTAAATATTCAGTATTAAATGACGCAAAACAAATCTTCGCTTCAAAATACAAATTGACTCTACCAACCGAAGAAGAGCTACAAACCGAATTAAGCAGAGCAAGAAAAAGATTGGAAGAAAAGAGGAAAAAATAATAATCGATAACCGACTACTTCGCTCAATCAGTCTTTCGTCGGTTACCGATTTATCTACAAAAATAATTATTTATTTAATACAGAATAGAAATAGAAATTATTTCTCAATTTCTTTCTTGATTCTTTCGTTCAACATTGGAACGATCTTGTGTAAGTCGCCAACGATGCCTAAGTCGGCTGCGCTGAAGATTGGTGCGTACTTGTCTTTGTTGATAGCGATGATGTAACCTGATTCTTCCATACCTGCTAAGTGTTGGATAGCGCCAGAGATACCGCATGCTACGTACAACTCAGGACGTACTGTCTTACCTGTCTGACCTACTTGGATGCAATGGTCAACAACGCCAGCGTCAACCATAGCACGTGATGATGCTACTAAGCCGCCTAATGTGTCTGCCAATGCTTGTAACTTTTCAAAGCCTTCTGCGTTCTTCACGCCACGGCCGCCTGATACCAAAATCTTAGCGTCGGCGATGTCGTCGTTGCATGAGCATTTCATCTCTGTGTTGACGAGCTTAACTTTGAAACGTGCTGTGTCGAACTTAGGTGCGAACATTGTGACAACGCCTGCTCTGCCTTCTTCACGTTGACGTTTTTGCATAACGCCTGGACGTACTGTTGACATCTGTGGACGGTTGTTTGGACATACGATAGTAGCCATCAAGTTACCGCCGAATGCAGGACGTGTCATACGGAATTGTTTGTCACCAGCTTCTGTGTCAGCAACTTCGAGTTTTGTACAGTCTGCTGTGAGACCTGTGTTCAATCTTGCTGCGAGACGTGGAGCGAGGTCACGACCGATTGTCGTTGCACCGTAAAGAACGATTGTTGGTTTGAATTCTGTGATGATTTGATATGCTGCTTGTGAGTATTGCTCTGTGATATAGTCTTTCAACTCTGGACAGTCGGCAACGAGGACTTCGTCAGCACCCATCTCGATGAGTTTCTGTGCTTGGTCTTTTACGTTGTAACCGAGTAACATTGCAACTACTTTTTCGCCGAGTGAGTCAGCCAAGTCGCGTGCTTTACCTAAAAGTTCGAAAGCTACTGGTTGAATCACGCCGTTACGTTGTTCAGCGAATACGAATACGTTTTTATAATCTTGAATATTCATAACTTCTCCTTTTAGATAATATGTTTCTCTTTAAGTTTATTAACAATAAGTTCTACAGCTTCTTCTTCGCTTACTTCGTGTACTTCACCTGGAGCCTTCATTGCTTTAGGGAATGATTGGAACACTTTTGTTGGTGAGCCTTTGAGACCTAATTTTGCTTCATCGACGTCGATCTTTTCTGCTGACCAGATTTCTACTTCTTTGTCGTAAGCTTCAACGATGCCTGATACTGTCATATAACGTGCGTCGAATGCTGATGCCAAGACTGTGAGGAGACATTTGCCTTCTACCTCTAATGTCTGGATGCTTTCTTCGCTTTCTTTCTTAACGAGAAGATTGCCGTTTTCCAAACGTTGTGCGTCGATGACGTATGATACTTGTGGGATGTCTAAGTGTTCTGCCATCTCAGGACCTACTTGTGCTGTGTCACCGTCGATAGCTTGACGACCTGCGATGATGAGGTCATAGTCCATTGTCTTCATTGCGCCTGCTAAAGCGTATGATGTTGCCAATGTATCAGCACCTGCGAATTTTCTGTCTGTCAATAAGATTGCTCTGTCTGCGCCCATTGCCATAGCTTCTCTCAAGATGAGTTCTGCTTGTGGAGGACCCATAGTGATGACTGTTACGTTAGCGCCGCAGCTGTCTTTCATTCTGAGAGCGAGTTCGAGGCCGCCTTTATCGTCTGGGTTCATGATGCTTGGAACGCCGTCACGAATCAAAGTACCTTTGACCGGGTCAATCTTAATTTCTGTTGTATCTGGAACTTGTTTAATACATACTACTATATTCATATTACTTCCCTCCTATTTAAATAAATTACCGGCGATAACCATTCTTTGAACTTCTGAAGTACCTTCGTAGATTTCAGTAATCTTAGCGTCACGCATCATACGTTCTACTGGATATTCGCGTGTGTAACCATAACCGCCGTGGAACTGAACAGCTTTTGTTGTCACTTCCATCGCTGTCTCTGCTGCGAACAATTTTGCCATCGCTGCGTCAACTGAATAAGGAACACCGTTGTCTTTCTTCCATGCTGCCTTGCGTACTAAGAGACGAGCTGCCTCGACTTTAGTCTGAAGGTCTGCCATTTGGAATTGTGTGTTTTGGAATGAAGCGATTGACTTGCCGAATTGTTTTCTTTCTTTTGTATATTTAACTGTCTCATCCATTGCACCTTGAGCGATACCGAGAGCTTGTGAAGCGATACCGATACGGCCGCCGTCCAAAGTCTTCATAGCAATGCTGAAACCTTTGCCTAACTGACCTAAGAGGTTTTCTTTTGGAACTTCGCAGTTTTCGAAAACTAACTCGCATGTTGCTGAACCGCGGATACCGAGTTTCAATTCTTTCTTACCGATTGAGAAACCTTTGAAGCCTCTTTCAACGATGAATGCTGAGATGCCTTTTGTGCCTTTTGACTTGTCTGTCATTGCCATAACGATGAATACGTCAGCGTTAGAAGCGTTGGTGATGAAAATCTTAGTGCCGTTGAGGATCCATTTGTCGCCAGCGTCAACAGCTGTTGTCTGTTGCATAGCAGCGTCGGTACCAGCGTTAGGTTCTGTCAAACCGAAAGCGCCAATCCATTCGCCTGAAGCGAGTTTTGGCAAATATTTCATCTTTTGTTCTTCAGTGCCGTGTTCCAAGATTGGAGCAACGCATAATGAAGTGTGAGCTGACAAGACGACGCCTGTTGTTGCACAAACTCTTGAGAGTTCTTCAACTGCCATGATGTACATCTGTACGCTGCCGCCTGCACCGCCATATTGTTTTGGAACAGGGATACCCATCAAACCTAACTTGGCCATTTTCTCGACGGTCTCGATTGGGAATCTTTCTTGCTCGTCAATTTCAGCTGCCAAAGGCTTGACTTCATTCTCAGCAAATGATCTGATCATCTGCAAGAATAATTCTTCTGTCTTTGAATAACTAAAGTTCATTATCGTATATATTTAATTCATTAATATTTATAGAAACCTTGACCTGATTTACGTCCGAGCAAGCCTGCTCTTACCATCTTCTTCAAAAGTGGGTGTGGACGATATTTGCTGTCGGCGAATTCATTGTAAAGAACTTCCATGATTGCCAAGCAGACGTCGAGACCGATGAGGTCGCCTAATGCGAGTGGTCCCATTGGATGGTTAGCACCTAACTTCATTGCGCTGTCGATGTCTTCAACAGAAGCGATGCCTTCAGCGTAGATGCCAACTGCTTCGTTAATCATTGGAACTAAGATACGGTTGACGACGAAACCTGGAGCTTCTTCTACCATAACTGGAGTCTTGCCGATTGCTGTTGCTAATTCGAAAATCTTGTTGCTTGTCTCTTCTGATGTCATTTGTCCTTTGATGACTTCAACGAGTTTCATCACTGGAGCTGGGTTGAAGAAGTGCATGCCGATGAACTGTGCTGGACGGTCGGTGATAGCAGCTATCTCTGTGATTGACAATGAAGATGTATTTGTTGCGAAGATTGTTTCTGGTTTACAAACTTTGGCGAGTTCTGCGAAGACTTCTTTCTTGAGATTCATGTCTTCTGATGCTGCTTCGATGACGAGGTCAGCATCGGCGAAATCAGCGTAATCAATTGTTGTGCTGATGTTTGCCATGACAGAATCCATATATTCTTGTGTAACTTTACCTTTTTCTACGAGTTTAGCCAATGATTTAGAAATCTTGCCTACTGCTTTGTCTAAGCTGGCTTGAGTTCTACTTTTCATTACTACTGGCATGTTAGCTTGTGCGAATGCTTGTACTACGCCAGCGCCCATTGTACCTGTTCCGATAACGTAAACTTTCATATTATTTTCCTTTTTATTTTATATTATTTTCCTTGAAATACTGCTTTTTCTTTTGCCAAGAATGCTGTCATTCCATCTTTCTGGTCTTCTGTAGAGAAGCATTTTGCGAAGTATTCATTTTCGTAAGCGAGTGCTTCGTCGATATTCATGTCGTAATTGTCGTTGATGCATTTCTTTGCGTATGCCACTGCTATTGGAGCGTTCTTCAAAATCATCTTGACGAGTTTCATTGCTTCGTCCATGAGGTCGGCTTGTTCATATACAGCGTTGACGAGACCGATACGATGTGCTTCTTGTGCGTCGATGAGTTTGCCTGTGTAGATAAGTTCTTTAGCGTATGCTGGACCTACGAGTTTTGGCAATCTGTATGTTCCAGAGAATCCTGGGATGATGCCGAGGCCAACTTCTGGCTGACCGAATTTGGCGTTTGTTGAAGCGATGCGGATGTCGCATGCCATCGCAAGTTCGCAGCCGCCACCCAAAGCGAAACCGTTGACAGCAGCGATGACCGGAATCTGGAGGTCTTCCACTTTCTTGAAAGCTGCTGCGCCTAACTTAGCGAATTCCAATGCCTCAGCGTAGTTCTTGTCTTTCATCTCAGCGATGTCGGCGCCGGCAACGAAAGCCTTCTCGCCATCACCGGTGATGATGAGAGCCTTGACGACAGATAAGTCTATATTGCTTGCGAAATAGTCAATCTCGCTTAATATTCTTGAATTCAAAGCATTCAACGACTTAGGAGCCGACACTGTCAACACGCAGATGCCGTTGTCTTTTATTTCTGATTTTAAAAATTGATATTCCATAATTTTATCTTTTTACCAGACGTGTCAATGTTCGTTTATATTTCATAGGAATCATTGACGCGTCTCTACCTTTGACCGTTGGCCGTTGAACCATTTTAGTTCAAAAGCCTTAGCTCAAAAGCCTTAGTTTTTATTTTTCACAACAACTCGCAAATTTAATAAAAAACTTTGAAAATTTTAATAAAATATTAAAAAATAAAACTATTGATTTCGGCCTGTTTCAAGCAAGGAAATTGAGATAAAAATGGGCATTATAAGAGTGCATTATTTTTCAATTTTCCACTCAAAAAAGTCCCGTCAGGGACGTCAGTTCATAGGCAGGTATGGAGAGCGGAGCTCGGAATGCCTGCAAACACGACCGGACTAATATCAAAGTGCTGTAGGCACGACAGAGAGGTTGATTCTTTTCTCTTTTTTGCGCAAAATTAGAGTAATTAGAGTAATTGGAGTGATTGGAGTAATTGGAGTGATTTATTTTGGGGGATGTTTTTTTCTGTATTCGAGGCGGGCGGTTGTCATTTGTTCTCGGATTCCGCCTTCTTTTAGGAAGTCGTTTTTCCTTTTCTCTATCATTTTTCGCAAGAAGACGTCTTCTTGATGAATTAGGGTTATGGCTATATTTGCTATTGTTTCTGCGGTTCTCTTTTGTATGGCATTTCTATAGTATGCAGAATCATTATGTTTAGTACATACTTCGCGAGTTCGTATTGCCTTGTCGGAATTTACATCCCATTGCTGATAGTTATTTACTCTCAGATAATCTTCATAATCAACGAGGAGTTCTTGCAGGCTTGCTCTGGCAACATTATACAACTTTAATTCTGTTTCTGTTGATGTGGTTGCTGCGCTGCTGCCTTCTGCAATGTTTTGTTTTCCGCTTCTTGCGGCTTGTATCATTTGGTCTATGGTGCGGTCGCCTTTAGAGAAGTATTTGTGGGCGAAATAATAAGTGATGTCGTAGATGCATTCCGCTTTTTGGTATGCAATAAGGCTTTTGTAATTGCCTTTGAGTTGAATAAATGGTTTCATGGTTTTTATTGGTTTAAGGGTTAATTTTTTTATTAGAGTAATTGGAGTGATTAGAGTAATATTAGTTTTGCAAAGGTAGTGTTTTTTTTATTAATAGAGGGTGTGGTGTTGGTTTTTTATTAGAGTAATTGGAGTAATTGGAGTAATTGGGATTTTTTTGGTATAATTGCCAAAAATGGTTGGTAAAATCAATATAACCCATTAGTACATAGATAAATATAATAACTTTGATGAAAACGTTTACATCAAAGTTATTATTTTATGTCAAAAAGCAGGAAAGAACGGTGTCCGCAATGCGGAAGTTTGAATGTCATCAAATGGGGAAAAAGAGGTAATCATCAGCGTTTCAAATGTAAGAATTGTGACAGCATGTTTACGTTTCGGCGTAAGGATGTATCGGTGTCCAACAGGCTTATATGGTTTAAATGGTGGATAGTTGGCAAACAAACAATACAACAGATATCGGCATTGAGTGGGTATAGTCCACGACAGCTATCAAGATGGTTTGATGAGTATCTAAGCGATTGTCCCACGTGGAAGATAAAATGCGGAGAAAAGGTTAATCTTCTTATAGATGGCACATGGTTTTCCAATAAAATATGTCTTGTCGTCTATAGAGACAACATAGTGCACAAGACAGTGTTATATCGTATTAGCAAAGATGAAGTTGAAAAGGAAATAGAGGAAGACCTTCGTAATATACAAATGCTTGGTATAGAGGTTAATAGTGTTATATGCGATGGAGGACAAAGTATATTGAAGGCTGTAAGAACTGCTTGTCCTGATGCAAAGATCCAAAGATGTCTTGTGCATATACAGCGCGAATGTAAATCATGGTTAACACAACATCCCAAAAGTGAAGCTGGTATTGAATTGTACGAATTAGTTAAACTTATAGGCAAGATAACGACTCGCAATGATATGTTAGAATGGAAACGTATGTTAAGTGACTGGCATTCAAAATACGTTTCCTATGTAAACACTAAAACAATAAATAAGGAATCCAATAAAGAATGGTTTACTCATAAAATGGTAAGAAAAGCTTACATACACATAAGAAGAGCTTTACCTTATATGTTTTCTTTTATAGAATGTCCAGATATACCTAAATCAACAAATGCGCTGGAGTCTTTTTTCGGGCATTTAAAAGTACATCGTGGACTGTCAAGCAAACATCATCAAAATTATTTAAAATGGTATTTATATTTTAAAAATGAGGGTGGAAAAAAAGACAGGTAACTTGGGCTGTTTTGTATGCCCGTTACCTGTCTTTTTTTCGCTCAATCACCAACCATTTTTGGCAACATTACCATTTTTTTCAAAGTGCTTCTTTCAACTACAAACTATTTCCATATTTATCGAGCCAATCTTGAGCTTGGTCGCAATCTGGAAAGTGGGAACGTAATAGCGTTTTAAATTTTGCTGTGTGTTTCATAACAATTGTATGACATAATTCATGGACAATTATGTAATCTATCACAAAGGTTGGTGCTTTGATGATTCGCCAGTTTATTGATATATTCTTCTCTTTGGAACAGTTGCCCCATTTCTTTTTCTGACTGCGAATGTACAATTTATTATATGGAAGCATCAAGGATTCTGAAAGTTGTTCAAGTCGTTCTGTAATATATTTTTTTGAAAAACTCTTCAGCCACTTTTCTTGCACTCTAATATCCAACAAATCTCGTTTAGCCTGTACTGTCTTACTTTCGTTATTTATTATGATTTTATTTTCGTATTTTGTTGAATAATAATAAGTATAACGATTGCCAAATAACAATATCTCATTCCTATTCAATAATATGGTTTTCTTATTTTTGAAATAATTGTATTTTGAATCAATCCAACGTGATTTCTTTTCAAGAAGTGAATTTATATCATCATCGGTAAATGACAAGGGCGCATAAACATATACCGTACCGTCTTCAGAAACTCGAAGTCGCACGTTCTTTACATTCCTTCGTATGATATTATATTTCAATTCGTTTCCCATCAATTTAAACTAAAATTATTCTTTACCGAGTTCATGATATTTTCTGCAAGTTCGTCTTTAGCATCAAGATTCAATGACTCAAATTTAGGATTTACCGACAACAGAAGCATATCTCCTTTTAAACGATTATATTCCTGCGGTATTTCTTGCCATCCAATATAAATTCTTTCTTGAATCTTTTTGGTTAATTCAACTGCAAAGTCGCGTACTAATTTTTCGTCAAAATCGTCAGATTCGTTCTTTATAATTTGGTATATTTCAAAAGTTCCTTTATCGTCAAAGCCCATTTTCTTAGGAATCTCAATTGCTTCATCGACATCGGTATATAGTTCGCTTAACTTTTGCAACAATATCTCAATCGCCTCCGCTTCGGCATTTTTATTACGAATCAAGAAATCCAATCGTTCTTGAAATTCCACATAGATGGCACTGCTATTTTGATTTGTACGAATCATGGTTTCAATGTCACGGATGATTTTCTCCGCCTTATCAGAAGGCGACAGCTTTGTCTCTTGAAGTTTGTTAAGATAATCAGCGTCTATTGTGATTTCAGGAAGATGTCCGCGAAAATCAAGAAGCGTAGAGTTTTCCTCTATCAGCTTACGAGTCTGTGCCGCATAAAAAGCAGCGTCGAAGTTAGCACGTTTAAACTCTTCTAAATAAAGTTCGTAAATCGTCACCAACCAGAGATATTTCTTTTTGTAATCTCTCAATCCTGGATTTGGACAGATGGCTTCCCATTGTTGCACAACATCATGGAAACTATTCTCGAAGGTTCCGTGGTCAATCTCATTCAACTTACGGATTATCGCCATCGCACAGTCGTATGAATCTTCCAATTTAATATCATCAAAAGGAGCAAAAGCCTTGTCTAATACTTTTGGAAACTCTTTTAAAAGTGCATCAACATCTTCAAATTCTCCGATATCTTCCGGGTCATAGTTCAAAGCTTCCTTGTAATTCTGGAAAACACCTACATAATCCACCACCCGACCGAACTCCTTGGAAATCTTAGTTATCTTATCATCGTATGGTCGATTGGTACGTGCCACCGCCTGCAAGAGATTATGGTCACGCAGAGGACTATCGAGATACATAGTCTGTTCAATTGGCGCATCAAAACCTGTAAGAAGCATATTACAGACAATAAAGATTTTCAGGTTATTGCCTTTTGAAATCTCTTCTTCCGTGATACGTTTCTTAAATCTCTCAATGATATTCCTGCGTTCTTTGTCTTCGAGATAGAATGGCGAGAACATATCGTAACGTTCGCCGCTTTCATATTGTCCTGTAGAGAATATTATCTGCAGTTCTGATTTGTCAAAATATTTTAACAATTCATTATAGTACAAAACGCAGGCTTCTTTATCAATGGCAACGACTTGTGCCTTATAGCCTTGAGGTTCGAGTCGTTCTTTGAAGTCGTTAGCGATGTCTTTTGCCACTGCCTCGATGCGTTCTTTTTTCTTCATCAAAGTCTTCCATGGCTGAACACGTTGCTCAACAATCCTTCTCTCGTTTTCTTCTAAATCGGATGTTATTTCGTCGTAACCTCTCTTAAGATTTTCCTTGTCCAAGAACCATTTCGTCGGACCTAATGTATAACGAATAGGTTTTGTTGCACCGTCTTCAATAGCATCAATGACACTATATTTATCGAGATAAAACTCTGTCTTTCCATCGCTTCTTTTCACGCCGAACTCGCGATGTGTCTTTGGGACAGGCGTTCCTGTGAAAGCGAAACGCTGTGCGTTAGGAAGAACGGCACGAAGTTCCATCTGGAAATCACCATATTCTGTTCTGTGCGCTTCATCAATCAGAACGATTACATTGTCACGTTCGTCTTTGATGTCACCCAATTCTCTGAATTTCTGTATTGTCGTGATATAAACGCCTGCTGGTTTTGTCTTTATAAGATTCTTCAAGTCGCCAATGCTGAGCACCTGACGTGAATTAGGGAAAGTACAATTCTCAAAGGTATCATCAATTTGATCTTTAAGGTCTTTTCTATCTACAACAAGATAAACGGTAGGATCGTTAAGTTCCTCTAACCTACTGAGTTTATATGCCGTATAAAGCATTGTAAGTGATTTTCCTGAACCTTGAGTATGCCAGATGACACCTTGTTTTTCTTTGCCTTCCACTACTCTATCGGCAATTTTATTGGCAGCTCTCAATTGTTGATAACGAGCTACTTTCTTTATTTTCTTGCCATCATTACTTTCAAAAACGATGAAATGCTGTAGAATATCCAACACCCTTTCTGGTTGAAGAAGTCCGACGATGCCGAATTTCATCTGTTCCAACAACTTGCCGTTTGGAAAACGCTCTACATCAAAATGAGTAAGTCCGTCTTTTTCGTCTGTATATATTTTGCACAGCTTGTTGTCTGGGCTAAGCAGTGGATTTGAGAATTTATCAGCTACGATAGAATCCTTCCATTCGTTGAAGTAAGACGACGAAGCTCCAGGGATTCCATATTTACAAAGTCTTCCGTTGCAAGCCACGCCAAAGAGATGAGTCATGAAGAGTTTATCGCTGCGGCGGTCGTAGGTCTGGAACTGACGCACACCCTCAAGCCAGTTAGTTCCGCGACGCGCACATTGTTTTGCCTCTATAGGGACGAGCGGAATGCCGTTGACGAGCAGGCAAATATCCACGCGAACCTGTTGCACCGAATATTGACTAGTGACTATGAAGCTGTTGTTCCAAATATCGTTGAAGTCTATGAAACGGACAGTAATATCCTTTTTGTTGACCGACATATTAACGCCATCCACCAATTGGTTGAGGAACTTCTCGTTGCCCTCAATAGCGATAGGATTACGCAGGTTGTTGAGCAGAGTCTCCACAGCAGACTTAGCGTCATTTTCCGAGATATTGTTTATAGACATCACCTTTTCGAGCAGAATAGGCTCTATGACAGCGTTCATTTGCAAGCGATTATACTTTTTCAGCTCATTAGCCGACATAAAGGTATAACCCATTAGCGACAGCCACTCAGTGACTTTATTTTCAACGGACTTGGATTCGGAGAGTTGAGACATATTCAAAACTATTTATCATATTTTAATAAATCATAATTATTGGAAAATCTTATCATGACACAAAAACAACAACTTTATGTATTATTTTTATGATTATTTAGAAAGATTCCTGTTTCTTAATTGGTCGGAGATTAACTCTACTGCTTGCTTTGCAACACTTTCTATCCATTTAGTTTGCTTTTGTTCTATACAAGATACATACCTTGATTCAGGTTTTA
>JBGVET010000029.1:0-51093 GCA_045120395.1 Candidatus Limimorpha sp.
GTTTTACAGTATGCTCTGCAAAAGAAGTCTTATTATTATAATTATTCATTGTTTTTTTCTTTATAATTATCATTATAATCAATATAATATTTTCCGAAATAATTCTTGTTCAGCGTTTCCTCAAAATAGTGTTTACGCTTAATCCAAATAAAACCGTCACCTTTTGATAGTAAAGCAACATCTATAGGTCCACCAACACTTTCTTTATCAGGAGTGATCCTTCTTATAAGTGATGTAAGATATATTAAATTTTCAGCGACCTCTGCCAAATCTTCTTTTTGGAGAATTGATATCGTTTGAATAAGTGGAGCAATATGATTATCATTAATTGTACTTGTCAAGTTCTTATAAAAGATGTCTAATGTAGGTTGAACATTTATTGCCAAAATATTATCTTGCAAATTCTTATCAGTCTTTCCTGCAACTAAAGCAATTTGTTTTATATTCTCTCTAACAACTTGTGAAGTTAATTGAAGAATTAATTGGTGTAACTTTGGTTCTATGCCACTTAAAACTGTCATCATAACATCAGATTGAGCCATCGGACAAATAAAACCATTATTATTGTTCGTAACATTACATACCTCTTCTACATACCACTTTAGTTTCCCACATACAACCCCATATATTTTAAGTTTATATAAACTAGGATATATTTCTTCTTTCCCATATCCAAAAATCGCCACACCAGAGTAGTTATGCATATTCTCTTTTCTCGTAAAAGACAAATACAAAACTTCTTTCAATTCATTTTCAATAATATTGTAATCAAAGTTTTTACTAACAAGGTCTTGTTCTATATGTTTCAATGCATTTTCAATACTTGCTATAAACTCGTCTTTTGATACATCCTTGATAGAATCAATAATAGTAGTAGTCACAATATCTTTTTGGATCTCTTTCAATACTATCGGCAATTTATTATAATCTATTTCGTTTGGATTCCCATGACCAATTCGATTAACAAGAATGTATTCTTTAAAATATGAAAGAACATTATTACACAATACATTTTCTAAATCTTTTGTTTCAGAAAAAAAACTTCTTTCCTCTATAAACGAAACAAAATCATTGACATAATTTTCTAATCTCGGAAAGCATTTCATTCCAATGTTTTCACGATACAATTTGAAAACAATGTCCCATGGAGTTAATTCACTAAAGTTAGCACTACCATAAACTGCTGACCCAATTGGATGATATTTCGACAAATTGAATATCTTGTTTGCTTTATTGTAAATCTTTATACCGTTACCAATTGTTTCAGCACTATCTGCCGCAACTGCTATTCCATGTTTGTTTAATATTCCTACAATTGCTGTCATATATAATATTCATTTTTATTATCCCATCATACCAATCTCTTTCCATCATACCCGATACCACCATACTGGTATTTTTAATTATTTATTAACATTTAAATTATTTAGAACTTTTTTTACTTTCATTATTTTGAAGTAAAATTATTTTTTCATAATTACTCTTTATCTCAGCAGCATTCTTCTCTATATTATAAGAATTTCTATCAATAGATGGTTTAATTGACTCTTTTATCCTTTCATTTATTCTTATTATTTCTTTTTCATTCTTACTAGATTTTTGATATGGTAAAACAAAATAACCTATTGCCGCCACAATAACAGTTATCCCTAATGCTATTATCCATTTTACATTCTCTTTTTTATCTTTGATTTTATCTTCAAGTTCCGTTCTAACTTTATCAATTTTACCATCAAAATCCTTTCTTAGATTGTCGTGCGCTGTGTCATTTTTGTCTGATAATGCTGTTATTTTGTCTTCTAATCTAAAATAAGAATCTCCAAATTGATTAGTTATATAATCGTACCCATTACCTGATGATGACAAACAACTATCTATAGGAGGATTATATACGACTTGCTCTTTGTCAACCTTAGTTTGATAATCAATGGAACTATGATATCTATTAAATTTTGAAAAATTTTGTTTCAAATCATATTCCCCTTGATTATGAACATTTGAAGATTGTTTAGAAGTATTTTTTTTACTCTTATTTTTACTAACCATATTATAAATCACTCAAATTATCATACAATTTCTTTTCAACAGACAAAGACAACACATATGTATCCTTAATTAATTTCTTATCATTAATTGAAGTTTTCTCATTAGTTAAATAATTATCTGTATCTATTGCTATTCCATTATGACATATACGATACGATTCTGGAAAATTAGTTTCTATAAAAGCATCTTTATTTTCTTTTGATGGACCAATCACATACATGCCATTTTTGTAGTTCAACTGGAATGACAGATCTGTCGAAGGGAAATCTTGTAAATAAAATTGGCTAGGAAACCCATTTTTCATTTTGTCAAAAATTGAATTAAAGTCTGAAGATTTAGTTTTGTATGTTCCTTGGACTCTACATCCTATACGTTGAATGTTAAATTCGCCAACTTCCTTTACGATACAATCATATATTTTGATGAAGTTGTTATAATAACTTTCTACTGAATCAATCTTTGTACTAATAAAACTTAATCTATTTAATTCTATAAAAACAGTATTTCTAGCATCCTTTTTACTGTCATCATCCCATATTGTAGCATTAGCAACACCGATTTCCCAATGCAGTGGGTTGAAAATATTTAAATTTCTTATATTTTCGATAATAGAACCCTTCTTATCTGAAATTGTCACCTTATGTTCAAACCTAAGTTCTATTATAAACTTTCGATTACCAATGTGCTTTGATTCAATATTATCTTTCATGATTTTATTTTTTGTTACTAAATTATGTGTATATTACAAAATGTTATTTCTATTTTATATTTATTATAAGCAAGGATTAGATGTATTTGTATTAGGTATAATAAATACTTCAAAACCTTCATAAAACTTCATCCATAATATTACGACGTCCTCAGTTTCTGTTTCTTCAAATTTATACTGAAACACTTGAGGATTTTCACCATCGAACTCTGGTATCTTCAGTTCAGATTTTATGCTACTAATTAATTCACCAAATTCATCTTGATGCATATATTTATCTAACAGAAACTCTGTTGCAACAATCAATTCACGTTGCCACACTTTACCATATTTATAGTAATATAATGCATATCCTATTTTTTTCATTACTTTATCAAATCTATCCCTATCTATACTAAAAGCAAAAGTCGGCTTCACATTTTGACATTTCTTTACATATACCTGTTTTTTTGTCTGTAATGTTTGATTTTGCAATGCTGGACTATGCTGAAATGATTTCAAAACTTCTTCAATAAATTGTTTATATGCAACTGCATTATTACCAATAGACATACAAATGATGTTTCTAACATATTCATCATCTTTTGATGTGTCTTCATTGTGTTTTTTACAAGAAGATACTTTAATAAGATTTTTCCTATATTGATCTTCTTTTGGGAAAAAACATCTTGCAGGAACATGTTCTTTAGAATGTTTTTCACCTTCACATAAATAACAAGTTTCATTCATAACATATAATTTTATTTTTTCACTCTAACTTTTCCCGTCAATAAATTCTGCATCAAAGTCTTTTTCAAGCGTTCGAGTGTGATGATTTGGTTTTGTTTGTTTTCAATCTCTTGAAAAATATTTTTTATTTTATTTATTATAATTTGTTGTTCCTTCTTATCTGTTGGATATGCAATTAATAATGGTTTAAGATTACTATAATTGATATTCTTTTGTGCACTTTCAGTCGCTTGTGCATCCAAAATATTTTTATACTTCATTAGTTGTAATAGTAAATATGCAGATAATACTATATTCTCATTTGCATTAATCCCAATTAAACTATCAGGGAAAAACACTTCATATTGCGTCAATGCGACATATCCAATATTTGCCGCTATAGTTATTATTATAGTATTACATGGAAAACTTTTACTAACTGATGCCCCTAAATCATTTAATGTTTGAGATGCGTTTTTTAAATAAAATACACTTTCAACGACATCACTTGTTTGTACAAAAGGGAAATTACCATTATAAAAACGTTCATCATTTCGTGGTCTATGACTAAATTTTCCTCTTTGAATACTTGCAACATCCTTCACTTTCTTCACCTCCCAACCAATTGGCACTTTGCCGAATTTCTCATCTTCGTAGAATTCTTCTTCTGTTCTAAATGTGCCGTCGGGTTTCATTCTGCCAGTGAGAAAATTCTGCATCAGACTTTTCTTTAACTTCTCGGCTGCTTCTATGCTCTTCTTTACACTCTCTATCGCTTCATCAACTGATGATAAAATGTTAGCAATGGAGACTTGTTCCGGAAGAGATGGTTTTGGTAAATATGTTCCGATATATTGTTTCCAGTCTAAATTTCTAATTCCTGTTGTCTGTGTCTGCATTCCAGATGTTATTCCCATCTCATACAAATGCTGCAAACAATAGTATATAAATTTAGAATCAACAGTTTCATCAACACTAATTCTTTGAATAAAATTTGCAAATGCGAAATCACTTTTTGCTATTTCTTCTGTTATATATCCAACTCTTCCTACAGGTTGAGTCTCACTTCCACCACTTCTTTCAACTAATATATCTGAAGCGAACAACTTTTTCTCTTCAAATTTACGAGTTGATAATGTCCGATATGCGACATTTGTCAAATCTAACTTTCCATCATTATTAAAATTCGTACTTCTTATAATTCCAATAGCACTATTATCAGGTTCATTTCCCCAATCTCCTGCATCATTTTTAACCAATACAGATTTTAATTGTACCACATCAAAATCATCGTTTATTTTACCTATTTTTGAATACTTTGCCATCTCACTTTCCTCCGTTTAAAGTTTTCAAAAGTTCGTTCAAAGAATTCATTGCGTTTGTTTCTTCTTTCATTGCCTTTTGAAATTCCGCAATGGCTTCTTCCAAGTTTATCTGTTCTTCTGGTTCGAAAGTATCTACATATCGTGGTATGTTGAGATTGAATTCGTTTTCCTCAATCTCGTCCATGTCAACAATGGAGAAATAGCGTTTGCGCAAGTCGGCATCGGCAAGCATATTCATCAATTCAACTTCCACATCGTCGATAGCGTTGCGTTTCTTGTTGGCTTTTTCATTAGCCGCATCTATCTTAACCTGCTTGTCGTTCAGCAGTTTGTCTAAAGCTTTCTGCGCCGTATCCTTGTTTTTCAAATCACCAGCAGTAGGTTTCTTGTTGTCGGAGAGTTTCTCTTCAATATTTTTTATCGCATTTGCCAAACGATTGGCAGCATGCTTTATATCTTCGTTATAATTATTCTCAATCTCAGAGAGTTCAAAATCAAGATCTTCTTGTATATCATTTCTCAAGCGTTCCTTCTGTTGCGTAATCCATCCCTGCGCTTTGCCTGCATCGCCCCAGCTTTCTAAAATAGTGGAGATACGCAAGATGTCGTGTGGTTCAAGGACATTCATATTAGCCTCTTCGCGGTACCAACCTTCTTTTGCAGCGTAAATCATAAGCACCTTGTCCTTACGTTCTTCAGGTTTGTTTTTATCAAAGAAGATAATTGCGCCTGGTATTGTTGTTCCGTAGAAAAGGTTGCTTGGCAGCACTACGATAGCGTCAATTATGTTTTTATGTTCAGCGAAGTCGATGCCTTGCAGGAATCCGCGGCGTATTGTATATTCCACATCAGCCTTACGGTTTTGACCGTCTTCTTCCTCAGTCTTTTCAGGCTGTCCGCGGAAGAGCACGCCTTGAGGACAAACTACGCCGGCTTTTCCGTTCTCGTCGAGAGAGGCAATGATATGTTGCAAGAAAGCGAAGTCGCCGTTGCTATAAGGAGGTATGCCATAGACGAGACGATTATAGGTATCGGTGAAAGCGTTCTTATATTCTAATTGCGGAGTGCCATCTTTTTTGTTCACAGCCTTGCCTTTCTTGTCTTTCTTAGGTTCGCCGTTCTGCGCCCAGTTTTCTAAAGAGAAAGGAAAGTTTGCCATCACCTTGTTGAAAGTCCTAATCTCCAACTCGTTTTTCTCGTTTTTAAACTTAGGGTCTCTGATGGTGTCGCCCTGCTCGATGCGAGCATCCAATCCATGAAGAATCATATTGATGTTACAAATAGCCCATGTATTCCAGACTAATTCCTGTCCGAAGATACGGAGACCTTTCTGAGTTCCGTAGTTAGCCTTGGCGTATTTAGCGGCGCTGAGCAAGAAACCACCAGAACCACAAGTCGGGTCATACACTGTTTCGCCTTTTTGAGGTTTAAGATAACGAACTACAATATCCACAACCTCTTGAGGAGTATAAAATTGACCAGCCATAGTGCCGCCTTTGTTTTCATCAGCGAAACGTTTGATAAGATATTCGTAAGCATCGCCGAGAACGTCAACGCTAGCGTTACGATTGCTCAAGTCAACAGCATCAAGATAACTAACCAGATTAGAAAGCACTTCTGGGTTCAGTTTCTTGCCGCCGGAGCCATCAGGAGCAGCTTCGTTCCAACGCACAGTATTGATGATACCTTTCAAGATATATTTACCGTTAGCGTCAATATTCTTGTCAGCGATAGCGTTGACAGCCTCGTTAAGTTTCTCGTTTTTCTTGTCGATAGAAGCCTTACGCACATCCTCCCAAAAACAACCTTCTGGAATAACAAAATCGTGCATCTTTTTAGTGATGACATTCAATTCTCTTTCAGAAGGTTCTCTGTTATTTTCCTTTACAAATTTCTGTTTTACGTTCTCTATTTCCCATAAATAATTATCGGAAAGACGTTTAAAAAACAATAATGAAAGTATATATGACTTATAATCTTCAACTTTATCACGGAGGATGTCAGCCATTCCGAAGAGGATGCTACCTAAAGCCTGTTTTGTTATCATAGATAAATCTTAATAAATATTAACATTACAAATATATTAAGAAAAAAGATAAAGGCAGAACAAATGTTAATAAAAATTAAGAAAATATTCCTTTTTCCAACAACACTCAAAAAGCTCTTAATCAATATCGGATTTCAGGAATTGAGGAACTGAGGAACTAAGGAAATTAAATTTCATTCCTAACTCCTAACTAAAACTTGTAGTCTTGTAGTCTTGTTGACTTAAAAAATCTCCTTTCTCTTTTTTACCGCAAAAAAGAGAAACAGAAAAAGCTCGCCGCTGCGGATAAATACGCTAAAATTATGATTCTTTCGCTAAACAAAAAGAACTCGCTGCGCTCAAACAGCTTTTTGTTATTAACGCTCCAGTCTCATAATTTCTTAACGCAATTTCTCAGAGGCGGCAGGGATTACTACGAAGAACAAAGATTTGATTAAATTCCAAAATCTGCAGTCTTCCAGCTCAAAGCTCACGGCTCAAGGCTCAGAGCCTTATCTCAATGGTTAACAAATCTTAACATCATTTCTTAATATTTCACAGATTTTATGTTAAAAATTGTTAAAAGCGAAATATTTCCTTTGCAAATGCTTGACAAAAGGATGAGACGGTTGTAGCTTTGTACATCAAATCTAAAATTATGCAAACATATTCAAAGCCAGCATTAAGTTTTGAACAACAGATAGAATTACTTAAAAATCGTGGTCTTAGTATAAGTGACGAAGAAAGAGCAAAAAGACATTTGTCAAATGTAAGTTATTACAGATTAAGTGCATATATGCTTCCATATAAAATAATGCAACCTAATGGCATTGTTACAGATTATTTTATAAAAGGGACGATATGGGATGATATTTGGAATTTATATAAGTTCGATAGAAAGTTAAGATTACTTGTATTTGATGCTATTGAAAGAATCGAAATATCATTAAGGACACAGATTATCTATCAGTTGAGTCATAAATATGGTCCGCATTGGCAAAACAACAACAATATATTCAAAACAACAGCAAATTCAAAAACCGGCAAAATATATTCGGTATATAATGATATTCAAACACACATTACAGAACAATTAAATGCTAATCGAAAAATACAATTTATAGATCATTATCTAAAAAAATACAATAATCCACAAACACCTCCTAGTTGGATGAGCGTTGAACTATTGTATTTTAGCGAATTGTCAAAGATTTGTCAAGGTCTTAGTAACATCCAAGACATAAAAGACATTGCCGCATATTTTGGAATACATAATGAAAATATTTTTTGCTCCTGGTTACACACAATCAATTATGTAAGAAATATATGCGCACATCATTCTCGTCTTTGGAATCATATTTTTGCAATTCAACCTGCTAAATATAAAAATCCTAAAAGCGGTAAAATATGGCTTTCAAGAACTGAAGTTGAAACAATCAAAAGTTCTAGACTATATTACTTTCTATGTATAATATTATACATGTTACAAACTATAAATCCAGATACAAAATTCAGGAAACATATCAAGGATTTACTTGATGAGTATCCGAATGTTAATGTTCATAACATGGGTTTCCCAACAAATTGGCAGGAACATCCTTTATGGAAAAATAAATTCAATAAATAAATTGTTTATATTGAAAATAATATATACTTTTGCGTAAAATTTGACGTTAACAAACAACGATAATAAGCCTCCCATGCGAGTCGTTAGACAGCACACTTGGGGGGCGTTACTTATTTATAGACGTACCACTCTCGCAAAGACGCTGAGAACGCTGAGAAATTGCCTTCGACAGGCTCTGGTTCATATAAAAAAACGCATCAATGTTATTATAACAAACATTGACGCGTTTTTTAGCTGTTGGCTTGGGGATGTTGGCCGTTGAACTCCTTTGGTTCAACAGCCAATGGCCAAAAGCCAAAAGCCTTAGCCTCAATCAACCATCGACTTCAAGTTTGGTGAGATAATCAAAGTTGCTTCTGTTGCAGCTTGAACGTCTTCCACTGTAAACTCTGGATGTATCTCTGTGAGAACGATGCCTTCTGGTGTGATTTCCATAACGCCCATCTCAGTGATAATCATATTGACTTGTCCTGATGCTGTGAGAGGAAGTGTGCATTTCTTCAAGATCTTAGGTGCGCCTTTCTGTGTGTGTTCCATAGTGAGGATAACTTTCTTTGCGCCAACTACTAAGTCCATCGCGCCGCCCATGCCTGGAGCCATTTTTCCTGGGATAATCCAGTTTGCCAAGTCGCCGTTTTCATCTACTTGCAATGCGCCGAGGAATGACACGTTGACGTGACCGCCTCTGATGATAGCAAATGATGTTGCTGAGTCGAAGGTGCTGCCGCCTGGCATCAATGTGATGTAACCGCCACCTGCGTTGATGAGGTTCTTGTCTTCCTCGCCTGCTGCTGGAGTTGGACCCATGCCCATAGCGCCGTTTTCACTTTGAAGTGTAACAGTGACGCCTTCTGGCAAGTAGTTAGGAATCATTGTTGGAATGCCAATACCGAGGTTAACGACGTCGCCGTCATGCAATTCTTTAGCTGCTCTCTTGGCGATGACTTCTCTTACTTGATCTTTATCCATTTCTTTATATTTTATGTTATTACTTATTTGTTATTTCTCTTTACCATTTCAGCAACTACGAATGATGCTACGTCATCGGCGTATGTGTTCATGCCGAAGCCAGCGTCGTAACCTAATTCCTTAGCGAGTTCGTGTGTGATACGAGCGCCACCACAAACGAGTATCATCTTGTCGCGCAAGCCTTCTGCTTCCATCAACTCAACCAAGTTAGTGAGGTTTTGGATGTGAACGTCTTTTTGTGTAACTGTCTGTGAAACTATCAAAGCGTCAGCGCCGAGTTCGATGCCTTTAGCGATGAGTTCTTCGTTAGGAACCTGACTGCCGAGGTTGTAAGCATCAATCATTTCATAACGTTCGAGACCGTAGTGACCAGCGTAACCTTTCATGTTCATGACAGCGTCGATACCTACAGTGTGAGCGTCAGTACCTGTACTTGCTCCAACGATAACGACTTTACGTCCGATGTTTTCCTTGATGAATTCGTCTGTTTCATACATATCCATCACGTTGCTTTCAACTTTAGGAACGTAGATGTTTGTGTAATCCACTGTATGTTGGCAGCTGCCGTAGCAGTTGAAGAATGTGAATCCTGGTGTGAGTTCTTTATAATAAACGACGCTTGGGTTTTCGAGTCCCATTTTCTTCATCATAAGCTTAGCTGCTTCAACAGCTTCTGCTCCGCATGGAACTGGCAAAGTGAAACTCATCTGCACTTTACCGTCGTTCATTGTGTCGCCGTATGGTTTTATTTTTGTCAAATCTAAGGTCTTGTCGAAATCCTTAGCTTCCATTGAATATAATCCTTCACTCATGGTTATATGTTTTTCTGTTTTTTACTTAATTAATTTTTACCTTTCATCAATTCAACGAATGGGTTGATGTAGTTCTCGCCTTTCATTGTCACGCCTTGGAGACCTTTACCGCCGTTCATAGGACGTTTCACGTCGCCGAAGATACCTTTTTCAAGAGCTGTGAAGAGACCTTCTTTGTTGATTTCTTCCAACAATGTGATTGTGTTGTCGAGGACTAACTTAGCGCGGTTACGGCAGATACCGTCGGCTTTGAATTCCATTTCGTCGCCGATGCTGCGCATATTGTTGAAGATATATTTTGCATTTTCAATAGAGAGGTAACGGTCGCTCATGAATGGAGTGTGGATAGCTTCTGTTGGCATGCCGAGGAGCTGGATGCCTTGGTTTGTCCAGATGCCAATCATGTTGAAGAGAGCGTCTTGGATGTGACCGCGGAAGATGTTACCTGTCATGAATTTGGTTGGAGGCATGTATTTCAATGTTGCCTTAGGGAAGATTTCGCGTGTCATCTGAGCTTGTGCGAGTTCATACAAGAATCCGTTTTCCAACTCTGGGTCCATCTCGAAAGCGTGGCCGAGACCCATCTGTTCTTCTTTAAGACCTGCTGACAAAGCAAGTTGTTCGTTGATGAGGTCAGAAGCGAGGACTGTGTGAGCAGCTTCAACGGCGTCGGCTGTTGTGAGGTAGTTGTCTTCACCAGTGTTGATGATAACGCCTGCGAAACCGTTGATGATACGTGACATATATTGGTCGATGAGTGTACGTTGCATGTTGATGTCGCGGAACAAGATTCCGTAGAGAGCGTCGTTGAGCATGACGTCGAGGCCTTCGAGTGCGCCCATAGCAGCGATTTCTGGCATGCAGAGACCTGAGCAGTAGTTGCAGAGACGGATGTAACGACCAACCTCCTCGCCTACTTCGTCCAATGCCTTACGCATGATGCGGAAGTTTTCCTGTGTTGCGAAAGTACCGCCGAAGCCTTCTGTTGTTGCGCCGTAAGGAACATAGTCCAAGAGGCTTTGTCCTGTAGTACGGATAACAGCGATGACGTCAGCGCCTTGACGTGCGCCGGCTTGAGCTTGGATAACGTCTTCGTAGATGTTACCTGTAGCAACGATGATATAGAGATAAGGTTTTGGTCCTTCGCCTATTGTGTTAAGATATTGCTCACGGCGAGCACGGCGAGCGCGAATCTTGTTGATGTTTTCATCGATGACTGGTTGTAAGGTGTCAGCGATTTTCTTGCTGTCTCTTGTCACGACCTTAGTAATATCTAATTCACCTTTAGCTACGAGTTCAGCGATTTCCTGTGGGTTCTTGCCTGTCTCAATCATTGCGTTAGCGATGAAGAAGAGGACGCCTTCGCCCAAAACGCCTTTGTCTTTCAATGTGTCGACGACGACATTAGGAAGCGGCACCATATTGTCATCAACGCCATCGATGCCAATCAAACGACACAAAGTACGTTCAACAGCGACGGTTGTATATTGTTCCACAAAACCTTGTACGTTGTCGGCAATGTTTTTTGCCAGACCACGAGCCTTAGCTACTTTTTCAAAATCTAAGCCTAATTTACTCATCACGATAATTTTATATTTGTTTATTTATTTAATTCTTAAATAGTTAGAAATAAAACATCATTATTTTACGATGTACAATTAAGAATGTAAATCAATAATAATGATTAGCTTACAAATATAAGAAAAAATTCGTGAGAAAAAAGCTAGTTTTGAAATAAAATGTTAAAAAAGACTACAAGACCACAGGACTACAAGACTACAAGTTTTTTTGGGGTGGGAGCTGTGAGCATTCTCTCGCAGAGACGCAAAGTAACGCAGAGATAATTTTCATTTCCCACTACTCCATCACTCCATTACTCCACCACTTTACGGCTTCATTCATGAGACGCAGCAATTACATATTGTTTATTTTTATGGTGTAATTGATACGTCTCTACAACACTCCTAACTCCTAACTGATATTATCTCCTTCGCCATCTCAATCCATTGCGAGTCGATGCCTAATGTCTCGGCGATATTGAGTGCTTCATGTGGAACTTCACCTTCGTGGGTCTCTACTAATTCATAATTCATCTTGCCGTCGATAAGGCCTTTAACACGAAGACATTTGTTGTTATATGTTTTTATGTTGTAATGCGTTACGATAACGAGACTCATAGCTCTGTCTTGAAGGAGTTTTACCAATGACGACACCAATGCCGTTCCTTCGGTAGGATTCGTGGTACGAGCTGGTTCGTCGATGAGCGCTAGTGTAGAGACGCAACATTTTGCGTCTGTACAATCGGAGACGCAACATTTTGCGTCTGCACAATCGGAGACGCAATATTTTGCGTCTCTACGGGAGGATTTTATCACAGCGTCGATGTTTTTCATCTCTGCTGCGAATGACGATAATCCTTTGTTGATAGACTGGTCGTCGGTTGTAAGACAGAATATCTCGTCGTAAATCATCATATCGGCTGATGTTGCAGGGATGCCGAATCCAAATTGAAGAAGATACTGACACATAGCCAAGGTCTTGAGAACGATGGTCTTTCCTCCCATATTAGAGCCCATGATGATAAGAGGTTTCAGTCCGAAATCAATATCGACTTTTTGATATTCGCGTTTATCTTTTTCCAGAATCGATTTCACTTCAGGATGGAATATCCCTTTATATGATGAAATATCATTTGACGAAATTGTCGGGAAACTAAGTCCTAGTTCTTTCATCTGCAATGACTTAGCGATATTTATATCAACGTCAGCGAGGGCATTCAATGCTGAAGTCATCGCCTCGGAATAAGGTTTCAATTTAGATGAAAGCTCAGCGCGAATCTCGTCTTCAATGCGGATCACTTCGTTGTAAATCTCTTCCTGATAAACATCTTTTTCCTTCAACTTCTTACGCAGCGAAGCGAGTTCTTCTGAATAAGAATCATAGATATAAAATGTAGCGATACGGAGTCCGTCAGGGTCAAGGATTTTGACGACATCATCGAGATTTGGAATTGCAATGATTTTATCTAAAGAAATCTTTTCCAAAATATTTTTAACATCGGCAGAGAGAAGAGCGAGACTCTTCACTTCGTAAAGCTCAATGTCGTCGATGACCACCGATGTTGCGAGACGAGATATTGTGTGATTTATATCTTTCAGATTGCACAATTTAAACTGTAGCGACTGAATTACATTTTTATTCTCGTCATTTTTAACGACTTCGTAAAACTCTTTCATCACCGCGTACGACTTCTCGATAGAGTTTTTATCGTACATCATTGTACTTTCGAGCATTATCTTTCTTGAATAACTCGAATGAGTGCACAGATTGTCAATCATGAAGCGCAATCCGCATGGTGAATCTAGAAGTTTTCTCAGTTGCATCAATTTTTATTAATGTTAAAATGTGAAACGCAAATTTAAAAAGAAATCCTTAACAAAAAATGTGTTAATTCATTTTTTCAGGACAACAATCAAAGCCTTAGTTCAAAAGTCAACAGCCTTAGCTCTCAAATCATAAACCTGTAGCTTTATTGCTTCCGATAATGTCCTACACAGTTTCTCTGAATCTAGTATAATTCCGTTTGGCGATGTCGGATTTACACAAACCGCAATGAGCTTGCTTTTCTGCAAGACAGTAATCTTACGTTTTCCATTGACGAAACTGTTGTAAGTCATAGGTGTCAAGAAAATCTTAGTAAAGTCACGCACCACGACTTCAGTCTCGTTGAATATCTTATTCTGTCTTATATGATTGATGAAATTATCCGTCAATGCACCACTGACGAACAATGTTTTACATTTTTTAATACCTTCCGTATCGATATTTATCGATAACGAAGACGCCACTTTCAAATCATGGATAATGCCATCTTCATCAATTGCCCAGACGCCGTTTTTTATATCATTAAAAGTCTCACGATTATCTTCTGATGTAAGGTCGAGGTTTATCATCTGGACCACGAAAGCCGTCTTCTGAACGAGCGTGTTGATATTTGCAGAATAAGCGGCTCCTGTCGCAAGAATCATCGACTCGCTCACCGCTGGCGACGCTAAACTCATCCTCGACAATGCGCCGTCGATGATGGTCAGGTCGACGTCATATTTCTTCATCTCATCCATCCAGCGACGTAGTCCGTTCGTCGACGAAGGACCAGAAAGCAGAATCTTACCCGGAGTGAGAGCCTTGCCTATTATTATATTACCTAAGGATGTGTTTTCGTTTGTTATTTCGAGCAGCTCTGCGCTGAGGCGTTTCATGAGATAATGCTTCTCCGACGTTCCGAAATAAACGCCTTCACGCAAGAAGATTTCAGGTTTAGCGGTCTTGGTCACTTGGTCTGTCGTCTCTCCGTCTATGCCTATGGAACTCACTGCAACGCGTTTATTTTCAAGAGGAAGACGCTGCAAGACATAGTTAAAACACTCCGTCTTGCCGGTGTTCTTCTCGAGACCGACTATCGAGCAGCTTTTATATTTTATGAGTTCTTCGATGAAAGGCATGATTCAATTCATAATGCATAATTATTTTGAGAGTTGCAAATATACGAAAATATTAGTTCTATAGATCAAAGCAAAACAACTCCTAATTCCTAACTAATAAGGCGTTGCCTTATCCTATATTTGTTTCGCCCTTTCAGGGCTTAATTCCTCCTCAATTCCTTAATTCCTCAATTCCTTAATTCCTTAATTTCTTAATTTCTCATACCCAAAAATCCTCTCGCAAAGACGCAGATAAACGCAAAAGATATTTTTATTAATGTTAACAGCTAACAGCTGACTGCTGATAGCTAACTGCTAAATAAAAAATCAGGGCCGCCATATTATGACAGCCCTAAAATTATGAATTATGCATTATGAATTATGCATTATTTATTGTGTCTCTCATGTCTCTTGATATGCGCTGGCTCAATGTTCATCTTCTCGCCGTGGAGCAATGATATGATACCGTCGACAGCCTTAGAGTCTGTAGCGACACCTTTGTTTTCTCTGCGTTTCTGACATTCTGGACAGTCGCAGTCGTTGTGGTATTCTGTAGGCTCTGTATAAGTTGTGATGACGCCTTCGAAGTTACGCAAGACCACTTTGCCTGGGACTTGTGAGATGACGTATTGTGGCATAACTGGTGTCTTGCCACCGCCGCCTGGAGCGTCAACAACGAATGTTGGAACTGCATAACCTGAGGTATGACCACGGAGACCTTCGATGATTTCGATACCTTTTGAAACAGGTGTACGGAAGTGTTCCAATCCCATTGAAAGGTCGCATTGATAGATGTAATAAGGTCTTACACGCATCTTGACCAAGCAGTGAACGAGTTTCTTCATGACGTGAACGCAGTCGTTGACACCTCTCAACAATACGCTTTGGTTGCCTAATGGAACGCCAGCGTTAGCGAGTCTGTTACATGCTTCGATAGCTTCTGGTGTGACTTCGTTTGGATGGTTGAAGTGTGTGTTGATCCATATTGGATGGTATTTCTTCAACATCTCGCACAACTCTGGAGTGATACGTTGTGGACAAACGACAGGAGTACGTGTTCCGAGACGAACTATCTCAACGTGTGGGATAGCGCGCAAACGGCTGATGATGTATTCCAACTTAGCGTCGCTGACCATCAAAGCGTCACCGCCTGAAAGAAGAACGTCGCGTACTTCTGGTGTTCTTTCGATATATTCTATTGCTTTTTCTATTCTGTCTTGTGGTGACTCATCGTCTTTTTGTCCAGCGAAACGACGACGTGTACAGTGACGGCAGTACATCGAGCACATGTCGGTGATGAGGAACAAAACTCTGTCTGGATAACGGTGTGTCAAACCTGGGACTGGTGAGTCTTCGTCTTCGTGCAATGGGTCTAACAAGTCAGCATCTGCTTGGTGTGTTTCCAATGCTGTTGGGATACATTGACGACGGACTGGGTCTTTAGGGTTGTTAGGGTCGATGAGGCTTAAATAATAAGGAGTGATAGCCATGCGCAATGTTGAGAGAACGCTGCGTACGCCTTCTTCTTCTTCAGGAGTGAGTTGAACATATTGTTTCAACTGTTCCAAAGTCTCGATACGATTCTTGACTTGCCATTTCCAGTCATTCCATTGTTCGTCGGTGACGTTAGGAAATAATTGTTTTCTTCTTGATTCCATCTTATATATATTAAAAGAAAGTCGAGAGAGCGAATCTCTCAACTTTCAGTTATTATTTATGCATAAAGTTCTTCGAAAATCTTACGGAGTTCTGGGCATTCGCGGAGTTCTTGTAATGTGAATTCTGCGTGGCCTTTTGTATAACCGTTACCGATAATCATGTTAACGTCTGAGCCGATGCCTTCTGCGCCGAGAGCTGCTTTTGTGAAGCTTGTTGCCATTGAGAAGAAGTAAACAACGCCATCGTCTTTTGTGCAGAGAACAGCTGTCATTTCTTGATCTGGAACGTTAACGCAGTTGATTGTAACGTCAGCCATCTTGCCGTCTGTGAGCTTGTGGATGAGTTCGTAAACTTGAACTGGTGTCATGCCAGCAACGCTTTCTACTACGTCGCAGAAGCCGAGTTCCTTTATACGGTTTGTACTCTTAGGGCTGTTTGCCAAGCCTATGACTTTACCAGTAACGCCAACGCGTTTCTTAGCTTCGTAGCAGCATAACATACCTGATTTACCTCCTGCGCCGAGGATAACGACGTTTTGACCATATTGGCACAATTTAGCTGTCTGTGCAGGAGCACCAGCGACGTCTAATGCTGAGAGAGCGAGTTTTTCTGGCATATCGTTAGGAATCTTAGCGTAGATACCGCTTTCGAAGAGGATAGCTTTACCTTTAATGTCGACTTGGTCAACGTCTTTGCGGATTTCAATGATTTCGTCGATGCGGAGTGGTGTCAATGACAATGATACCAATGTTGCGATGCGGTCGCCTTCTTGCAAGTCGATTTTGCCTTTCAAAGCGTCACCGATTTTTTCAACTTTACCGAGTAACATACCGCCTGAGCCTGTTCTGCGGTTACGGTGTTTACCTTGTAACTCAACGTTGAGGAACATTTCTTTCTTGACTTCTTCAAGGATGCGTTCGTCGCTTGCGCCTTCGCCAGCTTGTTGAACTGCATAGTTGTAGATGTCTGTAAATGATGCTGAGTCAATATTTAATGTTTGAACGTCGATGAGGATTTCGTTGTCCCAAATCTCGTCCATATTGTTATCAAGTTTGTTAGCTGGTTGTGGAAGAACGCCAACTGGTTCAATCACACGGTGAGTTCCGTATTTGTTACCTTTCTTTTGCATAGTATTTAGTGTTTTAAGTTAATATTTCCTTTCCCCCTTGTGAATACTCACAAATGCTCGCAAAGATAATAATAAATATGATAAAAACAAAGAAAGTGTTAATGATTTTTTATTGAGATTTCTGGAGTTATAAATGAGGAATTTTTCTCGCAAAGACGCAAGGAACGCAAAGGATAATTTTCAACTTTCAATTATGAATTATGCATTATGAATTATGAATTGTTTTTGGGGCGTTCCGGCTATCGCCGTCGGGCTTTCCGCTATATCTTTTTCCGCTTCGCTCCAAAAGGATGCCGCTCCAATCCCTAACGCATTGGAGGCTACTGAACTAAGGCTGTTGACTAAAAAAGTAGAGACGCATCAACGACATATTGTTTATTTATTGTGTCGAAGTAATGAAGTGATATAGTGATGTGGGGTTATTTATACATAGAAAGGTTACACCCAAATTCTATTGTCTTCCAGCTCATGGCTCATAGCTAGTCCAAAAGCCAACTGTCTTTGATCAATAGTAAAAAAACAACTCCTAACTAAAACTTGTAGTCTTGTGGTCTTGTAGTCTTGTTGACTTCAAAAAGTTCAATGGTTAACAATTCTTAACATCATTTCTTAATATTTCACTGATTTTATGTTAAAAATTGTTAAAACCGAAATATTTCCTTTGCAAATCCTTGACAAAAGGATGAGACGGTTGTAGTTTTGTAAGACCAAAATTTAGAAATCATGGAAAAAGTCATTAATACTAAAGAGGAACGTATCTTCTTAGATTCATTAAAAGATATTGTTAAGTCGGCGAGAAAATATGCTTATAATTCTATCAATTTAGCTCAGTTAAGACAGAATTGGCTCATTGGTCAAAATCTAGTAATCCAAGAGCAAAAAGGCAAATCTAGAGCTGAATACGGCAAACATATTATCGAGATAGCATCCAAAGAATTGACAGAAGAATATGGCAAAGGATTCTCCGAGAGAAGTCTTTGGAAATTCAAGCAATTTTATTTAACATTCAATGACTTACAAATTCTGCCGACAGTGTCGGCAGAATCTACACCATTACTTAGTTGGTCTCATTATGAAAGATTATTGAGAGTAAAAAATTCTGATGCAAGAAAATGCATAACACACTCAAAGTCTATTGTCCGTTGTCTTTATAAAAAAAGCTGCCGTCATAACAACAGTAGCTCTTCATAAATTATGCATTGTGCATTATGAATTATGCATTATTTTCTAGGTTTAAGTCCTAAGATTTGTCTTGCTTCGTCTGAAGTTGCTACTTCACGACCGAGTTCTTTAGCGAGACGAACGACCTTAGCAACGAGTTCGCCGTTTGACTTAGCGAGGACGCCTCTTGAGAGGTATAAGTTGTCTTCGAAACCGACTCTTACGTTACCACCCATTGCGATAGCAGCAGCAGCGATTGGGAAAGCGTGACGGCCGATACCTGTTGCTGTCCATGTTGAACCTGCAGGGATAGCGTTGACCATCCAACAGAGGTTAGCTACGGTTGCTGGTGTACAGCCTGGAACGCCGAGGACGAAGTTGAACTGCATTGGAGCAGCTGGCACTTCACCTTTACGAGCCATATTTAAGATAGTGTCGATGTGACCCATCTCGAAGCATTCGTATTCTGGCTTGATGCCGCGTTCTAACATACGTTTGCCGAAAGCACGCATCGTTGGCATTGTGTTGTCGAAGATTTCATCGCCGAAGTTACATGTACCGCAGTCCAATGTCGCCATTTCTGGAAGTGGGTTTGTATCTGTTGATTGGAGACGTTCGTCTGGTGTCATACCGACAGCGCCGCCTGTTGAAGGAATCAAGATTACGTTAGGACATGCCTTGTAGATAGCTTCTTCGCATTCTTGGAAACGAGCAGCGTTTTGTGTTGGAGTGCCGTCGTCGAAACGGACGTGAAGGTGAACGATAGCAGCGCCAGCGTCGACAGCTGACTTAGCTTCTCTCACTATTTCTTCCACTGTATAAGGAACAGCAGGGTTTTGTTCTTTAGTTACTTCTGCGCCGCAGATAGCAGCAGTGATGATGAGTTTTTCCATAGTGTATATCTTTATCTTTCAATTCTTTGACATTGTTTTGGAACTACGCATGTACCGCTAGCACGGCAAACAACGATTGGTTCTGGCAATACGTCAGCTGCTGAGTCAGAGATGTCTGGACGTGGGATGATGACTTTACGTGCAACGAATTCCATCTTGCGTGAAGTGTTACCGATTTTTGTAACCCAGCCTTCTGCTTCGATATAGTCGCCAGCATAAACTGGTGCTAAGAATTCGATATTGTCGTAAGCGCAGAAGAGACCTTCGTCGCCGTCTGTCATGATTAACAATTCTGTTGCAACATCGCCGAAGAGGTGAACCATGTGAGCACCATCAACTAAGTTACCGCCGTAGTGAGCGTCTTTTGCACTCATACGCAATCTGATAAGAGATCTATATTCTTTTTCCATTTTATATATTTTTTAAAGTCAACGGACAACAGACTACAGTCAACAGTCTTTGTCCAAAACATTTAATTTTTAATTTTCAATTTTCAGTTTTCAGTTTTCAACTTTCATTTTTCAAGGTAGATTCCATCTACGAAAATACCAGAAGCGTGGATTTGTTCTGGTGCTATCTCCCCTTTCTTGACGAGTTTTTCAGCTTCTACTACTACGTAGTCGGCTGCCATTGCCATGAGAGGATTGAAGTTTTGTGATGTTCCGAGGAATACCATGTTACCTTCTTCATCGACGATGTTAGCGCGCAAGAATGCGATGTCTGCTTTAAGAGGTTTTTCAAGGATATAATCTTTACCGTCGACGTTGACGATTTGTTTTCCGTCTTGAATGATGGTTCCCAAGCCTGTTGGAGTGAGCACTCCGCCGAGACCTGCGCCGTAAGCTCTGATACGTTCTGCGAGTGTGCCTTGTGGTACGTATTCAACTTCGAGAGTGCCGGCATTCTTTTGTGCTGCGGTTTCTTTATTGGTTCCAGTATGAGAAACGATAGCCTTTTTCACTTGATGGTTAGCTACTAGTTTGCCATGAGCCACGTTGTCGTAAGCTGTGTCGTTAGCGATGATTGTGAGGTCTTTAACGCCTTTTTCAACGATAGCGTCGATGATTTGGACTGCGCTGCCGACTCCGAGGAATCCAGCGAACATAATTGTCATGCCATCATGAACTTTTGCTACGGCTTCTTCTAATGTTATCTGCTTATTCATATATGTTAAATTTTATTAATTTCAAATTTTGCATTAACGTGCAAATATAATTTTTTTTCCTTAAAGTTTAACAATGTTTGAATAATATTTTGCAGTGGACTTTTGGCTATTGGCTTTTGAGCTAAGAACGAACTCTCCACTTTCAATTATGCATTATGAATTATGCATTATGAATTGAATTAGGGCGTTCCGGCAAGCCGTCGGGCTTTCCGCTATATCTTTGCTCGCTCCGCTCGCAAAGGATGCCGCTCCAATCCCTAACGCATTGGAGGCTACTAACTCCAAAGCGCGAGCATTAAACAAATAACTCCTAACTAATATGGCGTTGCCTTACCCTATATTTGTCTCGCCCTTTCAGGGCTTAATTCCTAATTTAGGACGCGATAAATCGACGTCCCTACAACACCTCAATGTTACAATGTTTCGTTGTTTTTTTAAAAAAAAGTCAACAGACAACGGACAACAGACAACAGTCCTTGGGTTTGAGTTTTTTAATAACGTTTGTTAATTCACCACCTCCCCTCCTACTAAAAAAGCGCAGTCCGAAGAATGCGCTTTAGAAATGTCTAACTTATGGAGATTTAACAATCACACTTATATATACCAGAAGTCGTTTTAAAATGTTATAAGAAAAATGAAGTTTTTTTTCAGGTATTAAAAAATCTCTACTCATAAACTTATTTTCTTTCTCACCGCCCTTAATATCTCCACCATCGCCCAAGTGTCCTGTTGGCAGTAGCGTTTTAGGGCTTCCCTACGCTCGGCTTTGGTCTTCAGTGTGTTGAATGTAGGCTGGTCAGAATCATAGTTGATGTAAGCAATGTATGCTTGCACACCATTGCCCACATCCATACCTTTATAGGTGAGCGATGGCACAAGAACAGGAAGCGTTTTTTTGATGGAATAGCTACCAGAAAGGTCTTTGTGGTAGTAGTTGATAAGATCTGCGCTCTTCATTCCCTCGTACATTTCCTTGTTGTTTCTCAACAGATGCAACAAATCTGCTGATCTATCTCTGATAGCAAGCAACTTTGCTCTGTACTCAGGGTAAAGATTTGCCAATTCTTCAAGGCGGCCTTTCTCATAAGCAGTGAACTGGGCAAGCATTGTACCCTTGAGAGAGCCGTCCTTATTGAACTCGAAATGGTCAATGATGGCTTTGGCCAGCTCCTTGCGCTCATCATCTAAATACTCCTTGTTGAGGAATATGAAATTATCTTTCTCCTTATCGCAGTTACCTGGTTCGCGCTCAATATGCAAAGAGAACTCAAAAACCGATTGTCTATAGGGAGTTTCTCCATTGAAACGAGGCAATGGACATGGAAAACCCTCAAAGTCGAAGTGGTATATAGGATATTCGAGTTGGTCAAACCAATACTGCATCTTTTCTTTATCAACATATTCCGTATTATTGTCATAGCAATCACGCTGAATCTTATGGTTTTCCTTCACCAGCCAATCAATCGGCACGTCTTCAAATTTCCAGTAACCTTTATTCACTAGCTGATATTTGTTTTCGATGTTACCCTCTCTGAATTTGCCTTGACAATACACATAGTTGTTAGCTCTATTGGTTTTTGGCACTTCCCTGAGTTTTTCAAAACAGTGTTCATAGAATAAGCATTCCGTGTTTTCACCCCAAGCACAATGCTTGCCGACATTGACTTTATTGTTCACATCGTGCGGAGTAGAGATGTAGCTTTCAAGGTAGGCAATCTCTTCTAAGATTTTCTTCTGATACGCTTCGGTTGTCTCGTTCAAGTCGAGAAATGTGACTATCTCCTGTCCATTGATATCGTGGTATAAACATTTGCCATTCTCATCAACAGTGCCGTTGTACACGTATTCGCTATTGAGCACGGCAAGATAGTAATTCACAGGGCGATTGTCATTGGCTTGGCGGAGTGCATTTTCAATGACAAATCTCTGGAAGGCAAGGTCGTGTGGATATTTCCCCACTTTGTTATACCTGTCGAGCAGAGAATTCTTCTTCTGTTCGAAATTATTCGTAGCATATTCATTCACCTGGCTGTCGGCCGTGTTGAGACGCCAGATGTTTCCGTCCTTGACAAACAGATGATATGTGTTTTTGATTTTATCTTTCGTATTTCTATATGCATCCGAGAAAAACAGCCCTTGATTTTTACCATCCTTATCTTTCCAATAGCTATACTTTTTATTGGTGGTAGCCTTCACCTCGATGATATTGATTTCCTTCTCGTTCTCGTTGTATATATCCACATAGCAGCGATATGTATGGCCATAAAGCTCGTACTCAAAGAGTTTTTGGTTTTGAAATTTGCCATCGAAATACTTCTTGGCAACCTTCAAAGCCTCATCCTCTACTTGGTTGTAGTACGGTAGCAGAGCCTCAAGCTCAGGACTCGGGGTGGTGTCGAAATTTTCATCGTTCTCCTCGGAGAATTCTGCAGACTCCATAGCAGACTCCTTAATACTTTCTGCCAACTCTCCCAAAATTTCTTCGCGGCGTTCGCGTTCTGCATCAATATCGTCTTTCCCCATTGGGTTGTGTTTCAACTCCATCGCGAAATACATCGGACATCTTGTCCAGTTTATGAATCTTGATTTTGATATATACATTTTTTCAGATACGATTACCTATACATCGAGAGGTTTTGTTGTTAAATGTTCCTGTTTAAAACAGGTTGATTCTATTTTTTAACTTTCCCCCTTAATCATAGGCAGAACCAATTAATCCCATGATTGAAGATTTTCATTTTACAACATAGCAGTCATGTGAAAGAGCTTCAAGGACACCTTCCTTGACAAGTTCATCAAGTTGCTGCTTCAACGCATCCTCCAGATTACCTGGCACTGCGACACACACCTCGAATATAGGTGCAAATGCATAGAGTTCCTTCGCTTCAAAGCATTTACGACCAATCGTTTTTATACATGCAAGCACCAAATCACGCAAGGAAACATCTAAACCAGTTTTAGCCGAAGCGGACTTTCCTACAGTCACAGAAGTCGCATACCCATCAAAAATGATCTTCTTGAACCATTTCATTACCTCAGCCTCTGACATGAACGGATATATAGGTATAAGAGCATTTTCAGCCTTCTTCACATTCGAATTACTGCCATCTATAAAAGCTGACTTTTCAGAATAAGTTTCTATCCATTTTATTGAATCACCATCACTCAGATTCTTAAACAGATAATATCCGAAACCATAAGCTGCCACATCACCTATTGATTGCTGTTTCTTATGTACTCGGTATTCCCTATCTCTTCTCACACTTTCCACCCCTTTACGCAGACGATGAGATTGCGGCGTAAAAGTTTCCATTTGTTTCAAAAAGTAGAGGGTTTCAAACTCCACCATCGGTTCGTCAATTGCCAAAACAGACCTTGAGTTTCGCCCTGCTTTGAAATAATTCCAAGCATGGAACATCTCATGGACAAACACAGCAGGCATTACCTGCCAACTCGCATAGCTCCAAAAGACATCCTTAACGCTCTTCTGAATGTTTTCGTAGTATATAACGACCTTGGGGGTGTCCACTCCCTTTTTTCCTGGGATGAACTCTCCCAAAACCCGAACATCCACTACCACTATATCTCTAAAGTCAGCAAGGAGACCTTCAATTTCATCAGCGACTGACATCATATGGTTCAGGAAGGGACCATATAAATTCGAGAGCGTATGATCGATTTCGATCTCTACATACAGCTTTGCGATCTGTTCCCTGAGTTCATTAAGTTTCTTTTCAAGCAGTGATTTATCTATCGACTGAGGACGACTTTTCTCTTCATCGCTGAACTCTATTTCCAATTTATCCAGAATATCTGCAAAGCACACCTCTCCTTTCACCAAAGGAAGACGGAAATTCACAATCAACTCAAGAAGTTCCTTCTCATCTTTAGACGGAACTTCAGAAGTGATGAAATCTGATGCCTTTTTGTAATTGGGTTCATCATCTTTTTTGTCATCATCTTCATCATCATCCCAATCTACATCAATTGTTTTTTTTGAAGTTGTATCATCATCATCTTCATCATCATCCCAATCTGTTGAACTGGTTGAAATGTCATCTTCATCATCATCCCAATCAAATTCATCAGTTACAGATGTATCTACCAACTTGTAAACACCTCTTTCTACACACTCGAACCAACGTTTTTCGTTTATCCTCAATATAGTACCCACGGAATTTACCGGAGTGTTACCATATTCTAGTCTATATCCATGCTCGATAATCTTTTTTATAATTTCCACAAGACGCATTGGCGCTCCATTATCAGCCAATACCTCTCTGATTGCTTCGTCCCATTTCATATCACCAGCGGGTGCGATTTTGCCGTGCAAATCCACGGGGAGGCACTTTTTGTAGTAGTCAACCTTATCTGCAGGAACATAGATGGTAGTGAGTGCCGAACATTCTTTAAATGTATCTTTGCCTATTTTATTCACACTGAAAGGTAATATCACCGTAGTTAACGAGGTACAATCCTTGAAAGCATGCTCTCCAATCTCAGTTACACCTACAGGAATCACTACACTCTCAAGCAAGGTGCAACCGGCGAAAGCACTTACTTTAATCTCCGTTGTTCCCTCGGGAATGATGGCTATACCATCCTTAATTTTAAAATCTGACATAATATTAGACAGGTTCTATTTATTAACTTTTATCCTTAATTATAGGCAGAACCGCATTATTCCCACAATTGAAGATTTATATCAATTTTCCATTTCACAAAGTTGATAATTTAATTTCAAAAACCCAAACGTTTTTTAATATTTTACGGAATTATCCCTTTTAGTCTTTTAATTTCGTGTAATCTAACACTTCCGAAGTTTCATCCACTTGTGTCTTGTCCGTGTTGTTGTCGTTCCACATAGACAGAGTGTATTCCCAGTTCGTTTTGTAGCGCTTGTTTTTACACTCCTCTTTCAAGAAAGCAACAAGGTACTTTTTCTGCTTCGGTGTCAAAATATCTTCTTTTCCTGTATGGAGGAAATATCCAATTTTATCCAAACGGACACAAGTGTGTATTTTCTTTCCATCGGTTTCGTCATCCCATATATGCATATGTGGAATAGCAAACTCATCATCACACACAAACACCTTAAATTTAGGTAACTCCTGTTTACCATTTTTCTTAAAGGTGGTGAAATAACCGACCACAGCCATTTTATACAACATATTACGACTCTCTTTCATAGAAGTTTTTTCATTCAATGTTTCGTCATACTTTTACTAAAATCACTTGCAAAAATGGTTTTGAAATAGGTATTGTAAAATTCCTTTTAACTTTGTTAAAATCTCGTTTTGTACCATTTACTCAAACTTCATAATCAGACAAAGAGGTTATTAATGCATCAGCAACTTCATTGCAGGTTTCTAATTGGTATTTTTGCAGTGTGTGGTCTATATCAATCAACCTCAAACATTCAGGAGGAATGTTGTTATATGTATAGACGGCATCTTCGCAGTCCATCATATCATCAGCGTAAAAATTTATATATGTGCCTTTTTTAGATTTTTCCAAATCAATCCGATATATATAAATTCCATATTTTTCGGCATCATGGGAATCCACGAGCTTTGTTATTTTATCATATATATCAGGTATTTTATTTAGATTCTTGCACGATGCGTAAGCGTAAATTCGCTCTGGCAAACATACGCATTCTCCTTCTCCCGACTTGCATCTCAAACCTGTTTTTTCTATCTCATTAGCATTTTCTCCTGTGCTGAAATAATAGAGTTTTCCGTGATTCTTAACATAAACCAAATCATTTGCGGCAGATGCACTTATCGGAATTATCTCGCGTGTTTTCAAATCCTCAAATATATAGTCTATACGGTTTCCTGATTCTATTGCTTCATACACACAATTTGGAACATCATCGCCGAAATAATCTTTCATTGATTCCAAATAAAGGTTATCATAATATTCCTTTTTTGTCAATAGTTTTATTGGTTTTGATGATGTTTTTCTAAATTGTTCAAATGTCTTAATCATAATATTGTGTTTTATATATAATCCGTGTTCTTATGAGCTTAATTATCACCACTGCCAATCAGGTTTTCATCTGCTATAGTTCTAGCCTCTTCGAACTTCTGTTTCATAGTAGGATTACCTCGCGTAAGTTTTTTGATGGTAAGGTCTTCCGTGTCGTTGTTTGCCAATCTCAGGTAGTTCTCCGAGCTCAACAAATCCGCCTTCATCTGCTGAAGAGATTTAATGGTTTTGTCAATTTCCTCAATAGCTTTATTGAACTTAGTGCATGCACGTTGATAATGATCCCCGAACTTATTTTTGAAGTCGTTCAACTTGTCTTCAAATTTTGTGACATCAATAGACTGTTGCCTTGCTATCATGAGTTCACGTTGATATTCCACGCTCTTCTTTGATGCTTGTGTCAGCAATGAAATCAATGGCATGAAAAACTGTGGCCTAACAACAAACATCTTTGGATAGCGATAGGAAACATCCACGATTCCTTCGTTATAAAAGTCATTGTCTGGTTCCAATAATGACACAAGAACAGCATATTCACAGCCTTTTTTTCTTCTGTCTTCATCCAGTTTTTTAAAGAATTCCTCATTCTTATGCTTGGTTGCGGTTTCATCCATCTCATTTTTCATCTCAAACATGATTGAGATATACTCCATTCCGTCTGCATAGTCACGGAAGATAAAATCTCCTTTACTACCAGTTCTCGCATCATTGTCTTTTTCAAAGTATGCATGAGGATACATCGCTGTACGAACACGATTAAATTCGTTACTGCAATGAACTTCCAACGACTCTCCAATCATCTTGGTCGACAATTTAGCCTTCAAGTCTTTGTAGTAATCAACAAGTTCCTGTTGCTGTTTAAGCTGACGCTCGTAATCCTCTTTCATATTTGCTTCACGGATAGTGGCTTCCTTCTCCTTGACATCAATTTGACTACGAAGCTCTATCAATGTATTTTCTTTTTCCTGGATAATGTCTTTAGCTTTGTTCTGTTCTTCCAGAATAGCAACACGGACCTTGCTTTCATTCTGCTCAATGACTGATTTCAACTTCATAATTTCCTCATTAGCCTTTGAACGCTCAGCGTTAATCTCAAGCTGCTTGCTTTGGTTGAAACTATCCAATTGTTCCTTGAGCCTTACTATTTCGTTATCTTTCTGCGAGAGTTCCTTATCCTTGGCATTCAGTTTACCTTGGAAGTCATTAGCAATCTTAAGCGATTCTGCTTCTTGCTTTACTTCGTTCTGTTTCTGAATTTCTTCAATACGACTTTGAACTTCTGCATCAAATTCTTGAGTCTTTACCTGACTGACGATAGAAGCATAGTCAGCTTCATCAATAGAAAATACGCTACCGCACTGTGGACATTTTAATTCTTTCATACGTTGAAATTGGTTTGGTGGGTTCTATTTATTAACTATTTAATTTCAAAATTCCAGACGTTTGTTTTTCAGAGAAAGTAAGGGGGATTTTTAAATCACCCCTTTTTCTTTTAAGTTTCTCCAGAAGAGTTTTACAAATTCAATAGGAAGTGTGGCAATATACCTCATATACCTAAATCTCAACGCCACATTTGCCCAGAAACGGTAATTTTTTATCGCAGCATCCATACCTAAGGTTGATTCTACAAAATCAAAAACATCAGATTCAAATCGTGTCATAGTATTATATTTTTCTATTTTCTTACCATTCCATTTTATTTAGACAATAAAAAAGACGTGGACTAAATACTTCATATATGCTTCTGAGGTATCGGCAAACACCATAGCACCATATACGAGTAAAAGTCCACGCCATAGGGTGTGTGCGTCTTCACTTACATTCTTGGTGCCTCATCTAATTTGCCGATTTTCAGAAAGCAAGAATCAAAGTAAAACGCTCATAGCCTGACTTAATCAAATTTTTCATTCAGCCACTCTATAACACTATTTGTCCATTCCCATACTTTGTCTCTTCCGGCTGCTGAGAATAAAGCAACAAGAAACCAAAGCACAGCCATAATCTCTACGATTATTAAGGAAAAAATAGCACATCCGAATCGCTTGGGTAGATTGTCAAGAAAATCGTCCATCCAACCAAACAAAAATTGCCAAATATCCATAGTTATGTTGTTATATTACATTATCTATTTTCCTGTTATGACGCGAATTCTTATTTAGTCCAATAATTTGGATAAGAGAATTGTTCAGCCTCAGACTTGGAGAAACCTGCATTGATTAAGGCCTTCCTAATATCTTCTCTGCCAGGAAGCATTTGTGAAGATGAAACATTTAGAGTATAACCGTAGGACATAGCACCTACATACTTGTTTGAAAATTTTAATGTGAAATGATACATAACATTATTAGTTTTGTTTATACCTACTCTTTTCAGGATTTTCAGCAAACTCCTTCTTCACAACTATGGTATGGATATATACAAAAAAGTGTGTGAATCCGCACCAAGTGCAAAGCGATACAAAAGTGCGGAAACAAAAAAACCTGTGCAACTTTTGTTTGCACAGGGTGTAAAATAATTATTTAACTAATTGACAAATAGTGATAATAAAATATCAAAAGGGAATTATAAAGGGAAATATCAGGGGAATATTAGGGGAATTAGGGGTTTTTACTCATTGGTCCCCAAACCTCCTTGTCTAATAAGTATGAACTGAACTCCTCCATAAGATGCTGGCATTTGTTCGGCCTCAGAGTGTTCTTCTCTTCTATTCCCCAGTATCGCAAACACAAATCTCTGAATTGCTCTTGACGATACGGTTGGCCATTACGCTTGAATTTACTGCCAAGATATTCGAGATTGCATTCTTTCATAAACTTATAGCAAAGTGCAGCCCGATGTGTCCTGTTCATTTTCGCCACATCAAACCGCGAGGAGATTTCCTCCAGGAAACCTTTTACAACTTTACAGTATCTATTTCCTCCACATATTACTTTAAGGATTTCATCCTTGTCCTTCAGTTCATGGTCGTCCTGAACCTTACTCACAAATCCGAAAATATCACCTAATTGCTTCTTTACATTTTTGAGAGAGACCAGACCTATCTTAGAACGATACATCACCCAAACAAGATGATTGAAAAAGTTCTTAACACTCAGTATGTAATCGCGGAGAACGACAAATAAATTATAGTCACCAATAGTTTTAAAGTAATTCTGTGATTTCAAGACTGCTTCTATTGCAGCGTCATCACCTTCTGGAACACCTTCCAATTTTTCCCTTATCGCGTCGTGAACCTCCAATCCTTTATCAAACTTCTCTATCATAGCGTCTGGTATTAAAGAGAAGAAAGTCTCCAACACATTTTTAAGATATTCCTCAGACCTTGCGACGCCTCTATTGTCTCTATCTTGCAGCAATTGCTCATATACATAAGATTTAATATAGGACATCAGATGCTTAACATTGGCATTTTTAAGTTTGAGCCAAGGAATAGTCATAGTTTCACTATTTACCGACCTTACTCCATTCACAAATGTCTCTGTTAATAGCCGTATGTCCTTGGAAAGATAGTCGCCATCCTTGATTTCATTTTCATACACCAATTCGTATTTATACAAACCTGCTCTCTTGTCAGCATCTTTGCCAATTACAAGCGGGCGGCGATATCCTTGTTTTGACGGTGTTGAAAAACATACGCACGGCAAAATCTCTTTATTCGTTGCGGGATTTTCTTTCCACATATCCTTTGTAAAGAGCACAGTATTATCAGGACTATCCAAAAATGTCTCTATCTTCTTGCCGAAAGTAAATATGAATTCGTTTGGTTTATCTGTTACAGGAACTAAATTGCCGTTTTCTTCACGACTTATTTGTGTAAAAAGGTAAGTGTATCTCATACTGGCGGGTGTTTATGTCTACAAAGTTACGGATATTTCCTGTTCGATGCAACAACTAACATCTATATCGTTGCCATTTTTATTTCAAGGTGACTTCTATAAATTGCTTTGTAAGTGTTTTATGAATTTTTATTGAGGAGATTTTTGTATTTCTTGAAAGAGCATAGCGAGCTATGTGATTGAAAAGAAAGACGAAAAGATTCCGATAAAAAACATAAAACACGCAAAAGTTTTGAATGTTATCGTAAATGTTTGATTAAACGTGGAATTTATAGATGTCACCTCAAGTCTTTAATATTGGTTTTCCACAAATGTAAATATCAGATGGCAATTGGTATTCCAACTTACCTTTTTCACGCAATTCCATCAGCAGTCGTCCCATGATATTCTTGCCGTAGTATTCGTTTGTCATGGTATCAAGCACCGCTCCCCACGAATCGGGTTTCTTATTACGATTGCTCTCATCCTCGACGATAGATTTCCCTTCACTATCCGACAAGGCTTTCCTGAACTCCGCCGAGTTCTGATATTTATGATTAAGACAGAAGCGCATCACATCAACAGCGATATCTCGCCAGTCGGCTCGCTCAATGCCTCGTTTCTCGAAGGTCTTCGCCTTCATCTTCAGTTTCAGGTTTGGAATGAGTTTAAGGTATTCTGCACGTTCGGTCTCATTGTTTAAACGAATGTAATGAAACATCTGCTCCACGCAGGAGAACTCGATGCCGTTGACAGTCATCGGTGTTTTTGCGAAGTTAGAGAATATGCCCCACTCCGCTTCCGTCTTGGCAAAAGCGATAGTCTGCTCAGCAGGATATCGTTCAATTTTGTCGTATTCAGGATAGTGCATTATTTATATTTTTTTCTGGTTCAACTTGTTCAATCTTTATAATCCGAATATCGTTTTCGTTCAGTACGGCGCGATTAGTATCGCCATCAGGTTTAGTCTGCGAGTGTGGCCATGCAAGATATACGACACCTATTTTATTCAGGAATTCCGATGCTGCATTCTCGGCAGCGGAATCCGCCTTAGACATCATCTTTTTTATGGTAGAACCTTGTCCCGTAAGGAGATTGCCGAGATATTTACGGAAATACTTCCCAGCACTCTTGACTTCCTCTGGAATTGTCTCGCCTACAGCATTTTCGGCACGACTAACGATTTCAGCATTTACAGGCCAGCACGAGAAGATATGGTTATCGTCGGTAATCTGCGGCACTTCTACGGTATAGATATAGCGACATTCTTTGCCGTTGGCTCTCGCCGCCTTTGTAGCATATAGTACGGCAGTCTTATAACTCGAGGTAATATATATGCCGTGCCCGAACTTCGACTTCCCCTCGCCTGCTCCTAAAAACGAAAGGGAGAACTTATCGAAGAGATAGCAGCTGCCGTGATAAAAGATTTCTGCAGAATCCATAAACTCTATTTTTAAAATGTGATTGTATAATCAACCTCGTCATCTCTGTAGGCATCTAAATCTAAACCTACACGTTCTGCAACGAAGACATGATCGTGACCTCCTCCACCATAACAAAAAGTTTCCAGATTCATATTGATTTTTGCCATATTATCAATTTTAAAGATTTACAGATTTATAATACAAAGATACTGATTAATACTATTAGCAACCAAGAATATACTTTTAATTATCTGCCTTGTTTTTTTATAATATACTTTGAACGTTTCAAAATGTTACAGCTTTTTTAAAATAAAATGCTTAATCATGAACTTTTGCCACGGCTGCGAGTTGTGAGCTGTGAGCTAATTTCCCAACATTCAATTATCTTATAGTCTTGTGGTCTTGTTGACTTGTTGTCTTTCTTCTGGGCGTTCCGGCGAAGCCGTCGGGCTTTCCGCTAATGTATAGACGCAAAATATTGCGTCTATACAAAAGGATGCCGCTCCAATCCCTAACGCATTTGGGGCTACTAATACCAAGGCGCGAGTCAAACCAAAAAACTCCTAATTCCTAACTAATAAGGCGTTGCCTTACCCTATATTTGTTTTGCCCTTTCAGGGCTTAATTCCTCATACCCTTAAATCCTCAAATCCTCTTACCCTTAATTCCCATCCCCAAAATCCTCTCGCAAAGACGTAAAGTTTCGCAAAGGATTTATTCATTGCTCATCGCTAACGGCTCAAGACTCAGAGCAAAAACAACTCCTAACTCTTAACTAAAACTTGTGGTCTTATTGTCTTGTAGTCTTGTAGTCTTCAAAAACTCCTCTCAAAAATCCTCTCCCATTCCTTGTCATCTGGCGATGGCAAAAATTCAGCGTCAGAAACAGCTGTAAAAACTGAAACAAGTTCCTTCTCGTTCTTGTCTTCACGAAGGTATTGTTTCTTGAATTTCGGCTTGATACTCTGCGAGGTAACATCGACTATCTTACGTTTCAATGTCTTCTCTGCCGTATCGCCGAATTCCACGTGCCAGCAATATTTTCCGACTATTTCATTCTTGGAATTAGTAACAAGAAGATGCACTGCAGGATGCAGCACTTTATTGCCATTATGTATCTGGCAATGAAGCGCACGACCGACTATGTTGCCTTGCTCGTTGACAAGCGGCAGGAAATCTGTTGGAGCATCTTGTGGTTTGAACTTTGGCTTTTGGCTATTGGCTGTTGAACTTTGGGTATCTTCGACAGGCTCAGAAACCGAATCCGTGACAGCAGCGATGGTTGGTATTGTTAATTTTTCATTTCTTTCAACAACCACTTGTTGTCTTGTTGTCTTGTGGTCCTGTTGTCTTTCATTTCCTGAACTCCTGAGTTCCTGAATTCCTAAAAAAGTCGCCACTTCCTGTATTTCAATCGTCTCTGTTCCTCGCGGCACTTTAATTTCAAACTTATCGCCTTTCTTCTTTCCTATCAAAGATTTGGCTATCGGAGATAAAAATGAAACCAGTCCTTTGGAGGCATCAGCTTCATCAACGCCGACGATACGGATGGTCTTGTCGTTGTATCTGACATACATCCCGAAACTCACCACATCGGGATTGGCTTTCGTGGTATCAATCACAACGGCGCTGCTGATGCGTTCGGAGAGAAGTCGCATCTTGGCGTCGAGATAGTTTTTGGTCACATAATTGGAACCTGCGGCAGTCCATTCTTCTTTCAGACTTTCCATCTCGTCATGAAGAAGTCGCAGACCCTCGGGCGTCACATAATTCGTCACACCAGAAGGCAGAAACGCCCTCGGCAAAATCATAGGAACTTCTTCCTGATCGCCTTCTTTTACAAAACAGCGGCTCATATTTTAGATGCTGAGTTACTGAGATGCTGAGTTACTGAGATGCTGAGTATATCTTAGCAACTTAGTAACTTAGCGTCTTAGCAACTTAATTAAACATCATTTCTACTTTGCCAATCTTAGTATCCATGCAGTCGTATGAGGCTGCAAAGCTCATGATTGCGCTTAGGGTTTTCTTGCTTGGCTTCTCGTTGGCGTAAGTCTCGTTAAGAGTCTTTCTGATTTGGCTTTCTAATGTGTTCTCTGTTGTAAAATAAAGTGTAGATTTTATATCCATAGGCAAATTTAATTTTCATTATGCCTACTTAACGCAACAAAATCTCACTTTATTTTATCAATATTAAAAATTATTTAACGCAAGTGTTAAATTGTAGTCTTTCGCCATCTTTCTCAAGTTGATGAGAGCGTAACGCATTCTTCCTAAAGCGGTGTTAATGCTTACGTTAGTGGCGTCGGCAATCTCTTTGAACGACATGTCGGCATACATGCGCATATTCAAGACTTCCTTCTGTTCGTCTGGCAAAAGGTCTATCATCTTACGCAAATCGCCATAGACTTGTTCCTCTATCATTTCGTCTTCTATCGAACGGTCGGTGTATTTCAGATTGTCGATGATGCTGTATTCATTATTGACAGAATCTGTCATCGGCAAACGATTTGACTTGCGGAAATGGTCGATGACGAGGTTATGAGCGATACGCATCGCAAATTGGATAAACTTACCTTCTTCCTTATACGCACCAGCCTTGATGGTACGGATAATCTTTAAGAATGTGTCTTGGAATATATCATCTGCAAGCTGTCTGTCTTTGACAAGCATTAAGATGTACGAAAAAACTTTATTCTGATGACGCTCAACTAACAATTCAAAACTAGCGACGTTACCGTTTCTGTAACTCTCGACTAATTCTTTGTCATTTAATATTTCTAACATTTTCTCTTATTTTAACAATTAAGAGTAAAGTTTATTCGATAGAGCGTCTCCTATTTTTTAGTTATACAATAAATTTAAAATTCTTTCGTAGAAAGTTCTGCAAATATAATAATCTTTTTATTATAAACAAACTTTTTTTTGTAAATTCGTGCAATTTTTTCAATGACATATTTTTTTCAGGCAAAAATGAAGAAGTTAGAAAATATCGACATACAAGGTGCAAGGGTTAACAACTTAAAAAACATAAGTTTAAGCATTCCGAAAAACAAATTCGTCGTCATAACGGGATTGTCTGGTTCGGGCAAGTCGTCATTGGCTTTCGACACTATTTATGCCGAAGGTCAGCGTCGTTATGTGGAGAGTCTGAGTGCTTACGCTCGTCAGTTTTTGGGTCGTATGACAAAACCCGATGTCGACCTCATCTCCGGTCTCTCTCCGGCTATCGCAATTGAGCAGAAAGTCAACTCGAGCAACCCTCGCTCGACGGTGGGAACAAGCACCGAAATATACGAATACCTCAAGCTTCTTTACGCAAGAATCGGTCGCACCTTCTCTCCTGTCTCAGGCGTTGAAGTCAAACGTCACCAAATCAACGACGTAATCGACTTCATCCTGGAACAAAAAGGTCGCGCCGTATATATCTTGTCACCGATAATAATTCCTGAAGGAAGAAAAACAGACGAACATCTCAACACTCTGCTTCAACAGGGTTTCAACCGTCTCTTCATCGAAAATAAGATGGTGAGAATCGAGGATTATATCAAAGAAAAGAATTTCGACAATATTAATAATGTCAGAATTCTGATTGACAGAATGAAAGTCAACGATAAAACTGCCGAGTTAATTCCTCAGATTTCCGACTCTGTACAGACTGCTTTCTATGAAGGAAACGACAGCTGTATCATCCTCGTCGATGATGGCGACAATCGTAACGAACATCTTTTCTCGTCACGTTTTGAAGCCGACGGAATAACATTCGAGACTCCAACCACTCACCTATTTTCTTTCAACAATCCTTACGGAGCTTGTCCGAAATGCGAAGGCTTCGGCAATATCATCGGCATCGACCCTGACCTCGTCATTCCTGATAAGTCATTATCGATTTACGACAACGCTGTAGCTTGCTGGCGTGGTGATAAGATGAGCGCGTGGAAAGACTTGTTAGTCAAGAATGCTCGCCATTTCGACTTCCCAATTCATAAGCCTTATTACGAACTCACACAAGAACAAAAAGACCTTCTTTGGAAAGGAAATAAATACTTCGGCGGAATTGAAGATTTCTTCAAAGAAGTTGAAGCACAATCGTATAAGATTCAATATCGCGTGATGTTATCACGTTATCGTGGCAAGACAACATGTCCAGATTGCAACGGCTTACGCCTCAGAAAAGAAGCCAATTATGTGAAGATTGACGGCAAGAGCATCAGCGAATTATGCGAGATGTCGCTCTTAGATTTGAAGACATTCTTCGATAATATCACTCTCACAAAAGCCGAACACGACATCGCAGAACGACTTCTCACCGAGATAAGAAACAGACTTAACTTCTTGGTTGAAGTAGGTTTAGAATATCTCACCTTAAACCGCGCTGCCAACACATTATCAGGCGGCGAGTCGCAGAGAATCAACCTTGCGACTTCTTTGGGTAGCTGTCTAGTTAGCTCAACTTATATCTTAGACGAGCCAAGTATCGGATTGCACTCACGTGACACGCAGCGACTTATCAAAGTGTTGAGAAGACTACGCGACATCGGAAATACCGTAATTGTCGTTGAACACGACGAAGAGATAATACGCAGCGCCGACCACATCATCGACATAGGACCATACGCTGGCGTCAATGGCGGTGAAGTCGTTTTTGAAGGAACGATTGATGATATGATGAGTAAGGACGCGGCTTGCCACGTCCCTACAAAATCAATGACGGCGAGATATATTTCCGGAGAAAAGAAAATCCCCGTCCCGACACGACGTCGCAAGTGGAACAACGCCATCGAGTTTGTCGGCTGCATGGAGCATAACTTAAAAAATATTAACGTCAAGATACCTTTAAATATATTGACTGTCGTGACTGGCGTCAGCGGCTCAGGAAAATCGACATTAGTCAACGATATCGTTTACAAGTCATTGAAGAAGCATTTTGAAGGAACATCAGACAAGGTCGGTTCTTTCGGCAAGATACAAGGCAGCCTGATGGCGATACAAGCCGTTGAGTATATCAACCAAAATCCTATTGAGAAGTCATCACGTTCAAACCCTGTCACATACGTCAAGGCTTTTGATGACATACGCCAGCTTTTTGCCGAGCAGAAACTTGCCAAGAATCGCGGTTTGAAGCCAGGATATTTCTCGTTCAACGTAGCTGGCGGTCGCTGCGACAACTGTCAGGGCAGCGGAACATTGAAAGTAGAGATGCAATTCATGGCTGACATTTATCTAAAATGCGACGTATGCAACGGCTGCCGCTACAAAGAAGACGCCTTGGAAATCAAATACAAAGGTAAGAGCATCAGCGATGTCTTGAATATGAGTATAGATGAAGTCGTGGCATTTTTTGAAGAAAACAAAGAAGGCGAATTCAAGACCATCATCGAACGTATCATTGCGAAGATGAAGCCTTTGCAAGACGTAGGACTCGGCTACCTCCAAGCGGGGCAGCCATCATCGACATTGAGTGGCGGGGAGGCACAACGTATCAAACTTGCCTCGTTCCTTATCAATGGAACCAACGAAAAACCTACCCTATTTATATTCGACGAGCCTACGACAGGACTTCATTTCCATGATATAAATAAATTGTTAAAAGCATTCGAGGCTTTGATTAACAACGGTCATTCGCTCATCGTCATAGAACACGACCCTGACGTAATCAAGGTTGCAGACTGGATTATTGATTTAGGACCAGAAGGCGGCGACAAAGGCGGCAATCTCGTCTTTGAAGGAACGCCAGAAGATTTGATAAAATGCGAGGAATCGTATACGAGGGGTGTTTTGGATTTGAGGAACTGAGGATTTAAGGAGTTAAGGAGTTGAGGTTTTGAGAAACTGAGGATTTGAGGGGTTGTAGGGACGTGATTTATCGCGTCCTAAATTAGGTGTTGAGCCCTGAAAGGGCGAGACAAATATTGGATAAGGCAACGCCTTATTAGTTAGGAGTTAAGGAATATCTCGCATAGAGGCGCACGGACGTGCGACTTTTAAAATCATTCCAAAACTATTGTAAAAGCGACTTTCTCTTCTATGTTTTTTGAAAGAAGCAGAGTGCCGCCATGAAGTCGTATGATTTGACGTGAGACGGCGAGTCCAATGCCGGAACCATCTCGTTTTGTAGTGAAGAACGGAGTGAAGATATTTTCAGCTATCTCGTCAGAAATTTTTCCTGCATTATTGCTTAACTCTATATGGATACGTTCTTCATTATCAATAAAAGCCTTAATTTCAATATTATATAACTTATTATCAGAATCACACGACTCTATAGCGTTTTTTAAAATATTAAGCAGTACCTGCGACATCTGACTTTTATCAGCATAAAGCATTATGTCAATAGGATTTATATCGACTTCAAGTTTAATATTTTTAAAATCAACAAGAGATATAACATTGTCAATTATTTCCTTAAGATAAAATGGCGACTTCTGTGGCATTGGCACACGCGTCACCTGACGGAAAGAGTTGACGAAATTCATGAGACGTTCGCTCGTGGAATGAATCACTTCAAGCCCCTCTCCTATTTTTTCAGAATCGTCGATATTGTCAATCAAGGTGTTGCTTATTGAAGTGATAGGCGCCAAAGAATTCATGATTTCATGAGTGAGAATACGCGTCAGATTCTCCCACACTTTCACCTCCTGATTATCAAGTTCTTTAGCGATATCACCTATAGTCACCACTCTCAGATTCTTCCCTTTATAATTGATTGAAGCACAGCTCAGAACCAAATTCACCTCCGCTATTTCAGTGTTATATCTCACAACATGCTGTTCAGATGGCTTTATATCTTGAAGAACATTTACAAGTTCTTCCGATTGCGACTTCAAGAAAGATATATGGCTTATCATTTGCAAGGAAAAGATTCCCAAGGCTTTAGAATTAGCATGTACCACAGTGCCGTTTTCCATGAGAAGCATAATACCGATATTGGCACATTCCATTATCAGCTCGAAGTTTTTCTCGTCTTCACGAATGAGACGTTTCTTCTCGTCCATCACGTCTTTGATTTCATTAAGAGCGCTATTGACAAGCACATTCTCTGTACGATTCGGATTTTCCGTAAAACGAAAAGAATAGTCGTCGTTCTTAACCGCTCTTATAATGAATGAGATACGACCTATAATTCCTTTATATACAGATATAAGTCGGAAGACCGACAACGTAAGCAGAGGCAAACATACGAGCAAGAACATCATTTTTTCATAAACGACGCATAAGCAAGTAGCGACGCTCATCGCTATCAAGAATATGATATTTAATATTATACGGCGATATGAAATCAGACTATTTTTCATAAGCCATAACGTTTTATCTTGTTGTAAAGAGTCTGACGAGTGATGCCGAGTTTCTGCGCCACGAGCGAGAGATTGCCGTTGTTAGAGTTTATAGCTTCCGCTATCGTTCTGCGTTCGACATCTTCAAGAGTGGAACCGTCGTCATACGACGATGATGATACCGATTGATAAAGACCGAGATGTTCTGGATTTATGACGTTATCATCGCACATGATGACGGCTTTTTCAATAGTATGCTGAAGCTCGCGGATATTGCCATCCCAACGATGCGACTGCATTTTCTCCTCCGCCGCAGCCGAGATAATCACATTATCCTTTTTGTATTTCTCAGAATAACGTTTCAGGAACATCTCTGCAAGAGGAATAATATCCTCTTTTCTGTTACGCAATGGCGGAATATTGATATGTATCGTATTGATTCTAAAGAGCAAATCCTGACGAAACTCCGCTTTATCAGCCATCTCGAACAGATTACGATTCGTTGCCGTTATGAGACGTATGTCGATGTTTATCGGATTGTTAGTACCGAGACGAGTGATGTTTCTGTTTTGAAGAGCTGTGAGCAATTTAGCCTGAAGATGCAGCGGCATATTACCTATCTCATCCATGAAGAGCGTCGAGTTGTTGGCAGCTTCCATCTTTCCCATCCTATCGGAATGAGCGTCGGTAAATGCTCCCTTCTTATGACCGAATAGCTCGCTTTCGAAGAGCGTCTCAGGAATCGCGCCCATGTCGAGAGAAATCATCTCATTGTTACGACGTGAAGAAAGTCGGTGAATCTCACGAGCCAGCACTTCTTTGCCAGTACCGTTCTCGCCGGTAATCATGATATTAGCGTCGGTGGCAGCCACACGCTCAACGATATTTTTGATACGCAGCATCTCAGGAGAGTTGCCCCAGAACATCTGAGATTCATTGGCAGTGTCGTTATGTTTAGAAGGTTTCTTTTTCTCACGGCCTTCGTTATAAGCGTTTTGCAACGTCTCGATAAGTTTCTCGTTGTTCCAAGGTTTCACTATGAAGTCGTAGGCGCCGTCTTTCATAGCACGCACCGCGAGATCCACATCAGCGTAAGCGGTGAAGAGAACGACTTTGATTTTTGGGAATTTATTATTCACCTCATTAAGCCAAAAGATACCTTCGTTGCCAGTATTTATTCCAGCGTGGAAATTCATGTCGAGGAGAATTACGTCAGGCGATTCTGTCTGTATTGTAGATATAAGCGACTTAGGAGAATCGAGAGTTGTCACTTTCTCGAAATAGTTCTCCGTCAGCATCTTGACAGCCGACAAGATATTAGGATTATCATCAACGATGAGGAGTTTACCTTTTTTTGACATAAGAGGAATATTTAAAGCAAATATACATTTTTTCCGTCATTTTGGGTGGTAAAAAATACATTTTTTCCGAAAGATTTTTTTTAAACGTCAACGGACAACAGTCAACAGACAACAGACTTTGTCCAATATTTTTTTTATAATTTTCAATTTTCCGTTTTCAATTTTTGCATTCATTCCATCGTAGAGACGCAAAATATTGCGTCTCTACATTGCACCCACAGACGCAAAATATTGCGTTTACAATACATCCACCGGATTTTCGTTTGCGGCTTTCCATGAGCGTAGCGAGACTATCAAAACCGTGATTGTCATTATAAGCAAAAGCACGACAGGATAAACCCATAACGGCATGGTGATTCTGTTGACGAACTGCTCTAACCAGCGTGAGGTGATATAGTACGCAACTGGCGCTGCTACGACAAAACATATTCCTACTATCACAGCATATCGTCTGACGAACATAATGATGAGATTGTCGGTAGTCGCTCCATAGACTTTGCGTATTCCTATCTCACGACGACGATGCTGTGTCTCAAAGAGAACAATACCGAATATTCCCATAAGCGAGATGACTATAGCTATCAGAGCAAAGATGCCGATGAGAACAATCTGCTTCTTGACATCACCATATATACGTTTTATGTTTTCGTCGAGAATCTGTACGTCAGGCTCATACGCATTAGGCGCAACTTCCTTGACACATTTCTTAACATAATCGCATATAGCTTCAATATCAGCATTTTCATGCGTACGGAAATAGAAAGAGTTATAATTGTCGGAACAATAATACACTGAATTGACATGACCATCTTTCAATGAGAGATTGTAAACATTTTCAATAATTCCCTTTACTTCACAGCCTTCGTCAATGAAGTCTCCTAATTTCAAGCCAACGCCTTTGTTAACATAAGAATTTATCAACACATCATTTATGTTTCTCAGTCCTTCTCCATGAATTATAGGTATCCTAAAAAATTCAGGGAGGTTATGACGTACATACCATACGTTAATAAGATAAACGTCCTCACCTAAAATACGTCCGTTGATGCTGGAATAGCTGCCGAAGAAAGAACTCAACGAAGCCGTCACTTCCTTAATCTGAGAATGAGATTCCAACTTCTGGATAAATGTCTCGCCTTGGTGAGCAGGTATGTCAGCTGAGAATGAATATACGTTTTCCTTATCCACGCCAAGGTCATATCTTATCATATAACGATATTGAAGGAAGAAAACAGCTGTGACGATAATCAAAATCATTGATACAACATACTGAACAGAGACGAGTCCAGAACGGAGGTATCTTCCTGATTTAGAATAAGCGAATCCGCCTTTGACAGCCAATGACGCATTGAACTTCGTGATATAAAAAGCAGGATAAACGGCTGACACAACAGCTATCGTCATTGCTATCAACGATACTATTATTATCGTCAGCATATTGTCGCTCAACGCCAAAGTGCATGTCACATAATTGGAGATGAAAGTGTCTTGTATTGCGAATACTAAATACAACGCCAGCAGCAACGCTATCAACACTAGACCAATAGCTTCGAAGATGAAGTTCCAGCGCAGTGTTCTTTGGTCGGCTCCATACACCTTGCAGATGTTGACAGCCTTCATTCGCATTGGCACGAGAGCCATGAAGAAATTGACAAAGTTGATGAAGGCGACAATCACGATTACAAGGGCGATGGCTATCATCACTAAAGTCTGCGACATGCTGTTGCCGCTAAACTCTGTCTCGAAATATAATTCGTCGAAGGAGACAAGACGTATCGGGACTTTCATCATTTCATCTACGACGTATCCACTTTCATCTATCTCTTTGTTTAGCATTTCTTCTAAAGAAGCCTTCTCTTCATCAGTGCCAAAACGTTCTACATATTCACGTGTCTGATCGATGCACCATTCTGCATATCTCTTTTGCCACAAATCCACGAACTTATCTTCAGACGACTCATCGCTAAGACGCACAATGACACGATAGTTCCAGTTGTTGTTGGTCATTCCATCTTTACGTTCATCATTTAAAAAGATGTGACGAGAAGAGAGAGAAGTGTTGTCGTCAAAATCTTCGAAGATTGCCACTACGGAAAAAGAATTCTCAGGTATTCCGCTATCCATCCTCTCACCGCCTTCGGTATAAATTAGCGAGCCTACTTCCACATTCATCATCTTGGCAGCTGATTCGGAGATGATGACAGCATTAGGCACATTGAAGTCCTGTATATTTCCTGACAATATCTTAAAGTCAAAGACATCCGTTATTGAGAAATTACAATTTGTTATGCCATAAGGAAACTTCTCGAAATCATGTCCGTTCACCTTGGCATATACCTTATCAGGGAAATAATAAGGTTTCATCGACGCCATCGCTTCCACCTCTGGCATGATGTCAGCCACCTCATAGCATAAAGGATTAGGACAGTTCAGGCTCCACTCGTCGTTCCATTTCTGCAGAGCTGCCACGTAATAAGTGCGATTAGAATCCTTGAGAGAATGGTTATACGTCAGAGAATAAACAACCTGCGAGGCTATGACATAAAACGCCGCAAAAGCGATGGTCAGACCAGCGATGTTCAGAAACGACGCCATCTTATAACGTTTCAATGTCATCAAGAAGTTTTTTAATGCTATTTTCATTTATTTAGCTTTTTAACGTCAACGGACAACAGTCAACAGACAACAGACTTTGTCCAATATTTTTTTTATAATTTTCAATTTTCCGTTTTCAATTTTTGCATTCATTCCATCGTAGAGACGCAAAATATTGCGTCTCTACAACATTGCACCCACAGACGCAAAATATTGCGTCTCTACAATACCTCCACAGGGTTTTCGTTTGCTGCTTTCCAAAAACACAAAATATTTACTGCATAGATGATGAAAAGCACTAACATCACTCCGGCAAGAAAAATCCAAAATGACAGTGATGTAACTAAATTAGAATCAGTTCTTATCATCTCAAGATAATAACGTCCACCTATAATAGCCGCAACAACGCCTATTGTTATTGCAGGCAACACTACCAAAGAAATATTCAAACTCAGTTTTTTAATCACTTCAGACACCGTAGCGCCACAGACCTTACGAATCGCTATTTCTCTCCTCCTCGACTGCATCTCATTACCCAAATATCCAATCAGTCCAATCAACGATATTATCAATGTCACCAGAGCTGCAATCAGAACTACATTACGCAAATGACGGAACTGATAATAGTTATCTTTCATTCTTTCATTGAATGTTACGAAACTATATTGCCAAGCTGAAGTGTAAAATTCATCAATTATATTTTTTATTGTCTTAATATTTTCAGCTGAAAAATCAGTCATCCTGATATTAAACTGAAATGTATTAACTCTGTTCTCGTCAAGATAAGCATGGAATGGATGTATCACTATAGGCTGTACCCATCCGCCTCCCATCTGATAATCAGCGACAACTCCAACTATTTCGTATGTGCCGTTGTCACCTTTATAAAAGACCTTGCCTATAGGACTATCCGTAAAACCATGATATTCAACAAACGCCTCATTGACAAGCACCTTATTCGGAGCATCAGTAGCTGTATAATTACGGCCTTCAACGATTTTCATCTGCATCGTCGGGATATAATGCTCATCGGCTATTTCCCAGCGGCATGAGAAAAGCAGATTCCACTGAGAGTCATAGATTGGATTGCCAGAATAACCCCAGACAGGATAACCTAACGAAATACCGACATCTTCCACGCATGTCTGCTTCAAAAGTTCATCGCGTATCGCAAGCTGCGTCGTCGTTGTCCCAGGAATACAGACAGTCATAATCTTATCATATTTATAGCCATGATCTGCTGTAAAGACATATTCAGACTGGCGCATCGTAGTGCCGAGAAAAATCACTATAGCTGTAGTACAAGAAATCTGCACAAAAAGGAGCGTCTTCTTCCACCATTTGCGATTCTCAAAACCACCACGAAAAGCATAATGCAACTTTACCGATGAAAATATTGCAGCAGGAATCAAACCAGCCACAAGAAATGCAACGACACACACCACAGTAGGAATCCAAATCCTTTCCAATGCAAACAGCATTTTCACATCAAAAAACATCTCTGATATTTCTTTGCTTAAACATATTATTATCAAAATAGACAATAATATTGCAACGAATAAAATCAGCAATGTCTCAAAAATCAACATGTTAAATATATCGCTTCTTTTTGCGCCATTACATCTCAACATCGCTATCGTCTTACTTCTTTGAGACAATGACGAAATCGTGAGCAAAACATAATTAAGACACGCTATCAGCATTGCAACAAAACCTATCGTTCCCAGCAAGATAGAAGTCTGTTTTATATTAGTTTTAAAAAACATACTTTTATCTATAGGAATAAAACTGAAACCAATCTGCCATTGATCAACATAGTATTTGTAGTCAGGATAACGTTTTACGAACTCATCCATCTGAGCCTCAACTTCAGCTATATCACAGCCTTCACGCAATTTGAAATATGTAGGATAAAGGTCTGAACCAGTCCAGTTATACTCTTCATTATGATAATCGATAAAACAAAGCATATCAAACTGACCGATGGTGTTATTTACTGGAGGCGTTTTAAACACACCGCCAACAACATATTTGTTTTCATGCGTCGTTTCTATCATCTTGCCAAGAGGATCTTCTTTTCCAAATAATATGTCAGACAGTCTCTTAGAGATGAGTACTTCATTAGCTGCCCTACCCTCTTCCGACAACACACGACGAGCGTCACCGCTAATCATGCCGAAGTCAAGAACTTCAAAGAAATCATGGTTAACATTCAACATTGACACATCAATATTATTTCCATTATGATTTATCTGAAGGAGATTATCGACATAATGCGTTGCAGCCTCAATCTGAGGAATGTCGTTTGCCATATTAGGTGCGAGTGGCAGAACCATCTGATTGTCAACCCCATTCAAGCTAAACTGAGGCGAGATATTCCACACCTGATATATCCTCTCTTTATCTGGGAAAAAACTGTTATACGACAGCTTCAGTCCCACAAAAGAAATGATAACAAGAGCCACTATCAAGCCTAACGACAAAGAAATAATACGTGTCGCCGAGTTGCCTCTGTTCTTCAGCAGATAGCGAATAGAGTAATTTAATGTGTTCATTTTTATAGGTTTTTATCGTTTTTCATCACAGTCTGTTCTTCACATCTGTCACTATCTTGCCGTCGAAGAGGCAGATGGTTCTTGTGGCGAAAGAAGCGTCGTGTTGTGAGTGTGTCACCATGATGATGGTGGTTCCTTCTCTGTTAAGTTCCTGCAAGAGATTCATCACCTCCTGTCCGTTGGTGGAGTCGAGATTACCTGTAGGTTCGTCGGCAAGGATGAGTTTAGGGTTTGACACGAGAGCTCTAGCAATAGCAACACGCTGCTGCTGTCCACCTGAGAGCTGCTGTGGGAAATGTTCGCTTCTGTGTGAGATGTTCATCCTGTCCAACATCTTGGCGACACGCTCCTTACGCTCTGATGATTTCACCCCCATATAGATGAGAGGCAACTCAACATTCTCCGATACTGTCAACTCGTCGATGAGGTTGAACGACTGAAACACGAAGCCGATGTTGCCCTTGCGGAACATGGTCCTGTCTTTCTCCTTGAGACCGCCCACTTCCTGGCCAAGCAAGGAATATGTGCCTCCCGTAGGATTATCCAACAATCCCAAGATGTTCAACAATGTGGACTTGCCGCATCCCGAAGGACCCATAACAGCAACAAACTCACCTTCTTTAACTTCAAATGAAACGCCATTTAAGGCAATGGTTTCTATCTCCTCAGTGAAGAAACTCTTTCTTAAATTTTCGACTTTTAACATACCTTTTTAAGTTTAAAGTTTATAGTGTAGAGTTGTGAGTAGTTTTGGAGTTTATTAGTGGATAGTTTAAAGTGTATTTTGAATCTGATAAACTTTACACTCTTAACTTTCCTACTACTCTACACTCTCAATTCTACACTTTTATTTAATTTTTAATTTTCTGTTTTTTATCGTGCCAAATATATACCATAATTTGATATTATTAGTTATCAAGCATTTAAAATTCCATCTTTAAAATCAGTGTAAAAATAATAGACAGTTGATGTAAAACAAATAGACATTTTGTGTTAAATAACTTTAACTTTATTTTACATTGATTATTGGTAACGAAAAACATCTTATCGTTATTTCAAACAAATAACACAAAAAAAATGTTGTTTTTATACAATTATTACACAAAAAAAATGTATTTTTGTAAAAAAATATTTATCAGATGGAAAGAACTATTTATCAAAATTTATTGGAATGGAAAGATAATCCAAACAAGAAGCCTCTTATTTTGTTAGGTGCACGGCAGGTTGGAAAGACATACATATTAAAGGAATTTGGCAGTCGAGAATTTGACAACCTAATTTATGTTAATTGTCATAAAGATTCATTCGCATTGAATTTATTCAGAAACTTTGACATTAAACGTATTGTTACAGAGCTGGAACGTTATTATGAAACAGATATAGTCATAGGAAAGACATTGATATTCTTCGATGAAATACAAGAGATTCCGAATGCAATTGCTTCATTGAAATATTTTTGCGAGGACTATCGTTCTCTGCATGTCGTTGCTGCAGGTTCATTATTAGGAATATCATTGCGCAATGATGAGTCATTTCCTGTAGGAAAAGTAAATATGATGAAGATGTTTCCTATGACATTCAATGAATTTTTATTAGCTAATGGAAGAAGCAAAACAGTGGAACTTTTAGACACATGTGATTGGGAATCCATATCAGCAATGGATGAATTACTGAAAGAATATCTTCGTCAATATTATTTCGTTGGAGGAATGCCAGAAGCCGTTTTAAAATATATTGAAACCAAAGATGTTAGACAAGTACGGATGATACAAAGAGAAATTTTAGACACATATTGCATCGATATGTCGAAACATACGAAGACTCAGATTCAACGTATTCATCGGGTTTGGAACAACATTCCAGCACAGTTGTCAAAAGAAAACAAAAAGTTTTTTTACGGAGACATTAAAAAAGGTGCCAGATCAAAAGATTATGAGATGGCCATGCAATGGTTGATAGATGCTGGATTGGTGTATAAAGTAGAAAAATGCAAGCAACCTACAATTCCATTGAAATTTTACGCAGATAGTTCAGCCTTCAAATTATACATGCTTGACTGCGGATTGCTGGCATGTTTGTCAGAGGCTAACCCTAACACCATGTTGCTTAACGATAATGCCTTTGTTGAATTTAAAGGTGCATTTACAGAGAACTTCGTACTTCAGCATTTGAAGGCAACGAACAATATTTCTATCTTCTACTACTCTAAGGACAATTCCACAATGGAAATAGACTTTCTCCTCCAGACTGAGGAAAAAGTCATTCCCATAGAAGTGAAAGCATCTGTCAATGTTAAAAGCAAATCATTATCGTTATTTGTAAATGAGGATTTTAAAGACAAAAACTTTAAAGCAGTACGTTTTTCTTTAAAACCATACATTGACCAAGAATGGATGGAAAACATCACGCTATATGCTGTAGATAGCTATATTAGAAGCATTTTGGTTTAAGACAGAATCTTCCATCTCCTAATCAAATCGCATCCACTGGGTTTTCGTTTGCTGCTTTCCATGAGCGAATCGAGACTGTCACTATAGTTATTATCGTTATTGTCATGACAGCAACGACATAAACCCAGACGGACATCTCGGCTCGATAGGCGAACTGCTGCATCCATCTGTCGATGATGTAATAACTTATCGGAATGGCAACGGCAGAACATATAGCCACGATGTAGAGATATTTCTTGTTGAACATCTTGATGATGCCTGCCGACGACGCTCCGTGAATACGACGTATTCCTATCTCATGGCGCTTGTACTGAGTCTCAAACAACACCAAGCCAAAGACTCCGATGATGGAGATTATTATAGAAAGAACAGAAAACATCGTGACTAAAGTCGATAGCTTATCTTCTTTCTGATACTGTATCGCCAGCTCATCATCGAAGAATTTCAGTTCGTTTTGTTCGACAGATACCGCAGGTGCAAATTCCGAAATAACGTCTTTGACATATTTGCTAAGTTCTTTATAGTCAGTGCCTGTTGACACACGTATGAATGCATGATTAGGATGACGCCAACCATATTGTCCAAAGACCACAAATGCAAAAGGATCTATGCCATATTGTAACGGCTGAAAATTAAAGTTTTCACAAATTCCGATTACAGGAGTAAGTTCGTTAGTATGTGCTTTTATTTGCGCTTCCAAGTCAATACCAAATCTGTCAGCAGCTTCTCTGTTAAAGATAAAAGCACCTGTAAGTAAATTTTCATCCGACGGCATAAAATCACGTCCTTCTTCAATCTTGATTCCCATCATCTGCAAGAAATTCCAAGAGACAGGATATGAATTGAAATTTATTATCTGATCTTTATATTCTCTTCCCCATCCCATGTGTGTAAAATTAACAAAAGTACCATCACCGTAAGCAACATCAATGATATTTGGGTTTTGTTTAAGTTTGTCTGTCAAAGCATCACGTCTTGTATAGTCCATTTCTATTGATGTTCCGAGAGCAGACATTGGGACTTCTATGGTATATAGCATTTCCTTGTCAAATCCCATCTCATACTTAAGCATATACTTATGTTGTCTCTGAATAAATAATGTACATATTATCAAAGATATTGAAATGATATACTGTATTCCCACCAAAGAATAACGCAACATTTTACCGGACTTTGTGGCATGGAAGGAACCCTTCATTACCAAGGCAGGATTGAATTTTGTGATATAAAAAGCTGGATACAAACTCACTATAGCGGCAAATATCATCAAAAAGATAATCATCGCAAGCGCTAACTCCCAGTTTTCTCTTAATGAAACGGAACAGGATATATATTCACTTAAAGGAGTTTGGGCAAATGCAAAGACAATTATCATCGCACCCAATATTGACAATAATATCAAACCCAAAGTTTCTAACACTATTGTAAGACGCAACTTTGATGTCGGAGCTCCAAACACCTTATAAGTATTTATAGCTTTAATTCGTGTCGGTATCAATGTGAAGAAAAAATTGATGAAGTTGATGAAAGAGACAAGAAGAATAAGTACTGCTATTGCTATCAAAGTGCGAGTCGTTGAGCGGCTTCCATTAAAACCTAACGAAGTAATATCTTCGGCAAAATAAAGTTCTGACAAAGGATTGAGACGAGGTTTTATACGTTTCATATTCTGTTGTATCTCTTCTTCAGATCCGCCATCTTTTCGCCATGATTCAACAAACTGGTTTATCATTTTCTCTGTCACTTCAATCGGACACGCACCGTCTTTTAATCTTACGTAGTAAGGATATCCCCAGTTACTACTTGGTTCTTCATCCTGCGGTTTCATCCCAACCCAACCTTCACACACTGCTATATTACTTGGTTTTGGCAAATTCTTAAAGATACCGACAATATTATAAGTTACATCTGTAGCGAGACCCCGACCCAAATTCAAGACATCTCCTACTTTTAAATTGAATTTCTTTGCCACCTCTTCTGAAATGATGAAGTCTTCTTCTGAAACGAAATTTTCCAAGCCTCCTTCAACAAATTCAAAAGGAAACACTTCAAGTCCTTCACGCTCTGCCATCGACAGCTTTATTCTTATATTATCGATGGTCTGATTACGTTTGATGGAATAATCATAAGTCAAAAATTTTTCAGGAACTGGCCAAGTCGCTATGTTTCCAGCCGCTTCTATCTCAGGAACTGAACTACATAATTCATCAGGTGTCTGTCTATTCCAATATTCTGACCATTTGCCTTCTTCGTACCAATCTGGCAATTCCATTCTATAAATGTTTTCCGAATTTGGTATCACTTTGTTAAATGACAGGTCATGTTTCACTTGAACGGAAATAAGATATACCGAAGCGAAGGCTATCGCCATGCCTACTACATTCAACAATGACGATGTTGTATATCGGCGTAATAATGTGATGAAATTTTTGATGTACATATTCTTTTTAGTTTAGAGTTTATGGTTTAGAGTTTAGAGTAGTTTTTAGGTTTTAAGTTAATAGTTTTTAAGTTTATAAATTCCAACCTTAAACCTTAAGCATTAAACCTTAAACCAGTTTATTTATTTTCAATTTTCCTTTTAAATTTTCAATTCCTCATTCACGAGACGCAGCAATTACATATTGTTTATTTTTTATGGTGTAATTGATACGTCTCTACCAACCAACTCCTAATTCCTAACTCCTAATTAAATTGCCTCCACTGGGTTTTCGTTTGCTGCTTTCCATGAGCGGAGCGTAACTGTCACGATGGTTATTATCGTTATTGTCAGGACTGCGACGACATAAACCCAGACGGACATTTCGGTGCGATAGGCGAACTGCTGCATCCACCTGTCGATGATGTAATAACTTATCGGGATGGCAACAGCAGAACATACAGCCACGATGTAGAGATATTTCTTGTTGAACATC
>JBGVET010000030.1:0-59456 GCA_045120395.1 Candidatus Limimorpha sp.
GCTGACATGGCATTACAAAACAAACAAATGGAATTGATTTCTCCACTTATTGAAAAAGTACAAAATGCTGTTAATGCTGTAGGTAAAGAAAAAGGTTTCACATATATCTTCGATAAAGCAGCTGGCGCAGTTGTTTATATCGGTGACAACGCAATCGACATCACAGCTGATGTTAAAACAAAATTAGGACTTTGATAAGGCTAAAGGCTAAGGACAAAAGACTAAGGGAAGAGCTGCTTATACTAAGCGGCTCTTTTTTTTAAGTCACTAAGCTCCTAAGTTAATGGTTAATAGTTAATAGTCAATAGTTAATGGTCAATGTTCAATAGTCAACAGTTTCAGAATCCTTCAAATACTTCCTTCTGTTTCTTTCTAGTTTGCGTTTCAGTCGTTCCTTTTTATTGAAACGGTTGTACAAAGTCTGAATGGGACTGAGAATTCCTTTGTCGTCAGGAATTTCCTTTGGCTCTTGATATAAAAAATCCTCGATATTTTCGTTGGCACCTTGGACGATAAAAGGCTTTTCGATTGGAGCATTGCGTACGATTTCCTTGACGGTGCTGAAATTATAATAAGGACTAACATCGATTTCATCTAATAAGATAGTGTCTCTCTGTAATGAGATTATAAAATTTTTTGCATCAATGCTGTCGTGGTTTATGTTAATATATTTTGTAACGAAACCGATGCAACTAATTCTTAAAGTATCGATTTCTCTAGTCTGTATTGAATATTTCCCTTCATAATCAGATGTTGTTCCGTAATGCGATAGCTCGCTTAAAATATGAGCGTCGGGAATAGGAGAGAGACTCTCGGCAGAAACGATGCTTCCTTTTATCGGGAAATATTTGTTCTGAGCTTTCAAAGAAAGACAGCTTAAAAAGATTATTCCGATTAAGACAAGACGTTTCATTTTTAAGACACTAAGACACCGAGTCACCGAGACTCTAAGTTTTTTGGAGGAAACGTTGAAGGGATGGTTTTATTGTTTTTAAAACTAAGAAATTCAAAACCTCAGAAATTCAAAATAAATTCTGAAATTCTGAGGTTTTGAGATTTTGAGATTCTGAATTTCTTATTTAATTTTTTCCGGTTTAATCTTGCTAAATCTCATGGCTTTCGTCATGATTTTAGGAAGTGGCTTGTAGTCGTCTTTGTTTCCTAAGTTGAGATAGATACCGAATTTCTTCATGACAGGAACCTTGAATGTCTCGACGAATTCTATCAATGTGCCGTTAGGGTCTTCAACGTAAGTGAAATGTCCGTTGGCATCTCCCATGTCGAAGTCGCGGCCGCCGTCGCAGACGAAAGGATGTCCCAAAGCCTCAGCAGCTTCCTTGATGCAATCCATGTTACGGACGTCGAAGCATAAGTGGATGTAGCCAGGGTCGCCCCAATATCTGTTTTCTAACGTTCCAGTACGGACGTGGCTTGCCGCGTCCCTACATTGGATTAATTCAATATGTGAATCTCCCATCATACCAGAGAGAGGACCTTGAATAGGTTTCGAGCGTTTCAACATAACGCGACGGAATTCATCATTGCCGCCGTTGATGTTTTTCAATTCGTCGAAAGTGCCAGTGACATCACCGACGATTGTATCGTAATCTAACAATTTTCCGTAGAATTCAATAGATTTCTCCATGTCTTTAACGCCGATAACAACACCGTTTACGCCGCCATTGCTAAGGTTTTTGTCATCGATGAATGCGTAGTCGTTTTGTTCCACTTCAAAGATGTTATTCCATGGGTCTTTGAAATAAAAATGCTTGAAACCGAAAGGAGAGACGCATACCTCGCTGAGCATAGTAGCTCCGTTGTTTTTAAGGTTGGCGTAGGCTTTCTCTACTTCTTTAGCTTTAATCTTGCAGATGTCGATGCCGTAGTCGCCGAGTAGGAGAGGGCGTTCTGGATATTTTACCTTTCTTCCTTTAGGCTGCCACACCTCGAAGCCGCCGCCACCGCGAGGGTTGAATGCCAAGACTGCGCGTCGTGGCTGTGGCTTGCCTCCAGTGTATGGAAGCATTCTCTCTGCAACGCCTTCGTCGTCGAAGATTTTCATCTCGAACCCCATAACTTTGTTATACCATTTCCATGGCTCTAATAATTCTTCAACGCCGACGCCTACTTGTTGAATTCCGCATATGACTTTTTCTTTCATTGTTTTAAAATTAAGTTGGTGAAATATGTTTTGAAAGTATGTAATAAAGACTTGGGAAATACCTATTAATATGTGCCATCAATAACTCGTATTTTCCAATGAGTTTTCTGTGTTTCTTTTTCTTGATTGCCTTGACTGCAACCTTAGCAGCTTTGTCAACATCGAGTCCATTCGCCTGACCAGGGTCCATTTTGTCGTAACGCTGCCCGTCGCCAAGAAGCGCGCTCTTGCTGATGTTGGTGTTGATTCTTCCTGGAATTAAGAACGTTACGCTCACGTTGTCGTATTCCAAATCCATAGCTTCGAAGAATCCGAACAAGGCATGTTTTGATGAGCAATATGATGTTCTTAACGGGAAACCGAACAAACCGGCAAGCGATGTCGTGACAGAAATGCTTGTATGTTTTGAGTTTACGATTTCGTCTTTGAATTGTTTGATGAGATAGACAGCACTCCAATAATTGATTTGCATTATTTTTTTGTCGGTCTCGAAATCGGTTTCAAAGGCTTTTGCTCTTTGTGAGATTCCAGCATTTAAAACAAAAAGGTCGATGTTGGTGTTATACGATTTTACGAATTGAACTAAATCGTCTATGCTTGAATATTCTTCAAAATTACATTCTTTGGTAAAGACTTTAACACCAGAAGCCTCGCACGATTTCTTGGTTTCTTCTAATCGGTTTTTGTCGACACCCGTCAGGAACAAGTTACAGCCTTCTTTCGAAAGCTGCTTTGCTATCGCGGCTCCTATCCCGGAACTCGCTCCTGTTACAAGCGCGTATTTGTCTTTGAAATTTATCATATTTATGTTTTAAATTACCACCGGTAGTAGAGACGCAATATTTTGCGTCTCTACGGAAACGGATGCAAAAATATAACAATTTTTAAAAGCATCCGAAAAAATGATAAAATATTTTATTAAATCAATTTGGTAAAGTAAATATATTTACTATTTTTGCACGACTGAAAAAATGAATCTAATTTAACTAAGAATAAAATGGAAATTTTTGAAAGAATAGCGAAGGACTCAGGCGGTCCTATTGGTCAATACAGAGACCGTGCACACGGTTATTTCGTTTTCCCAAGATTAGAAGGTGAGTTGGGACCTCACATGCGTTTCAATGGCGTTGATGTCTTGAACTGGAGTTTGAACAACTACCTCGGTTTGGCTAACCACCCAGAAATCAGAAAGGTTGATGCTGAGGCTGCTGCAAAATGGGGCATGGCATATCCAATGGGCGCTCGTATGATGAGCGGCAACACTCGTCTCCACGAAAGATTAGAACAAGAACTCGCTGACTTCGAAAGAAAAGAAGCAGCCTACGAATTCAACTTCGGCTACCAAGGCATCGTCTCAACAATCGACGCTTTGACAACACGCCACGACGTCATCGTCTTCGACTCTGAAGCTCACGCTTGTCTCATCGACGGTAAACGTCTTCACCTCGGACAATCATTCCACTTCAAACACAACGATATAGTAAGTTGCGAAAACGCTCTTAAACGTGCAACAGAAATAGTCAACAAGACTGGCGGCGGTATCTTGCTCATCACTGAAGGTGTCTTCGGCATGACAGGTGCTCTCGGCATCTTGGATCAAATCGTTGAGTTGAAGAAAAAATATCAATTCCGTATCCTCATCGACGACGCTCACGGTTTCGGCGTTATGGGACCAACAGGTCGCGGTACGTCAGAACACTTCGGCGTCATGGATGAAATCGACCTTTACATCGGTGCTTACGCTAAGTCAATGGCAACAATCGGCGGTTTCGTCGCTGGTCCTAAATATGTAATCGACTACTTACGTTACAACATGCGTTCACAGATGTACGCCAAGTCATTGCCAATGCCAATCGTTGAAGGCTGCTTGAAGCGTCTCGAAATAATCAGAAGCGCAGAAGGCGATGAGCTTCGTAAGAAATTATGGACAGTGACACGCGCTTTGCAAGACGGCTTCCGTAACTTAGGTTTTGAAATCGGACCAGCCGAAGCATGCGTCACACCAATCTTCTTGCCAGGTAATGAAGAACAAGCTGCACAAATTGCGAAAGACCTTAGAACAAATTACAAGATTTTCTGTTCTATCGTTACATATCCGGTTATCCCAAGAGGTATGATTATCTTCAGAATCATCCCGACTGCAGCACACACATTGGAAGATGTAAACTACACATTGAATGCGTTTGCTGATGTCAAGAGAAAACTTGCTGAAGGTAAGTACGACTCTGACGAAATGCCGAATATGGCAATTTGGTAAACACATTATTAATATGAAGAATTTCTATAAAGATAAAGTTATTATAGTGACAGGAGCCAGCTCGGGAATCGGGTTGGCTTCTGTTCGTAATTTTGCATCCCTCGGAGCAAAAGTCGTGCTTGCTGCACGTTCCATCGAGAAACTTGAAAAAATAGCGGAAGAATTAGGTCAACAGACAACGGTCAACAGTCAACAGTCAGATTCAAAACTAAATGGTCAAAGTCAGTGTCAGAGTCAACAGTCTAAGTTCTTATGCATTAAAACCGATGTCACCAAAGAAGAAGATTGTAAAAATCTTATAGAAAAGACAATCGAGACATTTGGTAAGATTGACATTCTTGTGAATAATGCAGGCATCTCGATGAGGGCTGTCTTTAAGGATTTAGACTTGAATGTTATGCACTCGCTGATGGATACCAATTTCTGGGGAACTGTTTATTGTACGAAATACGCCTTGCCGTATCTTCTTGAAAGTAAGGGCACTGTCGTTGGAGTCATTTCTACTGCAGGATATGTCGGGCTTCCAGCGCGCACTGCATATTCCGCTTCTAAGTTTGCGGTGCGAGGATTTTTGGAGACATTGCGCATCGAACATTTATACGATGGACTGAATGTTTTGGTCTTCGCTCCAGGCTTCACTGCGTCCAATATCCGTAACGTCGCTTTGACTGCAGATGGTAGTCCGCAAGGGGAGACGCCGCGTGATGAAGAAAAAATGATGTCAGCTGAAAGAGTGGCACGAATTTTGGCGCGAGGCATCATGAGAAAAAGAGCTCAGATGGTACTGACACCGCTTGGCAAAGCGACGCTTTTTGCAAGCAGAAACCTGCCACGCGTGACAGATAGAGTAGAATACCGGATGATGTCTAACGAACCCAATAGTCCACTTAAAAAAATAAAATAATATGTTATTAATAAAAAAGATAGCAGTTTACATCAACATCGTCAATTGTTCTTTGATAAAATATTTCGCCAAAGAACTCACTCGCAACGGCATTAACCTCACTCCAGAACAATATCTTGTGATGGACATCTTGTGGGACGCCGAAGTGATGTCGCAGCAAGCCATTGCCGACATAATTCAGAAAGACAAGAATTCGGTTACAAAATTCATCGACTCATTAGAAAAGAAAGGGCTCGTTTATCGTCAGGTCAACAAGACCGACAGAAGAGTCAACAATATAGTAGTTTCAGAAGAAGGAATGAAACTGAAGACTAAGACAACGGAAGTCGCCATCGGCATGATGAGAAACGTCTTGAAAAATATAAAAGAAGAAGACCTGATGGCATTGGATAAAGTGATGAATCAGATTAAAGAAAATATAGATCTTAGTTCCAATTCATAATTATTTTCGATTCAATTATGCATTATGCATTATGAATTATGAATTATGAATTAAAAAAAAGCTCGACAGAATTCTGCCGAGCTTTTTTCCCTTTTAACGAATAAATTTAATTCTTAATCTTCGACGATAGCATCGTTTGGACATGCACCTGCACATGAACCACAACTAACACATGAATCAGCGTCAATTACATAGATGTCGCCTTCAGAAATAGCACCTACTGGGCACTCGTTAATGCAAGTACCGCATGCTACACAATTGTCTAAAATTTTGTAAGCCATAATAATTTTTTTAATTTTGAATTTGGTGCAAAGATATAAAGATAATCGGTATAAAATCAAAAAAAATTAAAAAAACTTTTCTTTATTTTTTTATTCATTTTTTTGTCTCTTGATAACAATAAATAACTACATTTGCAGAAAATTTGCTTAATCAAAATTAATACAACATTAATATAGTTTATCATGACAAAAATATCAAAAGTTGTAGAACTCGAACAAGTAGTTATCCGTTTCGCGGGTGACTCTGGAGACGGTATGCAGTTGACTGGTAATTTGTTCTCAGACTCAACAGCATTCGCCGGTAACGATTTCGCTACATTCCCTGATTATCCAGCTGAAATCCGTCCTCCACAAGGTACAGTATCTGGCGTTTCTGGATTCCAAGTACACTTCGGACACAAACCAGTACACACAACAGGTGACCTCTGTGACGTGTTAGTAGCAATGAACCCAGCTTCTATCAAAGCTAACATGCGCTGGTTGAAACCAGGTACAACAATCATTTTCGACGTCGATTCATTGACTGACAAATCTCTCGAGAAAGCTGGTTATGCAGCTGACCCAACAACAGATGATACTCTCAGCCAATACAAAGTTATCAAGGCTCCTATCTCATCACTCACATTGGAAGCTTTGAAAGACTTCGGAATGGATAGAAAATCAATGCTTAAGTCAAAGAACATGTTCGCTCTCGGTATCGTGATGTACCTCTTCAACCGCGACATTACTCAGCTTAACCATTATTTCGAAACAAAATTCAAAAACAAACCTCAGGTTATTGAAGCAAACAAGACTGTTGTCGCTGCTGGTTACAGCTACGCTGACACTCTCGAAATCTTTGCTAACACATATCGTATTCAACCAGCTGAACTTCCTAAAGGAAAATATCGCGACATCTCTGGTAACGTCGCAACAGCATGGGGTCTCATGGCAGCAAGCGAACGCTCAGGTCGCCAATTATTCGTAGGTTCTTATCCTATCACTCCTGCTACAGACATCTTGGTTGAACTCACAAAACATAAAGACTTAAAAGTTAAGGCTTATCAAGCTGAAGACGAAATCGCTGGTATCACATCATCAATCGGCGCTTCATTCGCTGGCTGCTTATCAGTGACAACAACTTCAGGTCCTGGTCTCTCTCTTAAATCAGAAGCCCTTGGCCTCGCAGTCATGACAGAACTTCCACTCGTCGTCATCGACGTACAACGTGGCGGTCCTTCAACAGGTCTTCCTACTAAGACAGAACAAAGCGACTTGACACAAGCTTTATTCGGCCGCAATGGCGACGCTCCTCTCATCGTATTAGCAGCTAAGAGCTCAGTCGACTGCTTCTACTCAGCATTCGAAGCTTGTAAACTCGCATTGGAACACATGACACCTGTTATCTTGTTGACAGACGGTGCTCTCGGCAACGGTACAGAAATCTTCCGTATCCCAAGAGTTGCTGACCTTCCAGCAATCGTTCCTCCAATCGCTAAAGCTAACGACCCAGAATATCAACCATATCGTCGTGACGAAGAAAAATTACGCCGCGAATGGGCTATCCCTGGAACAGAAGGCTTACGTCACCGCATCGGTGGTCTCGAAAAAGAAAACGGCAAAGGTAACGTTTCTCACGACCCAAGAAACCACGAACTCATGACAGAGCTCCGTGAAGAAAAAGTTAACCGCGTAGCAAACTACATCCCAGAACAAGAAATCATCGGCGACCCTAACGCTGACCTTCTCGTAGTAAGCTGGGGCGGCACTTACGGTGTTGTTCTTTCAGTTGTTGAAAAGATGATTGCTGAAGGCAAGTCAGTAGCACACGCTCACTTCCGTCACATCTCTCCACTTCCAAAGAACACAGAACAAGTGTTGAGCGGTCATAAGAAGATCGTCGTTTGTGAAATGAACAGAGGTCAATTCGCAAACTACTTGCGTATGAAACACCCTGGACATATCTACGAACAATATAATAAGGTACAAGGCTTGCCATTCTTGACAGCCGAATTAGAAAATAAGTTTAATGACCTTTTAAAATAAGAAACTACTATGGAAAATATGAATAACAATCAGGTTGTTAATCTTACAAAAGAAGATTTCGTAAGCGATCAAATAGTTAAATGGTGCCCAGGTTGTGGCGACCATGCAATCTTGAAAGCAGTTGAAGACGTATTTCCAAAATTAGGAAAGAAAAAAGAAGATATCGTCGTTGTTTCAGGTATCGGTTGTTCTTCACGCTTCCCATATTATATGAACACATACGGATTCCATAGCATCCACGGCCGTGCAGCAGCTATTGCTACAGGCGTGAAACTCGCTAATCCTAACCTCTCCGTATGGGTCATCACAGGTGACGGCGACTGTACAGCTATCGGTGGTAACCACTTCATCCACGCCGTACGTCGTAACATCGACATGAACCTCCTTCTTTTCAACAACCGTATCTACGGCTTGACAAAAGGTCAGTTCTCACCATGTACATTCCGTGGCACAGTCACAAAGACATCTCCACAAGGAACATACGAAGATCCATTCAACGTTGGTGAACTCGTAATCGGCGCTGGCGGTAAATTCTTCGCTCGTGGCGTTGACGTCAACACAGCAGAACTCACAGACATCTGCCACCAAGCTAAGAACCACGACGGTCTCTCAGTTGTTGAAGTTCTTCAAAACTGTATGATATTCTCAAACGGTATCCACGAAAACATCACAGCTAAGGAAGTACGCGACGATATGCAAGTGAAGTGCGTTCACGGCCAGCCATTGATTTTCGGCAAGAACCGCGACAAAGGTATCGTTCTTAGAGGCAACCGTCTTGAAGTAGCTACAATAGGTGAAAACGGTGTTACAGAAGCCGACATCTTAGTACACGACGAAAAAGAAAAGACTACAGGTATCCACATGATGTTAGCACACATGGCACCACCTGAGTTCCCAGTAGCTATAGGCGTTATCCGTAACGTTGACGCTCCAACATACAACCAATGCTTGGACGGCGTTATCGAAAACGAAACAGCAAAATCAAGCATCAAATGCGTTGACGACTTATTGAACAGCGGCAGCACATGGGATATTGAATAAGACTACAAGTCAACAAGACTACAAGACACCAAGTAGGGACGTGGCTTGCTGCGTCCAATAAATAAAAGAATCCGTTACTGAGAGGTAGCGGATTTTTTTTGTTTGAATGTTAAAAGGTAATGAGTATGATTTTTTTAAAATAATTCATAATTATTGAATAAATTTATAGGCTAGACATGTTTGAAATTTTGATAATAATATTTGTAAAAAAAAAGTATTAGTTATGTGATTGATTTTAATTGAAAATATGTAATTTTGTCTTCTGAAAACTGTCACATGTGACATTAATTCGAAAAGTATGATTGTTAAAAGAAAAGCATATATAGAAAGTTGAAAACTGTAGGGATGCGATTTGTCGCGTTTGATATAATAAAAGAATCCGTTACTGAGAGGTGGCGGATTTTTTTTGTTATTATATTTTAGAACTAGAAAGAAAATATAAACTATCGCTCGTTTCCGTTAACTTGCCAAATAACCACATAAAGTTAAAAATAGTTAAAATTGTAAAAGCGAAGATTTTTCTTTATACTTTTGTGGAGAGACAATATTGTTGTTTGAATGGAATTATTGTGAAGGTAAATCAGATAGATTATGAGTAGCATTAAATTATTTCAAGATAAAAAGGTACGCTCAATATGGATTGAAGAAGAGGAACAATGGTATTTTTCAGTAGTTGATGTTGTTGAAATACTTACAGAATCGCCTAATCCTAGACAATATTGGCGAAAAATGAAAGATCGAGATTTGAAACAATATGAGTTGTACCCAATTTGGGTACAACTGAGATTGCAGAGCACTGATGGTAAAAGATATCTTACAGATTGTGCTAATGTTAAATCTCTGTTTAGAATAATTCAATCTATACCATCGCCTAAGGCGGAACCTTTCAAACAGTGGCTTGCAACTGTTGGATATGAAAGAATGTTGGAAATTGAAAATCCAGAATTGGCTCAGGAACGTATGAAAATGATATACGAACAGAAAGGATATTCTAAGGATTGGATTGACAAACGTTTAAGAGGTATAGCTATTAGACAAAATCTTACCGATGAATGGAAAAAGAGAGGAATCAAAGAGGAACATGATTTTGCTATTTTGACAGCAGAAATTTCAAAGGCTACTTTTGGTATGACACCATCTGAATATAAGGAACTTAAAGGTTTGGATAAAAGACAGAACCTCAGAGACCACATGGATGATTTGGAACTAATTTTTACAATGTTGGGAGAGCGTGTTACGACAGAAATTTCAGAAAAAGAAGAACCAAATACTTTTTTAGAGAGCAAAAATATTGTAAAAAGAGGAGGACGTGTCGCAGGCGTAGCAAGAGAGCAAACAGAAAAAGAACTCGGAAGAAGCATTGTGAATAAAAATAATTTTCTATCTCTGAACGACGAGGTTTGATGTTCGATATAATAAAGAATCCGTTACTGAGAGGTAGCGGATTTTTTTGTTTTGAGCGGACATCACAACTTCACGCTTCGTACATTAGCGATGCTTTCCACATTCTTTGGAGAAAGCTTGGTGGAGGTGAAGAGGTGAGATTTAATTAATTACAGACTTTACTAAAACTTCTCTTAATACATTTCTATTTTCTTCGTTTTTTAGAAGTTCAAAAAGTTCTATATCAATTTCCGCATGACGGATATATTTTCGTATTGTCCCCGGAGAATACGGATTTGATTTTTTCAGTTGAGATATGATTTCCTCACTGCCATAGAATGGAACTAATTTCCAGAAAGGTTCATAATGAAGATGCCAGAACGGCGTTCCTGCTTTCGGTTTGAATATAGAATCTTCTTTGACAAAATGTTTCCAATTCCTTAAGAAACACTCTTCAAGTTCTTCTGTTAATTCTATTTTGTTAGAAGTGATTTTTCCATTTGCTATCATATCGATAACACTGATGAGCATGATTGCCTTATGAGGAGCGGTCATGCCTTTTAATTTGTTTGAATGCAAATTTGAAAAATAGTTGAGGTAGGAGTGGAGCATAGGGATGGATTTTTATTTTAAAGCTTCGCAAAAAGTTTTGTTAACTACTCTATCTCTCATGAGTTTCATGTCGGTAAAGTTTCTTGATATATTTTGAACGATGTCTGTGTAATTGTCACGACCTTCTGCATTTATATAATAAAATGGTTTTATAGATACACAATTTTCATGTTCAAATAAAGTGTTTAATAAAGTCTTGTCCGACAAACCGCAAGAATGTCCCATGATGTAGATTTGATACGGAGCAGACTCTATATAAGATAACATCTCCCTATAATTAGTATAATTTAGATAGTTGATAGATTTGATGTTCTTAAGATATTCGTTATTGTTGTCTTTTAGCAATTTCTTGTAATTGTCATCCAGTTCATCTCCGTAACCGAATATTATACTTTCAGGATTAGATAACTTCCCATGAATATGATTTACTTTAAAGATATCTTCATTAGGTAGATATAAATCAGCTGTTTTTGTGTAGTTGAAATTAAGAAGAAGGATGGAATCTGGGTATAATAATTCTTTAGGTAGATCATCATCATTAACGCTATTTATCCCCATATCCATTATTTGGTATTCATATTCTTTATTAAAATTTATTATATTGCTTATTGGAATTTTAATGTCGTTTAAATAATTTTCTAGTAAATCATATAAATTTTCTATGTTGCTATGGCGTCTTTTGACAAAATTTGGCCAAATGTTTTTCTTGGCATTAACGGAAATATCTCTTGGATTTATTGGTTCAAATATTTTTTCTTTAATGTTGTTGTCTATAATGTATTCGTTAATGAGTCTTTTCTCCACTTCGTTTAGATATGCTATTAAGTTGTTCTTAAGGCATTCTAACTCTCTGTTTAATTGTTCTATACTTTCGTTGTTAGATGATTCGAAATCTTTTGATAAAAGATTATAGTATTCTTTTTCGATATCAACCCAATTGTTTTTCTCTATGCATTTTGTGATTGCTTCTAAAAAGCGAGATTGATTATATTGGAAGTTGGTATTTCTTTTTATAAGAGATATTAAAGATTTTCCATCAGGTTGTTTAGTTATGATATTATAGTTTTCAAATAAAATATTATACCAATCACCTATCATTGATCTGTATTCACATAATTCATCAGATTCTCTACGTTGGTGGCAACTCCTTAGTTTTTGCACCCATTCATCCATATACCAATTGATAAAATTTTTATAGCTAGTTGGAAGACCATGAGCCAAATCGAAGCCGTTTCCGATGATGATAATTCTGTTCATAAGTGACAAATTGAAATAACGATTACAAACTTCGGAAAAATAATTATTCTATTATTAATAAAATGTGAAAAAATAAGTTAATCTAAAATAACATTATCTTTGTAAATGATAACCATAAAACACAAAAACAACATGGCTGATTTTATTATACCAATCGATGCAAAAATTAAAGATTTTAAAATTCATTTAGATTCACATCCAAGAACTATTCTCTCTGCCAAATTTGGAGATGGTAAGTCTTATTTCCTCAATGAATTGGCAAAAGATGAATCTGTTAGTAATGATTATGCTTTTATTACAATACATCCTGTCAATTATCAGATACTTGATAATAAAGACATTCTTGATTTGATTAAAAGGGATATTTTGGCTCAGATGTTAATTGACAACATGATAGAACCTCAATATGATATTTCGAAAGAAGAGTTGTTGTATTATTATATCAGAAGTAATGGTAAAGGACTTGCTTTGTTTGAAAATATTTTTGAGATAATATCTCAGTTGGGTTTTGAAACTAATTTAATATCTGCGTTTATGGCAGGTATCAAAAGTGTGAAACTTATAAATTCGATTAGAAAAGAAATTGTTAGGATTAAAGATGAAAATGATATTGTTTCTGAAATAGACAAATTTATTGAAAAAGTTGATTGCTCATCAAAGATTTATGAGGAGGATGTTTATACGAAAATTATAAAAGACAACATAAACTATTTTAAGAATGCATTTAACAAAAAGATTGTTCTAGTTGTGGAAGATATGGATAGATTGGATCCAGCTCATTTGTTTCGTATCATGAATGTGTTTTCTGCTCATTTAGATTATTGTTACAACAATGGAGGGAAGGAGCAAAATTTATGTGACAACAAATTCAATTTCGACAATATAGTATTTGTTCTTGACTATGAAAACACAAAGAAAATATATGAGCATTTTTATGGCGTTTCAACGGATTTTGAAGGTTACATTCACAAGTTTTCTTCCAAGGGATATTATAAGTATTCCTTAAAAGAAATTAAAGAAGAGTATATCTTACGAATATATTCGTTGTTGTCTGATACTACAGATATGGAAATAGAATTGATAAAGGAATTAGTGCCAGCTAAAGCTATTGAAGAAAACACTATTAGAAAAATAGAACAAGCGTGTCACAATGTAGATTCGCAAATATATTCTCAAAAAAGGATTGTGTTTAATGAGAAAGAATATACGCTTCATTTAGGAATATTAAGATTACTTGTAATTTTGGTAAGACTAGGATGTAGTAAAGATGAAATCATGGAACCGATGTTAAATGTTTGTAAAATTGATATTCATGATAGAGATAGATGTTGTTTTATTATCTTGTTTTTTAAATATATATTGGGGTATCTGTACATCGTAGATAATGCGGAAACGACATGTGCTCTAAATTATAATTATTCTGCAAAAGATTATATCAGGAAAATAAATATCACAGAAGTTGAAGAAGAAGGAAGAATAAGATTTGCATTTCATAAAAGTGACAATCATTTTGGTGATAAGATGTTGTTAAATACAAGTATTGAAAAACTTTTCAATTTAATTGGTCATTGAGTTGAAATTGAAATGTTAAAAATAATTATGTTTTTTTTCCTTTTTTGTTTTTTTGAAAATGTTTACTTTTGTAAGGCAGTAAAAAAAGATAAGCACTTAAATAAATTTATTAAGTACCCCTTATTCGTAAATTTTTAAGATATAAGTGTAAGTGTTTGAAAGTTTATAAATCGTTAATATGCAAAATAAAAAATACAGTATAGTATCTCTATTTTCAGGTTGTGGTGGTTTGGATTTAGGTTTTGAAAAAGCTGGTTTTGATATTCAAGTAGCTAATGAATATGATCAAACTATATATGAAACGTTTAGGGTGAATCATCCTAATACAAAGTTGATAGAAGGTGATATTAGAAAGATTTCGGAAGATGAATTTCCATTATCCGTAGATGGTATAATTGGTGGACCTCCATGTCAGTCATGGTCTGAAGCAGGGGCTTTACGTGGTATTGAGGATCAAAGAGGACAATTATTTTATGATTATATTAGAATACTTAAAAAGGTTCAGCCTAAATTTTTTTTGGCAGAAAACGTGAGTGGAATGCTTGCCAATAGGCATTCTTCTGCAGTAAAGAATATTCTTACATTGTTGAATGAAAGTGGATATGATGTGACGTTGAATATGGTAAATGCTAAAGACTATGGTGTTGCTCAAGAAAGAAAGAGGGTGTTTTATATAGGATTTAGAAAAGATTTAAAGGTCAATTTTAAGTTTCCAGAAGGCTCTACGAAAGATGATAGAAAGAAAATTACACTTAGAGATATTATTTGGGATTTACAATTCACAGCAGTTCCTTCTGGAGAAAAAAATCTTCATAATCCAGATGCTATTAATAATAATGAATATTTTACAGGTGCGTATTCTCCTATGTTTATGAGTCGTAATCGAGTTAAATCATGGGATGAACAAGCGTTCACTGTTCAAGCTTCTGGTAGGCAATGTCAATTGCATCCGCAGGCACCAAAGATGGTAAAATTTGATAAAAATGATTGTAGGTTTGTAGTGGGTCTGGAAAAACTTTATAGACGAATGACAATTCGTGAAGTTGCAAGAATTCAAGGGTTCCCTGATGATTTTAAGTTTGTATATAAGAATACAAATGATGCATATAAAATGATAGGGAATGCAGTGCCTGTTAATCTTGCTTATGAAGTTGCATTAGCAATTAAAAAAGAATTGGAGGTTATATGAGCATTAAAAGTAATGATAATGGAAGAGCATTTGAATATGCGTGTATTGTAAAGTTGTATGAAAGAATTAACAATATACGTCCAGTTGAGATTAATGAAGAATCTATAGTGGCTGCAAATAGGGCATGGCTTGCAATGAGTGAAGAAGAGCAGAATGTTTACTATAGAGCTGCGAATGCATTTATAGATACATTGTTTGCTGCAGAACCTCTTATTTTAGAATATGATGGAAGTGACGGAGATGTTGTTGAACTCTCAATTAATAAGGATTCAGTTGCAGAGGATGGTGATGTTCGTGATATTGTTGTTACAAGAGAGTCGATTAGTTGGAATATAGGATTATCAATGAAACATAATCATTTTGCAGCAAAACATTCTCGTCTTAGTTCAACTATAGATTTTGGTTTTAAATGGTATAATCAGCCATGTGGTGAAAGCTATTGGAATGTGGTTACTCCTATATTTATGAGATTAAGAAATTATAAAGATCAAAATATTAAGTGGAAGGACATACAAGATAAGGAGGAGATGGTGTATAGACCAATACTCATGGCATTTATAGATGAGGTGAATAGAGCATATGGGGTAGATGACACAATGCCCACAAGACTTATTTCTTATCTACTAGGTGTTCGTGATTTCTATAAAGTTGTAGCTATTGATAGAAGACAGATTACTGAATTTCAGGCGTTTAATCTTAGAGGTGAATTGAATAGGAATGGCAACAATACTAGAGCTACAATTATTATTCCTCAAGCAGATTTGCCAACGGAAATAATTTCGATACGCTTTAAACCAGGTTCAAATAATACAGTAGAGTTATATTTGAATAATGGTTGGTCATTGTCTTTTAGAATACATAATGCCTCTACATTAGTTGAACCATCATTGAAATTTGATATACAGTTCTTGGGAGTGCCAGCGAATATTATTACGATTAATTGTAATTGGTGTTAAATATGGAAGTGATTTCGTTATTTGCAGGTTGTGGTGGATTAGATTTGGGTTTTCGAAGAGCTGGATTTAACGTTAAGTGGGCTAATGAGAATGACTTAAGTATTCATAAAACATATCTGTATAATCATCCACAAACAGTATTAAATACATCAGATATTCGCATATTAAAAGAATCTGAAATTCCAGATTGTGATGGTATTATAGGAGGACCACCGTGTCAAGCATGGAGCTTGGGAGGGATGAGTCTTGGTCTAAATGATGAAAGAGGACGTTTAATTTATGATTATATTCGTATAGTGAAATGGAAACGACCAAAATTCTTTATAATGGAGAATGTGCCTGGTATGGTCTGTTCTAAACATATCGAAACTTTTCTTGGTTTTTTGAGAATGTTTAGTAAAATTGGTTATAAAGTTAAATACAAGTTAATTAATGCTGCAGATTTTAAGATTCCTCAAGATCGTTTAAGAATTTTTGTAGTCGGTATAAGAGATGACATCAATGTCGAGTATTTTTTTCCAGTATCCATAAATCAAAAACATATAACTCTAGCTCAGGCAATAGGTGATTTAAAGTATTATCAACCTAGACCTTATTATGTAGAAAATGTTATACAGAAAGATGAGCAAATTCCAAACCATGATTATTATACTGGTAGTTTTACTCAGAAATTTATGGCGAGAAATCGTGTACGTTCATGGAATGAACAGTCTTTTACGATTCAGGCACAAGCAGGAAATGTGCCATTACATCCGCAAGCTCCAAAAATGTTATATGTATCTGCTAATGAAAGAAAATTTGCGATAGGATATGAATCAGAATATAGACATTTGAGTGTACGAGAATGTGCGCGTATACAATCATTCCCAGATGATTTTTATTTTATATATGATAATATCAAAGATGCTTATAAAATGGTTGGTAATGCAGTGCCTCCACGTTTATCATATCTAATGGCAGTATCGATAAAAAAGTGCTTAGATAATACTTTTTGCAATGTGCTCGTTGGTTATGTGAAGAGTGAAAGAGATTTGGATCTTATTGTACGACATAAAATATACTATGTGCGAAGAGGTAGTCGTGTAGGAGCAATGCAACGTAGTCAGATTGAAAATAATATTAAAATGTTATATCTTCATAGAGGAGATAAGAGATATGCTTTTGAATTGGCTGATGAAAAAGTTATATCATGTAATAATGACTATCTACAGAAATTAGGTTTTACACCTTCTGGTAATGAATATTGGATTTTTAACATAAGCAAGGAAATTAATGATATAGAGAATCTGGGACAAATAATAGAAAATAAATGCAAATTAATAAAAAAGCCAATCATAATAAAAATAAGTTCTAATGTTAGATTTTAAGTTTGTAATGTAATTTTTGTGGCATTTTATTATTTTTATATATCAATATCAAAAATCCTTTCCTCCCTATAATCTCCCTATCATCTTCCAGCCATCTTCGTACCACAGTCGTACCAAGTTCGAATACAGTTAGGAATTAGGAATTAGGAGTTAGGAGTTAGGAGTTGAGGAACTGAGGAACTGAGGGATTTTTTTAAGTCGCCAAGACACCAAGGTTCTTGGTTCTTGGTTCAACAGCTTTCTTTCTGCTTTGTCCGTCGATGGTGTTATCGCTGTATAAAAACCAATCGAGAAAATCGTTAACCTTGTTATTGGGTATGTTCTTCGCTAATAGGATTACACCATCACTGTCCATTACATCAGTTAAACATCTTTTGCCGTCAGGTGCGACTAACTTCAACTGGTTAGTGAGACTAACCAGTTCGTTACTTTCTTTTTTGGATTTGAGCCCTGAAAGGGCGAAACAAATATAGGGTAAGGCAACGCCTTATTAGTTAGGAATTAGGAGTTAGCGACTAGGTGTTAGTAGCTCCCAACGCGTTAGGGATTGAAGCGGCATCCTTTGCGAGTGTGCGAGCAAAGATATAGCGGAAAGCCCGGCGGCTTTGCCGAACGCCATAATTTAATTCATAATGCATAATTCATAATGCATAATTAAAAGTTAAAAGTTATCGGTCAGTGCCTGAGTTCAGAGTTTAGTGTTTAAAAAAACTTTAGTCATTAGCCTTTAGCCTTTGGCCTTTTTTCTATCTTTGCAAAAGATAAAAAAATCCAACGATGAAAATGTCATTCAAGCCGGGTACTATGATTTATCCGCTGCCTGCTGTGATGGTGAGCTGCGGCGATAGTCCCGAAAACTATAATATCATGACGGCAGCATGGACTGGCACCATCTGCACCAATCCTCCTATGTGCTACGTTTCAATCCGTAAGGAACGTCACTCGCATGAGATAATATCGCGTACTAAAGAGTTCGTCATCAACGTGACGACTGAAGAGCTGGCTCGCGCTACCGACTGGTGCGGAGTGCGTTCGGGCCGTGACTATAACAAATTCAAGGAGATGCACCTCACAGCGGAACAGGGACAAGTCGTCAAGGCACCACTCGTCGCGGAGTCGCCGCTCAATATAGAATGTCAGGTGGTGGAAGTGAAGGAACTCGGCTCGCATGATATGTTCATCGCTAATGTCGTTGCTGTCAACGGCGATACAAAATTCTACGACCCAAGTACTGGTCAGTTCCAGCTCAACCAAGCCGACCTCATCACGTACTCACACGGAAAATATTATTCGATAGGAGAAAAAATCGGCGGCTTCGGATTTTCAGTAGATAAAAGAAGAAACAAAAACCAGAAGAAGTAGCATATGGATTATATTAGGATAAGTCACCGAGTCACCGAGTCACCAAGGCTTGGTCGCTGAGCCTGTCGAAGTGCTCACAGCTCACAGCTCACAGCTCACGGCTAAAGATGTCAAAGAGTTATTGAAAGACTGGATAAAATTATACCCTAACTCTTTTGCTCCTGATGTGGAGTTCAAGATTTATCAACTCGCTGATGGTAACATCATAATCCGGCTTCATGAGGATTTAAGTTCGATGGCAGTCTCGCTCCTCGTTCTTTATTTTGAGACAACAGTCAACAGACAACAGTCAACAGACTTCGTCCAGAACTCAGCAACTCAGCAACTCAGCAACATAGAGGCTTACATAACAATCAACGATACAGAAGTTCTGTTGAAACAAAACGAAGGAAAACGTGCGATGGTGTTTTGTAGTCACCAAGTCACTAAGTCACCAAGTCACCAAGGTTTGGTCACTGAGCCTGTCGAAGTGCCAACAGCTAATAGTCAACAGACTTCGTCCACAACTCAGCAACTCAGCAACTCAGCAGCTCAGCAACTCAATAGTTTACTGCTAACAGCAGTTCGTTTCCTTCTTGAGGATAATTACGTTTTAGATTATAATTTTGAAAAGAGACCGCAGCCTGTCAAGGATTGCGATATGGTGTTTGAAGAAACTGAGTTTTCTCTTACTGAAGAATATGAAAGCGTAAGAGTAGGCGATGTGGTGAAGAAGAAAATCGACGAGGTCTTGGAAGAAGGTCTCACTCCAACTAAGCTGTTGATTTATTTTCTCTGCGGAGCAATAGGTTTGAGCATCGGTTTCCTCATTGTTTATTTCATGGGTAAATAATATTTTATGTTAAAAGAATTTAAGAGTTTTGTCGAGAAACATAATCTCATCAGTAAAGATGACAGAGTCCTGCTGGCACTCAGCGGCGGCGTCGACTCCATGGTGCTCGCGAAACTTCTTTTGTTAAGTCAACAGTCAACGGACAACGGACAACGGACTTCGTCCACAACTCAGCAACTCGGCAACTCAGCAACTCAGCAACTCAATTTGGTCACTGAGCCTGTCGAAGTGCCAACAGCCAACAGCCAACAGCCAACAGCCAATAGCCAACTGGCTTTCGCTCATTGTAACTTCCATCTGCGTGGCGAGGACTCTGACCGTGATGAGCGTTTTGTGACAAAATTCGCAGAGGAAAATAACATACCTATTTATATAAAGCATTTCGATACGGAGGCTTATGCTAAAGAGAATTCTCTCTCTATCGAGATGGCAGCGCGTGAACTGCGTTACGCTTGGTTCAAAGAGTTAAAGGAAATTCACAATTTCGATAAGGTGGCTCTAGCTCATCATGGCGACGACCAGATTGAGACGTTCTTCATCAATTTCTTGCGAGGCTCTGGTATCAAAGGTCTCAAAGGAATGAAACCACAAAACGACTTCTACATACGTCCTTTGCTTTGGTCTAACAGAAATGAAATAGAGGCTTTTGCAAAAGAGAACGGAATTCAATGGGTGGAAGATTATACTAACCAAGAAACCGTTTATCTCAGAAATAAGATTCGTCATAATATCATTCCTATTTTTGATGAGATGAAAAACAATGCTCGTCAGAGCCTGAACTTCTCCATCGACTGTCTCTCTTCGGAAAATGATTTGTATAGAAGTCTGCTTGAAGATAAATTCGCCTCGATGGAACATATCGATGGCGATTGCAGAAGCATCGATGTTAAATGTTTTCTAGAAAATGAAAACGGAAGACAGCTTCTCTTTGAATGGGTGAGGAGATTCGGATTCAATTTCGATCAGTCAGAGTCGATGTTTGAAGCGATGAAAAACGGGAAGTCGGGGGTGATGTTTTATAACGACAACGGACAACAGACAACAGACAACAGACTTTATCCACGATTAATTGCATCCGTACAAAAAGATAAGATTGAGATTTTTGAAGAAAGGGAAGGAGAGGAGGAAATTATAATAGAATCTCAGAATCTCAGAATCTCAGAATCTCAGAATCTCAAAATCTTAAAATCTCAACAACTTAGCAACTCTGCAACTCAGCAACTCAGATTCTCAACTTACGTCAAAGACGCTGACTTCAAACTGATAAAAGACCCTAAGGTGGCGGCGCAGTTTGACATGGATAAGATTGCGTTTCCTTTGAAGCTGCGTCATTGGAAAAAAGGCGATAGGTTCAAGCCATTGGGAATGAATGGTTCCAAATTGCTGAGCGATTTCTTCAATGACTTGGGATTCTCTGAATATCAGAAACGTAATGTCTGGATTATGGAAGATGCTAAGGGCTTGATTTTATGGGTTGTCGGATATAGAATCAATGATAAGGTTAAAATTCTTGACTCTACTAAAGTAATTTTTCAATGTGATTTAGAGAGTTAAACTTTTTTTCTTAAATTTGCGCACTTTTTTGTAGAGAAAATTTAATTAAATTTATTATAATAAATCAACAAAAAAATCATGAAAAAGTTATTTAAACTCTTTACTTTCTTGGTTTTGATGGTTCCATTCATTGCTAAAGCTCAGATTTTAGAGCCAGTACAATGGACAGTAGAAACAGAGAAATTAAACAAGAATGAATACAACATCGTATTCAAAGCAGAAATCGAAGATGGTTGGCATCTTTATTCACAAAACACTCCATTTGGCGGACCAATGCCTCTCTATTTCGAGTTTATCGATACTCTAGGCATTGAACGTATCGGTGGCGTTGAAGAACCAAAAGCTATAGTTCACTACAGCGACATTTTTGGAATCGATGAACATTTCTTTGAAAAAGAAGCTGTTTTCACACAAAGAGTTAAATTATTAGACGACGCAGCAACAGTAACTGGTATCATCACTGGTCAGACTTGCAAAGAAAGCTGTATTCAACTTGAATACGAATTCGAAGTTCAACTTGGTGAACCTGCTGTTATCAAGGACGCTGACGAAGCATCAGCTGGCGGTGAAAGCCTTATCGCTTTGATCATCGAAGCTATCATCTGGGGTTTTGCAGCTCTTATGACTCCTTGCGTTTTCCCTATGATTCCTATGACAGTGTCATTCTTCTTACACGGTGACGAAAGCAAGGCTGTAGGTCGTTTCAAAGCTATCATGTACTACGTTTTCATCGTAGGTTTATACACATTACCAATCGCAGCTATCATCATGATCACTTGGATCTTCGGTGGTGACAGCGTTACAGCTGACATCTTTAACTGGATCTCAACATCATGGGTAACAAATATCTTATTCTTCGTTGTATTCATGGTATTCGCTGCTTCATTCTTCGGAGCTTTCGAACTTACATTACCTAACTCATGGGTCAACAAGACTGACAGCAAAACAAGCAGCAGCAAAGGTCTCGGTGGCGTGTTCTTCATGGCATTGACACTCGTTCTCGTATCTTTCGCTTGTACAGGTCCTATCGTTGGTACAGTTCTCATCAAGTCAACATCAGGTGAAGTCTGGACTCCAATCATCACTATGATGGTATTTGCTATGGCATTCGGTCTCCCATTTGCTTTATGCGCTCTCTTCCCATCATTATTACAAAACATGCCTAAGAGCGGCGGCTGGCTCAACTCAGTTAAAGTTGTTCTCGGTTTCGTTGAAATCGCTCTCGGCTTCAAATTCTTAAGCGTTGCTGACCAAACATACCACTGGGGTCTCCTCGACCGCGAAGTTTACCTCGCTATTTGGATCGTATGTTTCTCATTGTTAGGTCTCTACCTCTTAGGAAAAATCAAATTCTCACACGACTCTGACGTTCACCACTTGTCAGTATTCCGTCTCATCCTCTGTATCGTTGTCTTCACATTTGTAGTTTATATGATCCCTGGTATGTGGGGTGCTCCTCTTAAAGCTTTATCAGGTTACTTGCCACCACAACAAACTATGGACTTCGACCTCAACAGAATCAACCAAGAAAACGCTACAAAGGTTATAGACTATGTAGATGCTAAGATGTCAAACCTCTCTGTTCAAACAGAACAAGTAGAAAAGAAAGCAACATCAACAGTTTTGTGTGAAGAACCTAAATATGCTGATATCTTCCACTTGCCTCACGGTCTTAAAGGTTACTACGTCTACGAACAAGCATTAGCTTGTGCAAAGGCTCAAAACAAACCTATCTATATCGACTTCACAGGCCACGGCTGTGTTAATTGCCGCGAAATGGAAGCTAACGTATGGAGCGACCCACGCGTTCTCGAAATGTTACGCAACGACTATGTTATCGTAGCTCTCTACGTTGACGACAAAACAAAACTCCCAGAAAGTGAATGGATCATCGGTGCTGACGGTAAAGAAAAGAAATCTATCGGCCGCGTTAACGCTGACTTCCAAATCTCTAAGTTCAACACTAATGCTCAACCTTACTACTGCCTCATGGGCCACAATGGCGAGCTCTTAGTTGACCCACGCGCTTATGATTTGGATAAAGACGCTTTCGTTGACTTCTTGAAGAAAGGTATCGAAAACTTCAACAACGGAGTTTCAATCAGAAACATTTATGAATAATTCATAATGCATAATTAAAACTGAGAATCTGAGTTGTCGGGTTCTCAGTTTTTTTTTGTAATTCATAATGCATAATTGGAGTTAAAGGAAGATAACAGATAAAAATGTAAAATAAATTTCTTTTGTAAATGCAACACGATATTATTTTATTTGTTTAACTTTGCAAGTAGTATCAATCAATTAAATTAATATTATCATGGCAACAATAACATTCGAATATGATGGTAGCAGTGATGTGGCAAGAAAAGCGATAGACTTTTTGGTGTCATCTGGGATTTTTAAAACAAAAAGTGATGAGATGTCATTGAGTGAAGATACCTTGGAAGCTATGAAAGAGCTTGAAGATGGAGGAGGCTTGCTCTTTGAAGATTATGAAGATTATGAGAAGAACATACTAAAATGAAGAAATAATGCGAAAAATTAGAACCTCAACCAAATATAAAAAAGACCTGAAACTAGCACTGAAAAACAAGACCTTTAAAATAGAAACCTTGAATGAAGTAATTAGAAAATTATCTATGGATGAGCCATTGGATAAGAAATACAATGATCATCCGCTTCATGGCATCTACAAAAATTATAGAGATTGTCATATTCATCCAGATTGGGTTTTAATATATTCTAAAATAGATGATAATGAATTGAAGATACTCGATCTCATTAGAATAGGCTCTCATTCGAATTTGTTTGGATTCTAAGTATATTTTTGGTTATAAAGATATCCTTTTGCGTTCCTTTGCGGCTTTGCGAGAGGAAAACTTATAATTCGCGTGAATTCGTGGACGTTTTTCTGTCCGCTAAAAAACACTAATCTTTCACGAAATCATTTAGTGATATTTCGTGCAGTTTCGCGGATTAAAATCGTGGACTAAAAAATAAGGTATGTCACAATCAGTGGCATACCTTATTATTATTGGATTAGGTCTGTTGACCGTTGTCCGTAGTCTGTTGACAATTATTGCATCTTTGCAAAATGTTGATAGAAAGCGATGATAGTCTCGATTCCTTTGAAGAAGTGGTCTACTCTGTAGTTTTCGTTAGGTGAGTGGATAGCGTCTGAGCCTAAGCCGAAGCCCATCAAGATTGACTTGAGACCTAATACTCTTTCGAAAGCAGAGATGATTGGAATACTGCCGCCGCTCTTCATTGGGATAGGACGTTTGCCGTATGTGTCCATATAAGCTGCTTCAGCTGCTTTGTATGCTGGTAAGTCGATAGGACATCCGTAAGCTTGTCCGCCGTGCATTGGAGTGACTTTTACTGTGACGTATTCTGGAGCTACGCTTTCGAAATATTCTTTGAATAATACAGAGATCTTTTCGTGGTCTTGGTTAGGAACCAAGCGACATGAAATCTTGGCGTATGCCTTTGAAGGAAGAACTGTCTTTGAGCCTTCGCCTGTGTAACCACCCCAGATACCGCAGAGGTCGAATGTTGGACGGATACCTACTCTTTCGATAGTTGTGAATCCGTTTTCACCACGTAAAGCGTTGACGCCGACGCCTGCCTTGTATTCTTCTTCGCTATATGGAGCCATGTTGAGCAACTCACGTTCTTCTGCTGTAGCCTCAACGACGTCATCGTAGAAACCTGGGATAGTGATGTGGTTGTTTTCGTCCATGACCTTAGCAACCATCTCGCATAATGTGTTGATTGGGTTTGCTACTGCGCCGCCGAACAATCCTGAGTGGAGGTCAGCGTTAGGACCTGTTACTTCTACTTCCCAATATGCCAAACCACGTAAACCTGTTGTGATAGATGGTGTTTCGTGGTCAATCATGCTGGTGTCAGAAACTAAGATGATGTCAGCCTTGACTAAATCCTTGTTTGTTACAATCCATTTTGCGAGGCTACCAGAACCTATTTCTTCTTCGCCTTCAATCATGAACTTGACGTTACATGGTAATGTGTTTGTCTTTACCATTGTCTCGAATGCCTTGGCGTGCATGAAAGCCTGACCTTTGTCGTCGTTTGCACCACGAGCCCAGATCTTGCCGTCTTTGATGACTGGTTCAAATGGGTCGGTGTTCCATAATTCGATTGGGTCGACAGGCATGACATCGTAGTGACCGTAAACTAAAACTGTAGGAAGTTTTGGGTCGATGATTTTTTCGCCATAAACTACAGGGTTGCCTTCTGTTGGCATGACTTCAGCCTTGTCAGCGCCAGCTGCTAAGATGCTGTCTCTCCAGTATTCAGCGCATTTTATCATGTCGCCTTTGTGTTCTGTCTGTGAACTGATTGAAGGGATACGGATTAAACCGAATAACTCCTCTAAGAAACGATTTTCGTTTTCCTTGATGTAAGAATTTGTGATTTCCATTTTTTTATATTTATATTTTAATTTAACTAGTTTCTTTTTTTTAATCATACGGCGAGGCCGTATGCTATATATGTTTGAGCCATTAGGGCTATATGGTAACGTTATTTTTTTATTTTTATTATTACGCTTCGACAAGCTCAGCGACCATCCCTTCCTCATACCCTCAGTTCCTAAATTCCTCAGATCCTCATACCCTCAATTCCTCAAATCCTCAAATCCTCAGTTTCCACTTTAACATCCTTTCCATCAAACACAGCATAAGAGAAATCCCGAATCCAATTGCCGACTACCGTTACTATCGCGCCGTTATCGACTTTATACTGCATAGGCTTATGTTGATGACCGAATATGAAATAATCAATGTCAGGATTTTCTTTGACGCATTCTTGTGCGTATTTATAAAGCATTGTGTCTTCAACGACAGAATAATAATTACCTTCAGCTTCTTTCTTTAGTTTCTTGGCTCTGTGGTTGTGCGACCATTTCAAAGCGAGTCCGATTCCTAAGTCAGGGTGAAGCCATCTGAATAGGAATTGGTTGAACTTACATTCAAAGACTTTTTTTAAGAATTTGTATCCATTATCGCCTGGGCCTCTGCCATCGCCGTGGACGAGGAAAAACTTCTTGTCCTTCAATGTCATTATCGTTGGCTCTCGATGCACTATAATTCCGACTTCTTTCTGGAGATAGTCGAAAGTCCAGAGGTCGTGGTTGCCAGCGAACAGATGGATAGGAATTCCTGCGTCAATGAGTTGCGACAATTTTCCTAATAATCGTACATATCCGCGAGGGATTACAGTCTTGTATTCGAACCAAAAATCGAAGAGGTCGCCCATGAGGAAAATAGCCTCGGCGTTGTCTTTTATGGAATCTAAAAAACGAACTAGCTTCAGCTCTCTTTGATGCGAGTCTTCAAGTGTCGGTACGCCCAAATGAAGGTCGGTGATGAAATAAATCTTCTTCTCTGTCATGTCTTCTCAAAAATTAAATCATCACTGCAAACTATTTTTAACATAGTTTAAAATCTCGTCATCGAAACTATTGCCTTCTTCCTTGTGGAATTTGATTCTGATAGGCAAGACAAAGACTGGTATGTCATCGAATCTACTTACAAAGGATGAGTTTATCAATCTCATGGCATCTTTTTCAGTTGTGATTATGACTTTGCTTTTACCTATCATGCTGTCATATCTTTCAATAATCATATCAATGTCTTTTTCTGTAAAGCTATGATGATCATTGAATTTTATTTTAGATATGGTATTATATTTTTTCTTCAGATAATCTTCCAGAGAATAAGTGTTTGCTATTCCGCAAAGAATAAGTGCGGTCTTTGTTTCTTTGATGTCGGTCTCGTAGCTTATTTTGCTGAAAGGCTTGAAGTCGAGGTATTCGATGTAAGAATAGAAAACCTTTTGATGGGGTAGAGGCTTCAGGCTGTTTTCCACGTCGCGTCTGTAGTATGGTGTTATCACATTAGGAGATTTTGTTGCGACGATGATATCTGCTCTTTGTGCGGCTTTTTTGATATCTCTAAGGTTACCGGCAGGAACCAAATGATTTTTGCTGTATAAATCGTAGTAGTCAGTCAGTAGAATATTGAGTCCAGGCTTTATCTTTCTATGTTGATAAGCGTCGTCGAGGAGCACAACCTGAGGAGGATTTTCTTCTTGAAGAAGTCGTTCCATTCCTTCGCAGCGGTTTTCATCTACAGCGACTTTTATGTCTTTGAACTTCTTGAAATATTGTAAAGGCTCATCGCCGATGTCGTGATGAGTATGACTTTCATCAGCTAAGATGAAACCTTTTGTATTACGACCATAACCACGACTTAAGATGGCTATTTTATAGTTTTTAGATAATAGATTCGTGATATATTCTATGTGCGGAGTCTTGCCTGTTCCTCCAAGATTAAGATTGCCTACACAGATGTTTGGAATGTTGTAACTCTTTGATTTTAAAATTTTCCAATCGTATAGCTTATGTCTTAAAAATAAGACGATAGAATAGAGAAACGATATGGGTAACAACAATCTTTTCATAATTTTTATCAATCGAACAAATTTACAATTATTTTCTTGAAAAACAAACTGGAAATGACAAAAAAATCGTATTTTAGCAAAAAAATAAAAATGAATAAAGTCTCTGAAATTTTGTCTTATTTAACAGAAGTCGCTCCTATTCATTGGCAGGAGAGCTATGATAATTCCGGACTTCTAGTTGGAGATGCTAATGCTTTGGTAGATAAAGTGTTGTTGACATTAGACCTTACCGAAAAAGTTATTGATGAGGCAATAGAGAATTCATTTCATCTGGTGATAAGTCATCATCCTTTGATTTTTAAAGGCTTGAAAAACATCCTCGTCGATGACACTACGGGAAGAATCATCACCAAGGCTATCAAACACGACATTTCAATCGCAGCGATGCATACTAATATCGACAATAGTTATTATGGCGTGAATCGTGCCTTGGCAGAACAACTTGGTTTGAGTGATTTGAGTATTCTTCACCCAAACAACTCAGCAACTCAGACCCTCAGCAACTCAGCAACTCAAATAGGAAGCGGGATGTTCGGTGTTTTTGAGACAGAAATGTCAGAGAATGATTTCTTAAAATTGATTAAGGAAAAACTAAATGTCGGTGCGTTGCGTCATTCTGAATTACTCAATAAGCCTATCAAAAAGGTGGCGATATGCGGTGGCTCAGGAGCATTCTTGTTAAATGATGCAAAATGTTGTGGAGCAGATGCTTACATTACAGCTGACTTGAAATACCATGATTTCTTTGACGCTGATAATGAAATACTTGTCGTTGATGCGGGACATTTTGAAACAGAACAGTTCACAAAACAATTATTTGCTGATATTATTCTCAAAAAAAATCCTAAATTTGCAGTCCAAATTTCGAGGGTGAATACGAACTCCGTAAATTACTTTGTTTAATATTAAATTTATTATAGATATATGGAAAACTTAAAACACAACGCTGAAGAACAAGAAATTACTGTTGAAAGAAAACTTATCGAATTGTACACTTTACAACAGATCGATTCTAAGATAGATAAAATCCGTATCATCCGCGGTGAATTGCCTCTCGAAGTTCAAGACCTCGAAGACGAAATAGCAGGTATGGAAACTCGTATCGCTAAGTTCAACGAAGAATTGGAAAAATATTCTAACGACATCGTTGAATACAAAAACAAGATTAAAGAAGCTACATCTCTCATCAAGAAATACGAAGAACAACAAAATAACGTTCGCAACAATCGTGAGTATGAGTCATTGACAAAAGAAATCGAATATCAATCATTAGATATTCAACTTTGCGAAAAACGTATCAACGATGCAACAAAGAAATCAGAGATGTTGAAGATATCTTTGAATGAAACAAACGCACGTCTTGAAGAACGCAAAGGCGACTTGGAACTCAAGAAAAACGAATTGTCATCAATCGTTGAAGAAACTGAAAAAGAAGAACAAGAACTTATGGTTCGTTCACAAGAAAGTGAACAACTCATCGAAGAACGTCTTCTTACAGCTTACAAACGCATCAGAAAAAATGCTCGTAACGGTTTGGCTGTCGTTAAGATTGAACGTGATGCTTGTGGCGGTTGCTATAACAAGATTCCACCTCAACACCAACTCGATATCCGTATGCACAAGAAAATCATCGTTTGTGAATATTGTGGCCGTATATTAATCGACCAAGATATCGTTGATATGTATCACAACGAATCACAAGATTGATTTTAATTATATAAAATGAAAAAGGTTGTCAATTTTACTTGGCAACCTTTTTTCGTTTGTGAGTAAATTGTTTTTATCAATACAGCTTCAATTTCAAGGAAACAACGATGCTATGTATGTTTGTTTTCTCGTTGACTATTAAGCCTGGAGCTACATCGTTGTAGTAGTTTGTATATTGTGAATATAAGTTGTAGTTATGATTTTGCAGAGTATAGGCATAAGCTAAATCTATAGTCATAAAATGTTGTGTATAACCGATGCCGCATGACAAAGAATTTCTCATATAGTCAGTGTCATTGATTCCGTAAGGGCTGCCATAGAACGAGTAGCCACCTCTGAAACACATATTTCTATAACGCCATTCAGTTCCAAGTCGGATGTTCATCGTAGGCTTGAATGTCTCGGAGATATAGTTGTTATATTCACTGTAATCGTATTCGTAATCTGATATTCTTATTTTGCTGTAGTCTACGAACTCGCAGTCGGCTGTTATCATTCCGAAGTTGCCGAATATGAAGGCGACGCTACCGTTGGCACGCCATGGCGTCATCAAAGAATAACTGAAATAAGAAGTAGGTACGTTTAGCTCGTAAGCACCGATGTCTAGATGTGAGTAAGTCCATGTCTTCCAGCTGTCAGTAAGGTTGTATACAGTAGGAGTGTGGAACGCGGCACCGAGACGTAGCCATCTGCAAGGATAAGCGATGAGACCGAGTTTGCTGTTGATACCCCAACCCTCTGTGTAGAGGACTTCTTCTTGTAACCAATAATATTGTCTTGAGTTTAATTCAAATTCTTCTTTATATTCACTAATCTTTTTGCTTGAAACCTGTGGCATATTGATAGCAACACCGAGGAATAGTTTGTCGCTGAAGTTGATGCTTGTTGAAACGGTCCATTCGTTGGTTCCGCCCCAAGAACTCACGCCTCTGAGCTGTCGTAAGCCGTTAGCAGGAACAGGTGTGGTTAGTAATCCGTCAGCTTCGAAGTTGATGAGATATGTCTCCCATAATGGATAAATATAAGTAGGAGAGTAAGATTCCAAATCTTTTCTGTTGTATATTTTGTTGTCGATGAGTTCTGCGAAATATGCGTCTATCAAAGAATTGCTGTCGTTATATCCGTCGACGAAAATATTATTTGTGAAGTTGTTGGTTCTGTTCATACCGAACGCCCAGTTTACCACATTGTCAGTGTTTTTGTTTATTCCTACATAACCGACATTATTTACCGACAGTTTAGCTTTTGAATCGCAGGCCTTGCTGCCGTTCAATTCAGATGTGGTGTATGTCGTGTTTATTATAGGTGTGAATGTGAACGTAGGTTTTCTGAACAATCCCAAACCAGCAGGGTTAATGCTTATAGAGGAGAAGTCTTGTCCCACTGCTCCCATGGCGTTACCCATTGCCATGCTTTTTGCTGTGCCTTGATAATATGATGTAGATAAGTTATATACATCATAGATGTTTTGTCCGCTGATGCAGAAAGGCACTAATGCTAGTAATGTCAAAAATATCTTTTTCATAATTAATGGTTTTTATCGTCTTGCGCCGCTAGGTCTAGAGCTGTCACCGACACTGCTGCCGCTTCTGCTTCCTGATGAACTGTTGTTGAAGCTTCCGCTGCTTCTTGATGATGAGCTGCTGCTAGGTCTGTTTACGCTAGAGTTGTTTCTGTTTGAAGAGCTGCTGCTAGGTCTGTTTACGCTAGAGCTGTTTCTATTTGAAGAGCTGCTGTTAGGTCTTACATATTCCGAGCTGGAGCGAACTTGACGATTGCTGCTTGCTGGTGTGTATGACTTACGTTCTGAAGATGATGATGGTCTTACAGAAGAGCTGCTGCTTGATGGACGTGAGCTACTAGAAGGACGAGCTGTGCTTGAAGGTCTTGAACTGCTCGATGGTCTCGCGCTGCTAGAAGGTCTTGAAGAAGGAGCAGATGCTGATATTCCTGCTGACGCAGGTCTTTTTGTAGTTCCTGCTACATGCAATCCGCCTTGTCCGTTAGGTCTTGGCTTGGTGATAGGTGCGAGACCACCACCTGGATGTGGCTTATGTCCGTGTCCTGGCTTGTATGATGGGTATGAAGGATAAATAGGATATACAGGATAATAAGGATAATAATGATGATGATAGCAATAAGGAGTCCACCACCAATCATAATGCCAGTTATAATAATAGGAGTTATAATAATATGAAGGATAGTAGTAAGGATAGCCGTAGCTGAATCCGAAAGAAGCTCCGTAAGGGTAGCCTAATCCTACATAGAAGTTTGTGTTCCAATCATCGTCATCGTCGTCATCATAATAGTAATCGTAAGTGTCTTCGAGATAACTATAATTGGATGAATTCTTGTAACTGTCGTCGTAATAGATTTCTGTGCTAGTGTAAACCACGCCGTTGGTATCGGTCACGGTTTCTGTCTTTTCATAGGTTGGTTCTGCCTTTGGTCTTTGTGAGGTGTTCTCGCTGTAATATGCTTGATAATCATATTGTGAGTTGCTGCTGATACCGGCTGTATTGAATGTGCCGTTGTCTGATACAGCTAATTCTTTGCCTGCTTTTGCATCATTGTCGAAAGGTGAATAATAAGCATCGTCTTTAACGACAGTATTACTTGTAGAGCATGATGTTAGCAAAAGGCCAGCAGCGATGATTAAAATTTTAAAACGTTCCATTTTTATACTGTTTAAAATTATAAATATGTACAATTTTTTTTTATTTTTGCACTTTAAAAAATATACAAATACTATACCAAAATAAAGATGGCAAAAGATTTAACATCTCGTCAAGAGAATTATTCCCAATGGTATAATGATCTTGTTTCAAAGGCTGATTTGGCAGAAAATTCTGCAGTTAGAGGTTGTATGGTTATCAAACCTTACGGATATGCAATTTGGGAGTTCATGCAAGACGCTCTCGACAAAATGTTCAAAGACACAGGTCACGTCAATGCATATTTCCCATTGTTCATTCCTAAGAGTTTCTTCAGCAAGGAAGCTAGCCACGTTGAAGGCTTCGCTAAAGAATGTGCTGTCGTAACACACTACCGCCTCAAAAATGATCCTAATGGTGCTGGCGTCGTCGTCGACCCAGACGCAAGACTCGAAGAAGAACTCATCGTTCGTCCTACATCAGAGACTATCATTTGGGATACATATCGCAACTGGATCAAGAGTTACCGCGATCTTCCAATCTTGTGCAACCAATGGGCTAACGTGGTCCGCTGGGAAATGCGTACCCGTTCTTTCCTCCGTACAGCTGAGTTCTTGTGGCAAGAAGGTCACACTGCTCACGCTACACGTGAAGAGGCTTTGGCAGAAGCACGTAAGATGCTCGACGTATATTCAGAATTCGCTGAAAAATATATGGCTCTTCCTGTTATCCGTGGTATCAAATCTGCTAACGAACGTTTCGCTGGCGCAGAAGAGACATTCTGTATCGAGGCTATGATGCAAGACGGCAAGGCTCTCCAAGCTGGTACTTCTCACTTCCTCGCACAGAACTTCGCTAAGGCTTTCGATGTTAAATATCTGAATAAAGAAAATAAATTGGAATATGTATGGGCTACTTCATGGGGTGTTTCAACTCGTTTGATTGGCGCTCTTATCATGGCTCACTCAGATGATAACGGCCTCGTGCTTCCTCCAAGAATCGCTCCTATCGAAGTTGTTATCGTTCCTATTTACAAGACAGACGAACAAAAAGAAACAGTTCTTAACTACTGCGATGACTTGAAGAAACGTCTCGAAGCTAGAAGAATGCGCGTTAAATTTGATGACCGTGACACTCAAAAACCTGGCTTCAAATTCGCTGAATGGGAACTCAAAGGCGTGCCTGTACGTATCGCTGCTGGTCCTCGCGACGTGGAAAACAATTCTGTTGAAATCGCTCGCCGCGACACTCTCGAAAAGAGCTCTATCACAATCGACGGTATCGAAGATTATATCACAAATCTTCTCGAAGAAATCCAAAATAATATCTTCCAAAAAGCTCTCGACTTCCGTCAGTCAAGAACTGTTAAGGTCGACACTTGGGAAGACTTCAAAGCTCAAATCGAAAACAGCATGTTCGTCTATGCTCACTGGGATGGCACTCCAGAGACAGAACAAAAAATTAAAGAAGAAACAAAAGCTACTATCCGCTGCATTCCTTTGGATGACGACTATGAAGATGGCAAATGTATCTATTCAGGTCAGCCTTCAAAACGCCGCGTGATATTCGCAAGAGCTTATTGATATTAAGACTCCAAGTCACCAAGACATCGAGTCACCAAGTAGAGACGCGTCAACGTTACCTTAAAAATAAACACACGTTGATACGTCTCTTTCTTTATATCCACGAATAAAGGTATAATTGCCAAAAATGGTTGGTAAAATCAATATAACCCATTAGTACATAGATAAATATAATAACTTTGATGAAAACGTTTTCAACAGTGCTAGTAATTTTATCCACAAGGTTTTCGCCTATTGTGACATCAATTCTGAATTCGTCATCTTCAACCAATATTACATCAATGTCGTGATAAACATGTATGGCGGTGATGTTTTCATCAAAACCACGAGTTTCTGTTACAGTTTTTCCATTAGTAATAGGTGCTGGCTCGCATGATGAAACTGACAATGGAATTAATATAATGAACGGTTGATTTCAGACAACTGACGGATGGCATTGAACATTTTGTTGAATTTTCTATTGTTTTTTCTATTGTTTTTTCTCTCGTTTCTTCTAGCAATTCTTCTTTCTTTTCTAATAATTCTTTTACTCTTTCTCATAATACTTGCATTAAATTATAGTTAAAACCCAAACCAAAGCTTAGGAGGTCGGCGATGTGCCTTGATGTACAGTCATCGTGACCATACCGTAGATGTGTTTGTGGAAGTCTATCTTAAACCCTAATCTCTGATAGCTCTTTTCTGTGTGCATATATTTGCCGAAGTGTCTGTTTCTGCAACGATAACTCGAAGATTGGGAAGTGAGTACTGTAGCCTTCCATCTCGTAGTGGTGATGCATGTAAAAACCATAACTGAGTCTTAAATCTACTTCCATGTTCTGCATAAAAGACTCCATAAAAGGCGACTTGTCTCCACCTTCATTCTTGCTTGTGGCATATGCTTCTTTGTTTAGGTTAAAGATAAAACATAAACATAAAATAATCAATAAAAACCATTTCTTTTTCATACCGCAAAATTAGTAAATAAATATGAGATTTTTAATGGGTTTTAAACGATTGTTTTTTTTATTAACTCGATGACTTGGTGACTTGGAGTCTCAGTGACTTTTATTATTTTTGCAAAAAAAATCATAATGAATAAAAATATGGATAATAACTGCCAAATGCCAAATGCCAAAAGCCAAAGTTCAACTGAAGCATTTCAACGATTATTAGATATAATGGACAGACTCAGAGTGGAATGTCCTTGGGATAGAAAACAGACGATAGAGAGTCTGCGTCATCTCACGATAGAAGAGGTCTTTGAATTAAGTCAGGCTATCGTTGATGAGGATTATCAAGATGTTAAGAAAGAACTCGGTGATATCATCATGCATATCGTCTTTTATTCAAAGATAGCACAAGACCGAAATTTATTTACCATCGATGATGTCATCAACGGTATTTGCGAGAAGCTGATAATTCGTCACCCTCACGTCTTCGGTGACACTTCTGTGAAAAGTGCTGAAGAAGTGGCTGATAATTGGGAGAAGATAAAACTTACAAAAGAGCATAACAGAAGCGTTCTCGGCGGTGTGCCTAATGCATTGCCAGAACTCGTGAAGGCTTATCGTATGCAGGAGAAAGCCGCAGGTGTGGGCTTCGACTGGGAAAACAAAGAACAGGTCTGGGAAAAAGTAGAGGAGGAGATAAGAGAGCTTAAAGAAGAAGTGGAGAGCGAGGAAAAGAACAAAGAACGTATCACAGAAGAGTTCGGCGACCTTATGTTTGCTCTCGTCAATTATTCTCGCTTCATAAAGGTAAATCCGATGGACGCCCTCGAAGTGGCTAACAAGAAATTCAGAAGCCGTTTCAATTATGTTGAGGATAAAGCTAGAGAAAACGGCAAGTCGCTCGTCGATATGAGCCTCGATGAGATGAACGAACTTTGGGATGAAGCGAAGAGGGTGAGTTGCTAAGTTGCTAAGTTGCTAAGTTTTTTTATGAGAAGATTTTTGTTGGTGTTTTGTTTGTTGTTTTCTGGAATGGCTTGTTCACAGAATGTTTCTGTGGATACAACTTCTATTGAAACCAACTTTGCAACTCAACAACTCAACAACTCAGCAACTTATCTTAAATCCTACTGGCACTCTGGATTGACGGTTCTTTCTCAGCCTCTGCATTATGACTGGAAAGATTGGACTGTCTTTGGAGGTGTAGCTGTTGCAACGACATTGGCTTTCGTCTATGATGATGAGATTTATAGTCTTGTCGATAAATCATTAAACCACAATCAGTCAGAAAATATTTCTAAATATACAGATGTCTTTGGTGAGGAATATTTCATACTTCCTTCTGTTGCCTTGACTTATGCATTCGGTTCTATCAGTGACAATTGTCGCTTGAAGAATTTATCGTTAGCGGCATTGCAAAGTTTCATCTATGCTGAAGTGGCCTCTGCTGGACTGAAAGTCCTTACATGTCGTCTCCGACCTTCAGAGTTCAACAGCCAACAGCCAATAGCCAATAGCCAAACCTGGCTCGGTCCTTTTAAGTCATTCGAAAGTACATCTTTTCCTTCTGGTCATGCGATGCGGTCTTTTGCTTTGGCAACGATAGTATCGGGTTTTTATCCTGATAAAAAATGGATTGGTATTGTTTCTTATTCCTTGGCGACAATGACGTCGGTAGGACGAGTCATCAGTAAGGAGCATTGGACGTCCGATGTGATTGTCGGTGCGGCTTTGGGTTATTTCATAGGTCGAGGCGTCGTTAAGTTTAATGAGAAAATAGGTAATATATCAAGTGTTGAAATACAGCCTATAGCAACGAATTACGGACTGGGAGTCGTTATTAATTTTTAAGAAAAAAGTTCTAGCTTTTTTCGATTAATAATGCTAAATTTGCAAAGTCTATTCATAAGTAAATCATTGAGAAAAAATGGGTGAATTCTGGAAGAGAACAATATTTGGTTTTCTGTTTGTCGTTGTGGTTATAGGATGTATAATCCTTGGAGGTTTTTATGCTGTGCTTATGCTTGCGGCAGTGGTCGGTGTTGGCTCGGCAGAAATGGCAAATCTATATCCTCACGAAAAAGGAAAATCATTAAGCAACATAGTGACAGCTATGTCTATAATGTTGTACGTATTTCTCTCGCTTTATTCTCAAAATCCAGACTCAATAGAGACTCGTATTTTTGTCTTGCCAATATTTTTTAACATCCCATTATTGATTGCCCTTTTCTCAAAAAAACATAATTATGTGGAAGTAGTAGGTTCTTCATGGCTTTCAATGATATTCGTTGCATTGCCTTGCGGAATCATGACAATGTTCTACAACGAGACTTTGATGGGAACCGACAAGGGTTGGGTTCTTTTGATATTTGCATTCTTGTTGATTTGGGTTAATGATATTTTTGCATACCTCACTGGTGTTTCTATAGGACGTCATAAACTGTGTCCTAGAATATCTCCTAAGAAGACTATAGAAGGAAGTATTGGCGGTGCTGTGTTTACAATGTTATTCGCATATGTTCTTAACCGCTTTGTATTGAACGTATTTTTCTTTGATAATTATATGAGTGACATAGAAGTCCTATTCCTGGCATTAGGTGTAGTGGTCTTTGGAACACTCGGTGATTTGACAGAATCGATGATGAAAAGACATGCTGGTGTCAAGGATTCAGGTAATATTATCCCAGGTCATGGTGGTATTTTGGATCGCTTCGACGCTACTTTCATGGCAATGCCATTCGTCTTCTTGTATTTAAATTTAATAAACTGATAGTATGTATATTCATAAAAAGGGATATAGTGTCATTGCAACAGTCGTGTTGGTAGCTGCAGTAATTGTCGCAGCATTTTGGTTTTTCGTTCCAATTAAATTGTTGCAAATATTCATGACAGTGGCTTGTTCTGTGATAGCTTTCTGGAGTTTTACTTTCTTCAGAGTCCCGACGAATAGAGTTACTACAATAGAAGAAAATGCTGTCGTCTCAGCAGCTGACGGAGAAGTCGTCGTTATTGAAGAAGTGGAAGAGAAAGAATATTTCCATGACAAGAGAATACAAGTTTCGATATTTATGTCGGCATATAACGTCCATGTCAACTGGTTCCCGATGAATGGTGTGGTGAGTTATTACAAATATCATCCAGGAAAGAAATTATTCGCTATCAATCCAAAGTCATCTGAGCTTAACGAGCGTAATACTTTGGTAGTAAAAGATGAGCAAGGCAGAGAGGTCCTCTTCCGTCAGATTGCAGGCGTTATGGCGCGACGTATTATCTGTCATGTCGACAAAGACGCTACAGCTAAAGTAGGCGAGGAGTTCGGATTGATACGCTTCGGCTCAAGAGTAGATTTCTTCCTTCCTATAGACTCAGAAATAAATGTCAAAATAGGCGATAAGGTGAAAGGTAAGATTAGCGTGCTGGCACACCTTAAGTAAAATTCAGAATCTCAGAATCTCAGAACCTCAGAACCTCAGAACCTCAGAAATTTTGAAGTTTTGAAGTTTTGAAATTTTGAGTTTCTAATTACAGAATCTCCTTAATCTCAATAAGGTCTTTTATCTCATAATCGAGTTTCTCGTTATGGGATATTTTTTTTCTGTTGAAGTAAATATGTGTCATCCCGATTTCTTTAGCTGGAATTATGTCGACGGATAAGTCATCGCCAATCATGACACATTCTTCTAATGAGGCATTGACTTTTTCCATTGCGTGATGGAAAATTCTATGGTCAGGTTTTTTGAAACCAACTACTTCAGAAACGAAAGAGTTGTCAATCATTTTATCCAAACCAGAAGCCTCCATCTTGATTGACTGTACTTCGAGAAAGCCGTTAGTTATAAGATGAATATTGTGATCCTTTTCTTTAAGATAAGAGAGAACTTCCATAGTGTTAGGAACCAATGCTACAAGACGAGCGGCATAGTCGGTGTAGCTCTCACCTAAGTCTGTTGCAAGTTTTTCATCAACGATGCCATAGTCTTTCAACGGCAGACGGAAACGTTCGATTTTCAGAAATTCCTTGTCGATTTTTCCTTGACGGTAAAGCTCCCAAAGTCTGTTGTTATGTTCAAAATAAGTGTGATGAAAATGACTTGCATTAGGAATGCCATAATTGATAAGCTTGAAAATATCGTAAATCTTATCAAAAGCAAGAATGGAACTTCTGTCGAAATCCCATAGAGTGTTGTCTAAATCGAAGAAAATATGTTGATATTTGCTCATTTGTAATTATTTGAAGTTGCTAAGTCAATAAGTAGTAGACTTTTAATATGTTGCAAAAATAATAAATAATGTAAGTGTTATTACTTGAAAAAGTATTAAATTTGCTCACGATAAACTACATTATTTAATAAGAATCAATTAACATTATTTTTACAAATTTATTATTATGAAAAAGGTATTACTCTTTGCAATGATGTGTGTACTCGGTTTCTTTGGATCTGTGAACGCACAAGAGCAAGATGCAGATTTCTTAATCTGTGAAAGATTTGATAATTATGAAGTTGGTGACAAAGTAGCTGAAAAAGGTGCTGACTATTGGACAACATGGTCATCGAAAGAAGGTGGCAATGAAGATGGTGAAGTTGTTGACTTAAATGGTGAAAAATGTGTTTATTTTAAACCAGGTTGCGATCAAGTTCTTCGCTTAGGTGGATACACTTCTGGCGCTTATGAAATAGAGTTCGATGTATATGTTCCTGAAGGTAAAGGTGGCTATTACAATATCCTTCACGATTTCAAAGGCGGAAGTTCAGTATGGGCAATGCAAAATTATCTTCACTTGACTGACGACGGAACAAACTCAAAACCAGCAGCAGGTCATGGAACAGTTCATGCTGGCGGTATTGCTGTAGCTGATCTTGCTTGCGTTTATGATGCATGGATGCATTTCCGTTTTTTTATAGATATCAACAATGACCATGCTGAGTTCTTCTGTACAATGCCAGGCGCAGAAGAAGTTAGTGTTGTAGACTGGCAATGGAGTAAAGACAGCTATGATGAAATAACATCACCAAACCGTAAACTCGATGCGATGAATTTCTTCCCTCCACTTGCAAGTTCTGCTTTTTATATGGACAATATCACACTTAAAAATATAAGTGGAGAGACAACAACAGAAATTAAATTTGATGAAAAAATAGAAGCTGGTGCAGATGTCAATGATATTACATCTGTTGAGATGACAATAGAAAATACAGGAACTTCAATTGTTGACTATACAGCTTGGGTTGATTATGGCGTTAGCGAAGGTGGCAATAAACCTACAATTATCAATTATGATGCTAATTTTAGCGACGCTAGTATGGCATTAGGTTTGTCAGGTCTTGCCGAAACAACAACCGTTGAAATAGGAGCTATGTATCCAGCTTCTGAATATGCTAATTCTGTAGCAGGTACAAAAATTACACACATAAGCTATATGTTTGTAGAACTTAGTGAAAATGGTGGCTTTGGTATCGTTGAAGGTTCAGATGTTGTGTTCCGTATTTATGGTCAAGGTTATAATGGTCAGCCAGGAGAATGCCTTGCAGAAAAAACAATGCCATATAGTGCGATTAAGTCAGGTGAATTCTTAGTAGCTAAATTAGATGAACCAGTAGTGTTGACAGGCTTCAATGTTTGGGCTACAGTCTCATTTTTACAACCTGTTTCAACTCAAGAATCACCACAGGCTCCATTGGTATTCGATGGTATGATTGATGATAAAGCTCCTTATGGTGATGTTATCCGTCTTGGTAATGGCTCATTCTATTTCGCAAGCGATCTCTTCGGCCAATCTTATGGTAATACTCATATTCGTATCACATGCTCTGGTAATCCAGTGTTAGGTGGTTGGGCAGAATTGGAAAAAGTAGATGGCGTTATTGCTATTGGCGAATCTGCAAAGATGAAAATTAACTTTAACACCTACAGATTGACAAGCGGTCAAACATACGAAGCTAAACTTATGTTAGCTATCAATAATGTTGAAGAAATGTTTGAAATACCATTGTCACTTCGCATTTGGGGTGAAAACGTAGGAGAAATCTTGAGCGATAACTACAATATCTATCCTAACCCAACAACAGCTATGGTTACAGTAGATGGTGAAAATATCAACTACGTAGCTGTTTACAACTCAGTTGGTCAATTGATTAAAGTTGTTAAGACACAAAATAATGTTGTTGACATGAGCGCATGCGAAAACGGTGTTTACTTCTTCAATGTTGTAGACAACGCTGGTCAAAGCTCGGTACAACGCGTTGTTGTTGCAAAATAAGTCAATAAGACAACAAGACTACAAGTCAATAAGTAAGGGCAGCTTAAAATGCTGCCCTTACTTGTTTTGTATAAAACTTAAATCATACTTGTAGTCTTGTGGTCTTGTGGTCTTATAGTCTTTCCAAGACTTGCCTCTGCCACTCAAATAACGCTACTGCTGCGGCATGGCTGACGTTTAAAGAACGTGTCGGCCCTGGTACAGGAATATAAACGATTTTATCACATTGCTTTAAGATCTCTTCTCTGATACCTCGACTTTCATTTCCAACGATGAAGGCGATGTCGCTTGGCAATTCGCAATCGTAGATACATTCTGCATCGTCGGATGTCTCAATGGCGACAATCTTTTTATTGCCTACAATCTTTCTTAAATCATCGTCTTCGGTGTAATACCATTTTATGTTATCCTTGCTACTTGCAGCAGCTTTCTTCACTTTCGAGAGGCTGTGAGTAGGAGCGACGCCAAGGAAACACATCTCCGATGCTCCGATATTGTCGGCAAGTCTTATCATCGAACCCATATTATCAGGAGTCAGAAGATGATCCGCAATGATAATAGGTTTCTCTATTTTTTCATATATCCTCTCAGGATGAGTCTCTTTGAATAAGTCGTTGGATTTTATGTACATGATTAAGCTTCTTTTTCTTTTATCATAACATCAATAGCTCCAACTCCGAACTTCATTATCGAAGCCATTCTGTTGCTGGTATTGTCGTAATGTTTCAGCTCTTCGATGATGGCGTTTTTCAAGATTCCGTTGCCGACACCGTGAATAAACGTAACTTTATCGTATTCGTTGGTGATTGCGCTTTCCAGCATCTTCTTGAAATAGTTTATCTGAGTTCTGAAGATATCGTTGCTCGACATACCTAATATATTATCTACGAGTTCTCCGATATGAAGGTCGATGATAGCTTCTCCTGGAGCAGTCTGATGTCTGTCGATAGCTGCTTTCTCCTTGATGAGTTTGTTGTTAGAAGCGACAGCTTTCTTGTCATCGCCTTTCATCAACTTGGTGAAGTCTGTCTCTGTTCCTTTCAAAGCGACGAGACTTGAAAGATTTATCATCACAGCTTTTTCGCCGAGCACTCCCGACTCAACATAACTTCCGTCTTTGAAGAACCTGCTGCTTCTGAATGAGAATGGAGCATGAAGAGGATGATATACGAAATCTGCTTCTTCTTGTGAGAGGATGACTTGTATGTAACCTTCGCACCAATATTCGATATCCTCACGCGAAATCGACTCTATCACGACTTTAGAATGCGGAGCGATGCTGCCGTAATCGACATTGATATATTTATTTTCTTCTTTGATGTTGAAGCTATACAAAGCATCGGCTGGAGTGTTATTTACGAGAACTACGTCGAGCAAGCCAGTAAGTAGCCACTGCTGGTCTTGAGGAATGAAAGCGAGATACAATCCTTCTTCCTCGGCATTGCGGCCGAAACGACGCAGCGTGCTCTTACGAGCGTCATCCATTTCTTTCTCCTCGATAATCTGTTTCTGCTGAATCTCCTTCTGTGTGCTGTCGACAATCTGTTGTCTCTTGTCAGGCTGTGAACGGAAGTCAAGGACGAGGTCGCTCATCAAGACAGGAATGTCGAAGCCGTCTTCTATCGTCACTTCCACCATTCTAGTGTCGATAATTTTCTTCACTGTTCCACCGCCTGTGGAGTTAAGGAAATTCACTTTATCACCTATTTTAAATTTTTCCATTTTATATGATTTTTAAATTATTGATTTCCTAGCATTAATATCATTTTCGTGACTTCACGAAAATGATCATCAACACTGACATTCTGCGTTTTACATGATTCCATTGCTCGGTGAATTGCAATCACAAAGTTTTCCCATCTGGCATATCCTAAAACACTTTGCAATTCATGCGCATACCATACCTCCATCACATCACCATTATCATCTTCAATACTTTTAGAAATAGCATCAAAATTGATTTTGTACAAATTGATCTTTGTAATATCCATAATTTTTTTCTTTAAGGTTAAATAAATTTAATTTTAAATTCCACTTGCAAAGTTACCGATTTTATCAAAAATATGAAATAAAAAATTGAAAGTTATTAGTAATGGTGTAATGGAGTAATGGAGTGATGAAGTGATGGATAAATTTAATTATGAATTATGCATTATGAATTATGAATTGAAAAAATCTTTACCCTTTAGTCATTAGCCTTTAGCCTTTTTCCTATTTTTGCAAAAAATAAAAAAATGGAACGACGTTTCAACAGTTACAACTCATATTTCACTCGTATCTTCGGTGGTCGTGTGCAGAAAATCAGCATCGACGCTGGATTCAGTTGTCCGAATCGTGACGGCAAAATCAGTACCGGCGGCTGCTCATTCTGCCGTAACGATGCCTTCAATCCTTCCTACTGCCGTCCTGAGAAAAGCATTCGCCAGCAGATTGAAGAAGGCATCGAGTTTCACCAAAGACGTTATCGCCGCGCTAAGCAATACCTCGCTTATTTCCAACCTTACAGCAACACATATAAAAACGTAGATGAGTTAGAGAAAATCTACAGACAGTCTCTTGAAGTGGAAGGCGTCATCGGAATTGTAGTAGGAACACGTCCTGACTGCATAGACGAAGATAAACTGGCTTTGTTAAAAGAAATTAACAAAACCCATTATGTCATGATTGAATACGGAGTGGAATCTGTCTATGACGAGACTTTGAAACGCATCAACAGAGGCCACGACTTCGAGACAGCAAAGAAAGCAATCTGTCTGACACACGAATACGGACTTCCTTGCGGCGGTCATTTCATCTTCGGACTTCCTGGCGAAAGTCGCGAGATGATGATAAATGCTGCCGATATTATTTCCGAATTGCCACTCACGACAGTGAAATTCCATCAGCTGCAGATTTTCAAAGACACTCTCATGGCTGAGGAATATCTCAACAATCCAGAGGCTTTCCATCTATTTACCTTAGAAGATTATATAGAATTCGTGATTGACTTCACCGAAAGATTAAACCCAGACTTGGTGATAGAAAGATTCGCTGGCGAAGTGCCGCCACGTTATCTCATCTCCAAACCATGGATGAACCTCCGCTACGACGAAGTCTTAAATCTCATAGAGAAAAGAATGGAAGAACGCAGCACCTTCCAAGGGAAGAAATTTAAAAATCTCAGAATCTCAGAATCTCAGAATCTCAGAAACTCAGAAACTCAGAAACTCAAAAATAACTCCTAACTCCTAATTCCTAACTCCTAACTAAAAAAATATTATCTTTGCACTTTCAATATAAATTCGGCTCTGTAGTTCAACGGATAGAATAAAGGATTCCGGTTCCTTAGATCTGGGTTCGATTCCCAGCAGGGTTGCTTTAATTGACAATGTATAATTAATAATGTATAATGTACAATTGTTAATTTTTACCAAAAGCCATTTTCTTGACAAAAGAGTATTTAATGATCTAATATTGCAAGAGAGAAAGCTGTTTATGAAACATTGATGTACCTTTGTTTTCTGTAAAATAAAAGAGAAATCCGCACTGCTGCGCAATATGTCGGCTCTTTAATTTTTGTTAATTTTTATTTGCATTTTATGTGATAAAATCATTACATTTGTCGCAAAGAAAAAAACGAAGAAAAAAGAGATAAAAGTTTAAAAAAGACATATTGAAGTAAGTGTTTACTTATTGCTAGTACATTTCTGAAAATCGCCAAAAAAATAAGAACGAGTACAGTTGCAATTAGGTAAAGCTTCGCACGCATGTGCGGACTTTCTTATTTGTGTACTCAGGCGTTTGGCGATGCCCCAGAAATGCGAATAAGGATAGTTCGCACTTTTTTTATTAATGTCTTTTTTGTACTTGTAACAGAATGATGTAGAGAATTTAAAAAAAGATTATGAAAAAAGTATTGATGTTTGCAGTTTTGCTAATTATCCTTGTTACAGGATGTAGCAGAAATCCTTCGCCTCGACAAAGCAAAGATAGAAGAAATGTTGAAACAAAAGAAACACCAGAATTAGTTACGGAAACAGATGAGAGTAATTTTGATGTAAAACCAATTGTAAAAACTTCTGATGTAAAACCAACTGTTAATATTTACATTGAAAACTCTGGTAGTATGAATGGTTTTATAAACAAGACTTCAGAATACCAAGATGCTATTCAAAATATGGTTGTATGGTTGGAATATCATTATGATACTGAAAATATCAAACTACATTATATCAATGAAAAGGTTATACTAAAAGAAAAACCTCAGACTCTTCCTTTGCCAGATTTTGCACAACTTATGCTTAGCCCAAAAGAATTCAAATCAAATGGTAATGGAGCTTCTACAAATCTTAATAGTATAATTGCGATGATTTTAAATCGAACCGATGAAAATACTATCTCTATTTTATTGTCAGATAATATTTATTCAATTTCTGGTTCACAAACAGCACCGGTATTGTTGTCGGAATGTAAAAATAAAACCTTGCAAGCATTCTTAGGTAAAAGCAAAGAGTTGAATATACAACATCAACACTCTTTATCAACAACAATCATTCAACTGTATTCTCAATTTAATGGAAATTATTGGGATTATAAACATCCAACAGGTAAGGCATCACAAACGCTCAATTGTAAGAGACCTTATTATATGTGTGTTATTGGCATTAATGATTTGATTTCTGATTTTAACAATAAATTTAATATCAATGAAATGAATGGCTACAAAAACAAATACACATTAACGGAAATAAATGCATTAAGTCCAAAATGTAGTGTGTTGGCTAATACGTATAAGATAGGTAGGTTTAGAAAAGTAAACGAGACAACTATAAGAGAGACATCAACTGACAAACATAAAAATAAGTTTGCTTTGGCGTTGGCTGTGGATTTGAAAGATATTCCTTTGTCTGATGATGAAAAATGTGACGTTAATTTATTTGAAGCTACAGAAGGTTATGTTATAGATGAAATTGTAAAGATAGATGAAGCAACGATTGCACCTATTGATGTACAGTCAGTGCAAAACTGTACTCACATAGTTAAGATATCAACATCCAATTATAACATCACAAGTTTTAGTTTGAAAATGAAAAGGCTATTGCCAGAATGGATTGCTATGAGCTCATCAATAGACGATACTAAAATTGGTGTAGATACAGATGAACAAAACAAAACATTCGGGTTGAGTTACTTCGTCAATGGCATAAAAGAAGCATACGATAAAGGTGCTGATGATTATTTTGAAATTAACATTATTGTAAACAAATAAAATAATAGAGTTATGATTAAAGATTTCATTGCAAACATTTACGAATTATGGGGCGGAGCCTACTTTGAAGGTTTTTCAGATGACATGTATGACATCAACGCATATTTGCCAATTTTCTTATGTATGATTATTTCGATAATAATAGTAGGTATTGCTTATTATTATATAATAAACCATCCGAGGTTAAGTAGATGGTATTGGTGGGGAGCATTTAATTTGGCTACATCTTTATTGAATTTTGCATTAGGATGGGGAATTTCATACGGAAAACTATATGACTTGTATTATGAAATGAATATGGATTTGCCATATTCCGGGATGACTGAATTTTTCCCATTTGCTTCTATTTGTTTTTGTTGGACATTTGTTTTGTTCTTCATATTCTCAATGATAATCAAGTGGGGTAGTTCACAATGTAAACATTCACCAATATTGTAATTAAAAAACTATAAGATATGAGTAAAGTTTATGTATTTGGAATAGGCGGAACTGGCTCTCGAGTGTTGAGATCCTTGACAATGTTATTAGCATCAGGTGTTGATTGTGGAAATGACACAATCGTTCCTATTATTATTGACCCAGACGCTGCTGGTGGAGATTTAACAAGAACAGTCTCATTGATGCGGACATATACTGATATAAGAAAACAACTTACTTTTGATGGATCAAGTCAGAATGAGTTCTTTAAAACAGAGATGAACCAAGTCGTTTCTGGTTTTCAGTTGCCATTGGACAATAAAGTACAAACATTGAAATTTCAAAATTATATGGGAGTTAGTTCAATGACTTCTAATAATCAATGTTTGATGTCAATGTTGTTTTCTGATAAGAATTTGGCAGCTGATATGAATGTCGGTTTTAAAGGAAATCCTAATATTGGTTCAGTTGTCTTAAATCAGTTTTCTCAATCACAAGATTTCATTGCGTTTGCAAACAACTTTCAGCAAGGTGATAGAATCTTTATAATAAGTTCTATATTTGGTGGAACAGGTGCTAGTGGTTTCCCATTGTTGTTGAAAACTTTGCGTAGCAATACAAATATTCCAAATTTTGCTTTAATCAATAATGCTGTAATTGGAGGAATAACAGTATTGCCATATTTCAATGTAAAACAAAGTAATAACAGTGAAATAGATTCAACTACATTTATTTCTAAAACTAAATCGGCATTATCTTATTACGATAAAAATATTAGTGGCAATAATTCTATTGATGCGCTATACTATGTTGCTGATGATATAAATAATGTCTATGATAATTACGAAGGTGGTGTAAATCAGGAAAACCCAGCGCATTTAGTTGAACTTATTTCAGCATTGGCTATAGTTGATTTTGTTAATAATGTAAACGATAGAATGTCGCCGACAATTCATAAGGAATTTGGAATTAAAGATTTGCCAAGTGGAATTAATGACGTTATCTTATCTGATTTTGCAAAAGGAACTGAGAATATAATGAGAGATTGTTTGATTAGGATGTTTCTTTTTACAAAATATAATAAAAATTGTTTGGAAAAACAATATGAACATCAACCTTGGGCTATAGATAGGAAACTCGACAAGTCATTTTTTAGTGGTAATTTTTACAAAAATATTGAAATATTCCAAAATGATTTCTTTGATTGGCTGAAAGAATTATCGTCTAATAATAGAAAACTAACAATGTTTGAATTAGGTAATGATTGTGATCTGTATAAATCTGTAAAAGATTATTCTCCTAAGAAAAATCATATCTTTACCAAAGACTATGCTTTGATTGATAAACTTTTAAATAAGCAGAGTCAAAATGGAACAAATAAAGAACAATCATATATGAACTTGTTCTATGGTGCATTAAATGAAGTTGTATCACAAAAATTCTAAAGTCATGTCGAAAGTTTTCAGATTACATCAAGATAATAATACATTAACTGACTGGCAAAAATCACAGCCATATAGTACCAATGTCATAAATCAAATACAGGACCCTAATGGTGCTACCGCAAAAAATGAAATAACATCAATACCATCACCTTTTGCAAGAATAGACCTTGTTAAAAATGCATTCAAGGAAGTAAATACACTTGGTCTTGATGGTAATACAATCTATCATAAGATGGTGTCAGATAGTTTGGATGTGGGGCAGATTTTTTTTAATTATCCTAAATTCAAGAATCTTGTAAATGTAGTTTACTGGGATAAGACTAACGATTTACAAGCATTAAGACAATCTTCAGTCCCTTCACATAAAACCGTTGCTGATACTCTTGAAATGTATATGCAACAAGATGGAAGTACATATAATTTCAATAACATGCAAAGAATTTATATGTTGCAATACATAGGTCCGCAACGTAAAATAAATGATATTATTGGCGCAACATCTCCATGTACGTTATTTTTTAGTTCTGCAAACGATTTGTCAAGAATATCCAATTATATTTCTTTTGATGGTAATGACAAGCCATTTGATAAAGATTATCAGCCTCTTTACAAAAGAGATGCTGAATATGTTAAGTATTTATGCGCATTGAGAGCATCATATCCAATGTTTGCGATAGAATTTTCAGAGGTAAATGAATATATAAATCTCACAATAAATAAATTAGGACAAGATATAAATAATCAAAGTCTTATAAATCAAATAAGTGGGTTTAATGCCAACACAATTAATGATTATACTAAACTTGTTGTTAACAATAATAATGTTGATGTAATTAACGGCATAACACTTTGTGAAGCACCAAAGGTTCAAATAAGAAGCGACTTTGAAATTCATTCAAATATATTTGCAGGTAATCAGAAACCGTTAGTTCTTCCAGTTGAAAGAGGTAACCAATATTCTGCATTAACATACACGTCAACAGTATGGAATCCAAACAATTCAGCTCCGTATTTTGATAATAATCCGTGGGAAAAACGAACCTTGCCATCAACAAGCGATGCTTACCCATATCTCACGATTAGTGACTTTTTGGAAGACAACATTATCAAGATGCCTTATCGTATAAATGATAAGGATTATTATGATGGTGGTTTTAATGCAGTTAGCAGTGAAAATGAGTCATATTTGTTGCCATTGAAGAAATTATTCTTCGACTTCTTTACTGTAGATGATTTGTTGGGAACATTGCCTAACGGACAAAAAATGTTTGAGTTTAGAAGTAATGCAGGTGGCGTTACGGTGATTTTACGTATTCCTATTAAAAATAACCATTACATTGAGTATAAAAGAATTTATCTTAACAATAACATTGCTGACATTGCTAATAATTTAGGAGGTGTTGTCGTTAAGAAATTTGGTCTCGGTATTTTACCACCAGTTAAGATGGAAGATAATCTTTCTCATTATCGAATTGCATTATTTGAGAAAGGTGATGGTAATGTTGTCCTGTCACCATATTGTGGAAAAGACGGAGTATCTGCTGTGAAAGTTGTTCATACTCCAAAGAACAACAGGAATTCAGGTGTTGAATCATACATCATCGAAAAAAAATCTTTCGACAGAATTGAATTGGCAGTCGGCTCAAGTACTGGTGTTTTAATTCCTATTTTGAGACCTGCTATTGGTAATAAAGTATTTTCATTTGCTGTTGACTTCGGAACAACCAATACGCATATAGAGTATAGTAGAGATAATAATCCATCCAAAGCTTTTGAAATAGGTGCTAATGATATTCAAATTTCAAAATTGCATACCGATTATCAATTAGATATTGATATTGCAACATCATTTGACAGATATTTGATTCCTTCTATTATAGATGGTAATGAATATGGTTATCCGATGAGAACGGCTTTGGCAGAAAGCAATTTTATCAATTACGACAAATCGGTATACTCAATGGCTCATGCTCATATTCCGTTTAAGTATGAAAAGGAAGTCTGTTCAAAATATTATACAGTCAAGACAAACTTAAAATGGTCTAATGAAGAAAGAAAGCGAGTTTGGCTATATATAGAAAATATCATAATCTTGTTAAGAAACAAAGTGTTGTTGAATGATGGGGATTTGTCAAAAACACAAATCAAATGGTTCTATCCAACAAGTATGGTTCGTCATCAGATAGATGCACTTGAAAGAATATGGTATGAATTATATACAAAATACTTTGGTGGAAATAACCAAAATGTTATCGGTATTCCAGAATCAATAGCTCCGTATAGATATTATAAGACAACAAAAGGTGCTCAGTCAAGTGTGCTTACAATAGACATCGGTGGTGAGACGAGCGATGTTTTTGTGGTTGAAGACTCAAAAGCAAAAATGATGTCATCATTCAGATTTGCTTCAAATGCCATATTTGGTGATGCCTTTGGATATAATTCTGACAATAATGGTTTTGTGTCAAAATATTTCGATAAAATTAGAAGTGTTTTAGAAACTAATGGTTTGAATACATTACAGAACGCATTGGATGATATTGTTACACAAAAGAAATCGTCAGACATAGTGGCGTTTTTCTATGCTCTTTCAAATAATAAAGATGTAAAGAAACAAGATATAACAGCATTGGATTTCCATGATAAATTGTCTAATGATGATTGCTTGAAATATGTGTTTGTTGTATTCTATGCTTCATTGTTATATTTTATCGCTAAGGAAATGAAAGCTAAAGGTCTGAAGAAACCATTGACAATAGCGTTTAGCGGTAATGGTTCGAACTCAATAAAGATTCTTACAAATAACACAGGTACCTTGATGAAATTCGCTAAGATGATATTTGAAGAGGTATATGATATCCCATACGAAAAAGGAGAAGTGTTGGATGTTATCTGTGATGGAAATCCGAAGACTGCAACGTGTAAAGGCGGTATTCTCACAAGTAGTAATGATGTGAACTTTGATCCTGATACCCTGAAGTTTAATTTGCTTGGAGTTGATAGTGATAAAACTATAGATAATTGCAGATATATTGATGTTAATGATGGTATTATCAATAGTGTCGTCGCTCGAGTAGAATCAATGATTGATTATATATTATCGCCAGAAAAAATAGATTTTTATATTAAAAATTTTGGTGTTAATCAAGGTAAATCCAGCATAATTAATGAATTATGTAAAATCAGATTGAAAGAATATGCAAAATCGGCATTGGATGCAAGAAAATATGAACTTAAAACATGGAATGCTGATGAAACTTGTAGGCTGGAAGAAACATTATTCTTCTTCCCGGTAATTGGGATGTTAAATAATTTGGCAAGAGAAATGGCAAAATAGTTGGCTATGAAAAAGATACTTATAATAAGTTTGTTGATAGCATTCAGCGCTGTCACTCTATCATCATGCGATAGAAAAAGTAAAATAGATGGTGATGTCTCAGGGATACAAAGTCCTGAGGCTTCATCGTCAAAAAATCAAAAAACTGGTGCAAAAGGAAATGCTATTATTTGGTGTGCGTTATTGGTTTCATTGTTTGCGAATGCTGGATTTACCATAGTATGTTTTGTCAGAATGGATGGTCGTTCAAAAAACAGGTATCGCAGATTAAGAGATAAATTTGATGAATTGAATGATAAATTCAATTGGGAAAAACATCAGAGTTCTAAGCCAACTATAGTTAAGCAAGAATTAACAGATGCAGAAATATATTTGATAGTTGATAGAGTGCGAGAATGTATGCAACTTGATCTTAAAGAAAAAGAAGAGGAACAAAAAAAAGTGATGATGGAAAAACATGTTGATAAAATAAAAGTTGAGACCTCAGTTCCTCAAGAATCTAAGATTATAAAAAAAATGTATGCAACAGCTACAAAAGAGAATGATAATTCTTTTATGAGAGTTGCTGAACAACCTGATGAAGACACAGTTTATATACTTTCATTGACAGATGATAACAATGCAAATTTTGTAGTCTATGATAATGTATTGGAGGATTATCTGAGAAATGCATGTAATCTTATTGGTACAGGCAATAACATAGAAAGTTGTGAACCAGGTCTTGCACAAAAGACAAATGATGGTACTTGGAAAGTTATCAAAAAAGCTAACGTAAAATTTGTATAAATATGGGACATTATATTGTTATTGGGATTGTTGTTGCGTTAATTATAGGAGCACAAATTATCTTTTTTTGCAAGACATTAAAAGAGATTAAGAAATTTTCAAAAATATTTCCTAATTCAACGGATCATTTGTATGCTAAAGATTCAGAAATATTTATAAAAGATGAATCTAACAAACAAGATGAGGAAGAAGATGATGAGGAAGATGTAGTTCTTGAAGAAAAAATTACTGAAGAAGATGAAGTGGTTGAAGAATCTGAAATTGTTGAAGATAAAGTTTCAGATGATGATTATGAAGAAAAAATAGAAAGTGATTCCGTATTTTATAGAATAGTTACAAGCTTAAATACGTATCTGCGTAAGAATAAAGGTGCAGCCAGTGACTATCACTTGATGAAAGATATAGTCGAGAGAAATTGTGACGCAAAAGAAAATGAAATAGATACTCAAATACCTACACCTTTGTACACTGGTTTGATGGGTACAGTTCTTGGAATTATTGTTGGTGTGGTATTCTTGGTGTCTAGCGGTGGCTTGTCTGCATTGTTGGATAGTGATTATGATTTGGTTAAAGGAACATCAGTACCAACGGAAATAATAGGAAGAATTTCAGCACAAGATGTTGTTGATAAAAATAAGAGAGTAATTGTAGAGAAAAATGAGGAAATAAACTTCATAAAAGCTGAAAAGATTGTTGCTTATGCAAAAGAGAATGGTAAAGAAATAAAATTAGTTTCAGATGATTCTGGCAGTAAAGGAATCTCGGCCTTGTTGGGTGGTATAGCGCTGGCTATGATTGCTAGTTTTGTAGGTATATTGTTTACCACAATTGCATCATATATTTTTAAGAATGCGAAGAGAAAACAAGAAGAAGGCAAAGATGAGTTTTTAAGTTGGATTCAGGCAGAATTGTTGCCACAGTTATCTTCTGATGTTTCTGGTACTTTGGTGAAAATGGGACAGAATCTCAAAGATTTTAATAAAACATTTTCATCAAATACAAAAGAGTTAAGTGCAACATTAGACAAGATCAACGAATCATATAGAGGACAAGCAGCAGTTCTTCAATCTATAAAAGATTTAAGGATAAATGAGATTGCTACTGCTAATATAACTATATATGATAAGTTGAAAGATAGTACTAAAGAATTAGGAGATGTAACTCAACATATTTCAGAATATTCTGAACAATTGTCAAAACTTGGAAAATATCTTAAAAATTCTGAAAAATATCTGACTCAAGTTAAAGAACTTAATGAAAAACTTGATGAAGGTGAAGAAAGAATGAAAACCATTGAGCGACTTGGAGAATTTTTTGAAGCAGAATTACAACAAATCCAAAACCGAAAGTCAGAAATGACTAAAGCTGTTGGTGTTGTCGATGATGCTTTACAGGAGGCTTTAATAAAGATGAAGGAAAATGTTGGTAGACAATTCGGTGAGCTTGAAAAATCATCTGCTTTGCAACAAGATATTTTGCAAGAAAAACTTAAAGAAACGACTGCACTTGTTGAGGAATTGAAAAATCTTACAGCAGTTAAGGCAAGTTTAGATAAAATGGAGAAATCAGCTGAGAAAACAGCAAACGAACAAAACAAACGTTTGGATACTCTCATATCATCAATAAATATATTAACATCTGAAGTCAAGAAGAGCAGTTCTGTAAATATAGGATTTAATAGTACGGGAGCCCCTGTTGTAACTAAAAAAATGCCTAAATGGGCAAAAGTTTTAATAATAATCGGTGGTTCTTTAGTAAGTCTTACATGCTTGTTAGTAATTACTTCTATAGTTCTTAAAATCTTGCAGTCGATTAATTTAATATGAAAAAAAACAAAAAAGAATCGTTTTTCTGGACAAGCTATTCAGACTTAATGACCAGTATGTTTTTTGTTATGCTGGTATTGTTTGTAGTTACCGTTGCTTTGCTTCATAAGGAAATGGTGAAAATTGGTGATGAAAGAGAGGCGATGAGAATAGAAAGAGACTTTACTCAATCACAACTTGACAAAATTCAAGAAATTCAAGAAGCAACACAAACTATTGATACAAGTTATTTTAGATTTGACAAAAACTTCAATAGGCATACATTGAGAAATATAACTGTATCTTTTGAGGCTTATAGTTCTGATATAAATGATATTCCACTTGATGTGAGAAAAACCTTAGCAAAAGCAGGTGAATCTATAAGGGCATCTTTGTTGCAAGCACAAAAAGAGATTCCAGAAGCAAAATTCTTGTTGATAATTGAAGGACAAACATCTAATGATGGTTATGGAGCTAATTATGAACTCAGTTATAGTAGGGCTTTAAGTCTTGTGAAATTTTGGTCAAGTCAAAAAATTTATTTTGATGAAGCTGGTGGAATACATAATTGTGAAGTTATTATTTCAGGTAGTGGAAGGTCAAGTAAGTTTAGAGAGTATCCAGATAATAAATACAATACTAAAAATCAGAGGTTTGTAATTCATATTATTCCAAAACCAGGGGAAATTAAATGATTAAGAAAATAATAATATGTGTTTGTATTTTTACGCTTTTGTTTTCTTGTGTTAGGAGACGAGAAGGAGTCCAAAACTCAAGTTCAAGATATCATTATACACAGGAAAGAAATAGAACAAGTTCTAACAGACATAACTCAAGAAATTCGCAAGTAACAAGACCTTCTCAACCTCAAACATCTAATCCTGTTGATAACAAAGTGTTGAGTGGTTCACAGATTTTTGAAAAATACAATCCTGCAGTATTTATGATATATACATCTGATGGATGGAATGACTATCAGGGTTCTGGTTTCTTTGTAACATCTTCTGGAATAGGTGTTAGTAACTATCATGTATTTGAAGGAACTACAATAGGATATGAAACGATAAAATTATCAAATGGACAGACATATAAAATAAGAAATGTCATTGCTAAGAGCAAAGATGATGACTTTATAGTATTTCAAGTTGAATCCAGAGGATATTCATTCAATTATATTCCAATGGGAAAGAAAAATCCTAAAGTTGGAGAGAAGGTTTATACAATAGGCAGTCCTTTAGGTTTGGAAAACACGTTTTCTTCGGGAGAAATTTCACAACTTAGGGATGACAATTTAATTCAGATCAATGCGCCAATAGACCATGGTAGCAGTGGCGGAGCACTTATTAATGAATACGGAGAAGTCATTGGTATTACCACGGCTGGCATAGAAACCTCAGGTGCAAACTTGAATTTTGCTGTGGATATAAAAGTTGTTAAACCTTATGTGTGGTAAAAATAGGAAATTAATAATTTGAATATATACGTATGAGGTGGTTTACATTATTTATCATTCTACTTTGTAATATGAACGTTGCTTTATTAGCACAGGTCAAAGTAAAATCAATGTCTGATGGAGAAAAAAGAATTTATTATTCAAGCATATCAGAGGCTGAAAGTAAATTGATTGGGTTAATGCAGTCAAGTGACAATTATTATAGCTTTCCGTCTAAAATGTTTGTTGATTTGGTGTTAAATGATGATAGATGCTTCGAGTATGACTTTACCCAACTAATAGAAGCATCATCTGAAGCAACAATACGTAGGCTTAGAATAAAGACATCTGATGATGGTAAATTGCGCTTGTATTCTTGGGATGTAGACGGAGGCTCGATGTCGCATTATATTGGTATAACATCATATAAAAACAATAAAGGCATTCATTCATTTGCTTCTCCAATTGATTCAGATTATTCTTTGGATAATACTGATGATTCATACATTAAGATTGGTTATGTTGCATGTGGAGTTACAAATATTACAACATTGTTAAGAAATAATGGTGCTAATATATATATAGTGAAATCACACTCAAGCATTTCAAATACTATACAAACAACAATATTAGATGCTTACATGATAGATGCAGATGGGCTGAAACCATGTCAAATTTTCCCGGGTGATAAAGGTTATGAATCTACAATATCATATAGTACAAACCCGTATCATGCATTTGATAATGGTATAATTCTAAAAAATACAGAACTTATTATTCCAGAAACAATGGAGAGTGAAAATACCTATGCTCCGTATAGAATAACAGGAAGAAATCTAATATACAAATTCAATGGTGATAAATTTGACGATCTTCGTATTGCATATGAAGATGGTTTATACGAAAAACTATGTAACTTTCAATATAATATTATAATAATCAAAACAGGGTCATGGATAATTCGCATTGACAAAATGCCTGATGGTAAAAATAGATACGCATCATGGAAAAATAAAAAAGTAGGGGAAGAACCTGATCTTGTCATTTCTAATGGTTACTGCGCATCTTCCGAAATGAAGGAAATTGATGATATGGGTTTGTTTGGTGCCCAAGTTGTTAAAGATGAAAAATATATATTCCAAAATAACGACTATTTTTATGAAGTGTCGTGGGTGTATGAGGGCGGTTATGAGTTTACACGTATCCATTCGGGGAAAATTGTTGTTAAACAAAATGACAAAGTATTGATGATATTACCTCCAAATAAATAGTTATGAAAACAATCTTGAAAATATTAGTTATTGCTCTTTGCCTTCCGTTGTTCATCTCGGCGATGCCGAAAGATTCTCAAGAAACAGAAACCTACACTATATGTAAAATCTATGAAAAGATAGAACTTGATAAAGGCTCTAAAACTATTGATAGTTGGGGGAATGTAGAAGATGCCAAAGCAGTTCTTGTTCCGACAGAAATAGACCGCGGAAGATATGATGTTGAAATAACTCGTATCAGCAGTAACTTGTATCAAATATACGGAACGTCGCTTTATATCGAAACGAAATACTGCTACGAATATGCCACTAGAGAAGAAGTACTGCTAAACATCACTTCTACCTACGGATACGACCTCGGCGAAGTGATTTTCTTTGATTGATGTTATAAATGAAAAAAACTTAGAATATAAAACTTCTTCGTTTAGGAGACGAAGAGAATCAATGAGGCAGTCAAAAACAATCCTGATAAATTTCCAGAAGATTATATGTTTGTGCTTGCTAATGAGGAATTGCAAGTTTTGCGGTCGACCAGATCGACCTCAAATATTTTGCGGTCGAAATTTTCGACCGCAAAAGTTTCAAACAAAAGCAGAGCCTTGCCTAGAGCATTTACGGAAAAAGGATTGTATATGCTAGCAACAATATTGAGAAGTAAAAAATCAATAGAAGTGACATTTGCAATAATAGAAACATTTGTGAAAGTCAGGAAGATGAAACGAGAATTGGTCGATTTACATAATGAAACGGATAAAAATAGGAGTTAAGGTCTAAAACAAAACTTCTTAAACATTGTTCTTTTATATGTGAAAGAAAAAGTGTAACTTTGCAAACTCGTTTTTGAAACGTGGTAATGATATACTATTAGATGAGTCATTGTTGCGTTTTAATTATAAATTCTGAGATTCCGAAGTTTTGAGTTTCTGAATTTTAAATAAAGAGTTCATTGAAATATGGGGTTGACCGGTTTTGACAGCTTGTAGAATGGTCATGTAAGCATGCTGAGCCTCGCAGTGACGCTCATAAATCTTGACTGCAAAAAATTAATTGGCGAAAATACTTACGCTCTCGCTGCTTGATCGAAGAACAGTAGATCGTTGCTTTATTCATTTACAAGGTAGATGAACGAGACATCTCGCGGATGGACCTTCCTGATTCCGGTCCGGGTCCGAGGTGCTCATCAATTTCAGGATAGCGATGCAGAAGCTCCGGCTGCATAGCGAAACTTAGGAGATAAGGTCATGTTTAGGGTGTTTGTTCCCTTGCATGATTCGAAAACCAACAACAAAATAAGCATGTAGAAAGCATGGGTGTTCCTTGTTTGGACGAGGGTTCGACTCCCTCCAACTCCACTTTTAACGGGGTAAAATCACCCCAAAATTAAAGTAAGACATTGATAATCTGATAGATTGTTAATGTCTTTTTTATTTTTACACCTGTTGTCCCGACAGCACCCCTTGACAACTTACTTCGGACAGCAAATCGTGCATTAAGATGTTGATAGTCTGATATATATCCACACATCTATACCCCTAAAAAGATGTATGAAATGAATGGGGACACGATAAGTCTTCTTATATCAGTTTATCAGAAACCTCTTCTACCCGCTTCATTATTGTTTCGGGTAATAGTTTTGCATATACCATTTCTGTGGTCTTTGTTGAACTGTGTCCAAGAACCTTTGAAACTGTAAGCATATCCACACCAGCATTGAGAAGCAGCGTTCCACAGGTATGGCGTGCAAGGTGCGAATGAAGCGTCTGCTTGATACCACAAACCTCTTGTATCTCTTTCAAATACGAGTTGTATTTCTGATTGGTCAGTGTCGGCAGGTGATAATTATACTTGACAAGTATTTCCTTGACCACAGGGAGAATTGGGATAAACGCTGGGACGCCCGTCTTGATACGTTCCTTGACTATCCATTCTTTACCGTCCTTGTCTATTTCAATATCCTTTTCACTTAAACTGGACATATCTCTGAACGCCAGTCCCGTATAACATTGCAGAATAAAAAGGTCTCGGATGTTTTCCATTCTCTTTGAACCCAATTCCACCACCCGTATCCGACGGACTTCATCAAGGGTAAGGGGTTCTTTTTTCACCTTGTCCTTATGAAACTTGAAGTTGATAGGGTTGGTTGATATGTATCCCTCACGAATGGCATATATCAACATAGTCTTTAATTTCCTCATATAGCAGATTGCACTGTTGTTGGACATCTGATGGAGCATATAGGTGTAGATGTCTTCCATATCTGATGCGTTCAGTTCGGACAACATCTTGTCGGTCTGCATCGCTTCCTTACAATAACGTATGGTGCATCGGTATTTGACGTAAATTGCATGTGTTATCAGACCCACTTCCTTCTTTTCCAACTGTTTTTCCATAAACCTATCAAACAGTCCATATACAGATATGCTGTTCTGTTTTATACCGTGCTTGAATGCATAGACAAAGGTATCCACTGTAAATAGAAGACCACGCTTCATCATTTCCAATTCCAACGAATAACACTTCATTCGGACTGCTTCAATATATTCATTGGTCTGGGCATCACCACGGACAATCTGTTTTTTGGGGTTGAACAATTTATGGTCAATTCTACGTTTAAGGGAGACGAAACGCCTTTTCCCATCAATGATTACATATAGTTCCAATGGCGTCAGTCCGTCCTTTTTACTAACTTTTGCGCTCCTGCAAACGAATGTGATAGTCATTTTGTTTCAATTTAATGTTTAACAATGTTTTACGAAGAAAAAAATTGGTCTCAGATGAAAAAAAACAGGTATCAGATTTTGAACATTTTCCAATCATCCATCCCCATTCATTTCATACATCTTTTTAGGGGTATAGATGTGTGGATATATATCAGACTATCAACATCTTAATGCACGAT
>JBGVET010000031.1:0-2877 GCA_045120395.1 Candidatus Limimorpha sp.
ATATAATCGTCGGCGCCGATATTCAATCCCATAATCATATCGTCTTCCGTATCGCGAGCGGTGCAGAATATAATAGGAATATCGGCAGTCGTGACGTCCGCCTTAAGCATCTTCGCCATCTTAATTCCGCTTATATCGCCCATCATGATATCAAGAAGGATAAGCGAGTATTGTTTCAAATCGAGGGTCAATGCCAGTTCTGCGCTAAAAGCAATGTCAACATCATAGCCTTCATTTTCGAGATTCAGTTTCAGGACCTCACATAAAGTCTCTTCATCATCGACTATCAAAATACGTTCAGTGGTCATAACTATATAATTAATTGAAGGCAAATTTAAAGATAAAAAATGAGTTTCAAAAGATGAATAATCACATTTAATAAAAATGTAACAATTAATTTTTCTTAAATATTTCTTTAACCAAACTCTCATTTTTTCGTAACAAGTTTGAAACATCTTACAGATACTTTTGCGGCAGAATTAAGACGAAATTTAAACATTAAACTAACAACTAAAAATTAAAAAGATGAAAAGAAAAAATTTAATCGCAGCAGCTCTTTTAGCCTGCATCGGTATCAGTGCAAAAGCACAAGATGTTAAAATTGAAGAACCTAAAGGCAAAGCCATCGTACAAACATTCGGCAACTTCAACGTCAATTTCGGCGCTGACAACAGCAGAGGTTTCGAACTAGAAAGAACATATTTAGGTTATGAATACAAACTCGGAAACGGGCTTACCGTTAAAAGTGTGATAGACATCGGCAAGTCTGGCGACGTCTCCGACATGCAACGTATCGCTTACATCAAGAACGCGATGTTATCATGGAAGAAAGGCAACATGACATTAAACGGAGGTCTCATCTCAACAACACAATTCAACTTCCAAGAAAAATTCTGGGGCTACCGTTACATCATGAAATCATTCCAAGACCAATATAAGTTTGGAAGCAGTGCTGACTTAGGTATGTCTGTCGCTTACAAATTAGCCGATTGGATCTCAGCCGACGCTATCGTTGTCAATGGCGAAGGATATAAGAAAATACAGAAAGACAACGGATTGAATTATGGTTTAGGTCTAACACTCACTCCAGTCAAAGGATTTCAGATTCGTTTGTACGGAGGTCTGAACGCCAGCGCAGAAGAAAACAAGGAAGACATTATTAATATAGCAGCTTTCGCTGGTTACAAAAACGACAGATTCACTATTGGCGCAGAATACAATCACATGATGAACGCCTCATACAAAAAAGGCAACGACCAATACGGATATTCTGTATTTGCCTCGATGAAAGTCGCGAAAAACACAGAAGTTTATGCACGTTTCGACGACTTATATTCTAACGACGAATGGAACATCGCTAAAGACGAACAAGCTGCAATTGTAGGCGCTCAGTTCAAACTGGGAAAATACGTGAAACTCGCACCAAACTTTAGAATGGCGATGCCTAAAGCTGAAGGTTCCGACAACACATACGCAGCATTCATCAACTGTTACTTCGGATTATAAAAACATATTAACATAAAAATTATTAACCAAAAATTATTTTAAAATTAAAATTATGAAAAAGATCTTATTATCAATCGTCACATTAACATTTGCCATCGTATTGACATCATGTGGCAGCAAAACAAACGACAATAGTCGCAAGGCACAAGAACTTTCAGGTGCAGGAGCAACATTCCCACTACCATTTTATAATGCAGTATTTGAACAATTTGCAGAGACAAAAGGCGATGCAGTAGCATACGGCGGCATCGGTTCCGGCGGCGGTGTCCGTAACTTACGCGACAAAATCGTCGACTTCGCAGGCAGCGACGCTTTCCTGACAGACAAGGAAATGGCAGATATGAATCCAGTAATTCATATCCCAACATGTATGGGTGCAGTAGTATTAGCTTACAACCTCGAAGGCGTTGAAGAGCTAAGACTCACAGGTGAAATAATCGCTGATATTTTCGCAGGAAATATTAAAATGTGGAACGACGAACGCATCAAGTCCTTGAACCCACAAGCGTTACTCCCTAACGAAGCAATCATACCAGTCTTCCGTTCAGACGGTTCAGGCACTACATTCGTGTTCACAGATTATCTCACTAAAGTCAGCCAGATGTGGGCTTCAAAATTCGGAGCTGGAAAGTCAGTCAACTTCCCTGTAGGTCAGGCCGCTAAAGGCAATCCTGGAGTAGCGAGCGTGATAAAACAAACCAGAAACTCAATCGGCTATGTAGGTTCTGAATATGCTTTCGCACAAAAGATTGCTTATGCTAAAATTCAAAACCAAGACGGAGAATTCGTAGCACCATCATCAGCAAGCATCTCTGCAGCAGCATCGGGCGACATTCCAGCCGACACTCGCACTTCAATAACCAACTCTGCTGCCAAAGGTGCATATCCAATCTCAACATTCACTTGGATGATTATCTACAAAGAACAAAACTACTCAGACCGCAGCAAGGAACAAGCCATGGCAACCCTCGACCTGATACAATACATCCTCTCCGACGAAGCACAGAAAATCACAGCCTTCGTTCACTATGCACCACTTCCAACAAAGGCAAAAGAGATAAGCCTTGCTAACTTAAAGACTGTAACTTACAACGGTGAAGCAATATTACAATAACATATCATGAACGATAAAATATATAAAGCGATATTGTTTGTGACAGCACTGATTATGCCGATAGTGTGCGGGGGCATCGTTTACGCCCTCGTCACTGACGCATACGAAGCCTTCGAGCATTTCGGCTTCTTCAAATTTCTCACTTCATCAGAATGGAGTTATACCGAAGGTGCAGAACAATACGGTGCGCTACCATTCATCACTGGAACATTGATGACTACTTTATTAGCACTCATCTTCTGCATCCCATTCTCATT
>JBGVET010000032.1:0-71063 GCA_045120395.1 Candidatus Limimorpha sp.
ACTCATAAAGACTCTAACGGATTCCTCTTCGATGGTTTTCCTCGCACTGTTAAACAAGCTGAGATATTGGAAGAATTATTCTGTAAATACGAACTTCAACTCGACGGTGTCGTCAGCCTCGAAGTGCCAGAAGACGTTCTCATCGAACGTATGCTTGAACGCGGCAAGACAAGCGGCCGTGCTGATGACAACATCGAATCGATACACTATCGCTTCGTAGAATACGACAGCAAGACAAAACCAGTTCTCGATTTCTATCAACATAGAAACTGCCTCCACCCTATCAACGGTGTAGGAACCATAGAAGAGATTTTTGAAAACATTTGTGAAACAATAGACTCAATTCATAATTCATAATTTAATTATGCATTATGAATTATGAATTATGAATTATATAAGTTCTCAAAGTTTCTCAAGCACCAAAGTCTTTAAGGTGTTAAACGATAAAGAAAACACCGGCAGCAATCCTAAATTCACAGGCGTTGCAGTGCCGGTGTTTTCTCTTAATACACAAAACAACTTCGGCATAGGAGAATTCCTCGACCTTAAACCTTTAGCCGACTGGTGCAAAAAAGTCGGGATGAAGATGATACAAATACTTCCTATCAACGACACACGCACCGACGACTCTTGGGATAACTCCTATCCTTATAAAGCCATCTCGACAAAAGCTCTGCATCCTATTTATCTTAACCTAGAAACACTAGGAACACTGCAGGATGAAAACGACAGAACTTACTTCGAAAAACAAAAAGCTATCTTGAAAGCGAAAGACTACGTCGACTATCCTGAGGTGATGAAAGTGAAAGACGCTTACTTCCAAAAGATATTCGCACAGACTTGGAACGAAGTAAAAGACAGAGACGACTATAAAACCTTCTTCGAAGAAAACAAAGAATGGCTCGTACCTTATGCTGAATTCTGTTTACACAAACGGTGCCTGAGCCTGTCGAAGGCACTACCAGTCACTTCGACAAGCTCAGTGACCGAACAGCCAGAGTTCCACTACTTCCTTCAATATCATCTCGACAAGCAACTAAGAGATGCTGTGGATTATCTCCACGATAACGGCATTGCTCTTAAAGGCGACATTCCTATCGGCATAGGACGTCACAGCGTGGAAGCTTATTCCAATCCTGAGTTATTCAACTTAGACTGCCAAGCCGGCGCTCCGCCAGATGCTTTCGCTACAGAAGGACAGAACTGGGAATTCCCGACATACAACTGGGATGCTATGGCAAACGACAACTACCAATGGTGGCGCAGCCGTCTCACTCAGATGAGCCGTTACTTCGACGCTTACCGCATCGACCATATATTGGGTTTCTTCAGAATATGGGAAATTCCTTATGAATATACACAAGGCATCATGGGACACTTCAGCCCTGCTTTGAGTTATCAACAGTCAGCTATCAGCTGTCAGTTGTCAGCAAGTTATGAGAGATTGACAAAGCCTTATATCAGGGGTCACTTCTTACATGAATATTTTGGAGAATACACCGATGAGGTAAGAGAGAAATATCTCACCGAAACTTCCTTCAGTTATTTTGAATTAAAAGAAGAATTCAACACTCAGAGGAAAATCACTAGTTTTTTTGACAACAGACAACAGACAACAGACAACAGATATAAATACGAGAAAATAAAAAACGGACTTATCGCGCTGTGTGCTGAGGTCTTGTTCGTGGAAGATAAAAACAAAGGCTTACATCCGCGTATTGCGCTACAGTTCACACATTCTTATAACGAACTTGAAGAATATCAAAAGAACGAGATTAACAAGTTATACGACGATTATTTCTATCATAGAAACGAAGAGATTTGGGAGGAAGAAGCTTTAAAGAAACTTCCTAAGATTATCGAAGCCAGCGATATGTTGGTCTGTGGCGAAGACCTCGGCATGGTCCCTGCATGCGTCAAAGATGTGATGCAGCAACTTAATATTCTCAGTCTGGAAGTACAGAGAATGCCTAAGAATCCTTGCGATACATTCGTCAATCCTTCCAACAATACATATCTCAGTGTCGATACCACTTCTACTCACGACACTTCTACAATAAGAGGCTGGTGGGAAGAAAACGGCGAGATGACAAATCGTTTCTACAGAGAAATGCTAGGACATCAAGAAGGCGCTCCTTATTTCGCAGAGCCATGGGTTTGTAAAGAGATAATAGAACAACATCTCAAATCTTCTTCCATGTGGGTCATCATTCCTATTCAAGATTATATCGCGATGGACGGTGAATTCCGCTGGGATCAGACACAAAGAGAACAGATCAACGTGCCAGCAAATTCTCATCATCACTGGTGTTACAAAATGTATCAAAGTCTTGAAGAACTCAACGAGAGACAAAGCCTCAACGAAACGCTTCACTCTATGATTAAAGATTCTGGAAGAAATTAATCGAGAAAACGATATTTATTTTATCGATAGACTTATCAATATTTTCCAAAGCCACATCTCAACAAAAATACATATCTTTGTGTTATAAAATAAATGCAATTCAATAAAACTATTATCAACTAAAAAAACTAAAAAAAATGGCAACAATTTCAGGAAAATACTTAGGTAATTTATGCAGTGAATTAACACATAATCCTTCTGGTGTAAAAATTAATGTTGACGGTCACGGCAAAGGATTCTCTCCTGTCGATTTAACAGCAGCTTCATTAGGAGCTTGTATGATGGCTATGATGGCTTATACAGCAGAAAGCAAAGGCATCAATCTAGAAGGCATGAGCATCGAAGTCGACAAGGTTATGGCCGACGCTCCTCGTAGAATTGGCGAAATCAACATCACAGTTAACTTCACTCAGTCATACAGCGACAAAGAAAAGACTTTATTACAAAGAGCTGCAGAGACATGTCCTGTCAAGAAGACATTAAGCAGCGAATGTCAAATCAATGTCGTGATGAACTTTATTTAAGACTTTGAGTTACCAAGTTGCTGAGTTGCTGAGTTGTCAAGACTTAGCAACTTAGTGACTTAATTTCTTAGCAACTCAAAATTAACCAACACCGAATCCATCACTCTTTTCATTAAAACAGGATTGTCGTTATAATAATCCATGTTCTCAAAAAAGACGGAATCGCTGATGCCATAATGTTCGAATAGAGCTTCGTAGCCTTTGGTCTTTAGGTTGTTTGAACTTATCCCCTTACCTCTTCTGTAGTTAATGGCGTTTTCAAGGATATAGACGTCAGTCATTATCTCTACCATCTGAGGTTCAGATAATAAAACATTCGGTGCTGTCACCTTAGTCTGTTTGTCGTCACACGACACTAAGAGCAACAACACCGAGAGTGCTAATATTTTCAATTTTTTAGTTACCAACTTCAGAGAAGAATTTAATTCTCATGAGACGTACTTCTTCTTCCTCGTAGTCGTTAACGCCAAGAGCTTCCATAGCGTCTTCTACTGTATCGGAGTCGGCTTCACGGAAATATTCCAAGATATCTTCTTGATGATATTCATCGATATTATCTTCGATGTAATAATTGATATCGAGACGTGTTCCGCTAGCTACGATGCTTTCAATCTCAGTGAGAAGCTCATCGAAGCCCATGTTCTTTGAATGTGCTATATCTTCCAATGGAATCTTTCTGTCGATATTTTGGATGATGCTAATCTTCAAAGCTGATCTGTTGACAGATGACTTGATCACCATATCGTTAGGACGAGTGATTTCGTTTTCTTCAACATATTCCTTGATAAGATCCAAGAATGGCTGACCGAATTTCTGAGCCTTGCCCTGACCTACACCAACGATTTGAGTGAGTTCATCCATTGTAATAGGATACTGAATAGTCATATCCTCTAGCGATGGGTCTTGGAAGATTACGAAAGGAGGAAGGTTCATCTTCTTCGCCATCGTCTTACGAAGGTCTTTCAGCATAGCGAACAAAGTCTTGTCTGTTCCGCTGTCCTTACCGAACGCCACTCTTTCTTCATCGAATTCCTCTTCTTCAGGATTGTCGTAGTCGTGGTCTTTTGCCACCATTATAGTATAAGGGCTCTTAGCGAAGTCCTTACCTTCTTTAGTGACTTTAAGCACGCCGTATTCTTCGATGTCTTTCGAAAGGAGTTTGTTAACGATAGCCTGACGTATGATTGATGTCCAGTATTTTTCATCGTTATCGTCTCCAGCTCCGAAGAATTCGTTAGTATCGTGTTTTGCAGTCTTGATGTCGCCTGTAGCTTTACCAGCGAGAAGTTCTGCAATATGTTTTGTCTTGAAAAGCTGTTTTGTCGCTATGATGGCATCGATAGCGAGTTTGATATCTTCCTTGCCGTCGAAGCGAATCTTAGGGTTGTTACAGTTGTCGCAAGCGCCGCAGTTGTCTTTGTCGTATGACTCACCGAAGTAGTGAAGCAAGAGTTTATGGCGACATACCGATGACTCAGCGTAGGTGACTGTCTCGTTAAGAAGTTCGCGAGCTATCTCCTGTTCTGCAACATCTTTTCCTTTGTTAAATTTCTCTAGTTTATGAATATCTTCGTAATCGTAGAAAGCGATACACTTACCTTCGCCGCCGTCACGACCAGCGCGGCCTGTCTCTTGGTAATAACCTTCGAGGCTCTTAGGGATATCATGGTGGATGACGAAGCGAATATCTGGCTTGTCGATGCCCATACCGAAGGCGATGGTAGCCACGATGATATCTACCTCTTCCATCAGGAATCTATCTTGGTTATCGCGGCGAGTCTGTGTGTCGAGGCCAGCGTGATAAGGGAGAGCGCGTATGCCGTTAGCCACAAGTACTTCAGCGAGTTCTTCAACTTTCTTACGGCTCAAGCAATAAACGATACCTGATTTTCCTGGATTACTCTTGATATATTTGATGATATCCTTGACAACGTCTTTAGTCTTTGGGCGTACTTCATAATAAAGGTTAGATCTGTCGAAAGATGACTTAAACACTTTAGCGTCGAGGATATCGAGGTTTTTCATAATATCCTTTTGAACCTTCACCGTTGCTGTGGCGGTGAGAGCTATGACTGGCAATTTTGGTCCTATAGCATTTATGATAGGTCTCAGACGTCTGTATTCAGGACGGAAGTCATGACCCCATTCTGAGATACAGTGAGCCTCGTCGATGGCGAAGAAGGAAATCTTCAGACCACGCAAGAACTCAACGGTTTCTTCTTTAGTGAGAGATTCAGGAGCTACATACAATAATTTTGTCTTGCCGCTCGAAAGGTCTTCTTTCACCTGGTTCAGTTCTGTCTTTGTCAACGATGAGTTCATGACGTGAGCGATGCCCGAGTCAGCGCCGAAGTTACGAATCATGTCAACCTGATTCTTCATCAATGCTATTAAAGGTGAAACGACGATAGTAGTGCCTTCACTTATCAATGCAGGCAACTGATAACATAGCGACTTGCCGCCGCCAGTTGGCATAAGGACAAATGTGTTATTGCCCGCCAATATACTTTTTATAATAGCTTTTTGATTACCTTTGAATTGCTCGAAACCAAAAACATTTTTTAATAATTCGTGCAAACTTTTTTCATCAATTTTTGCCATATTCTTTTCAATGAAATTTGTTTATATTTGCAAAGTATTGTCTAAAGTAAAATCTATTTATTCGTCTCTTTGACAAAGTTATGATTTTTAATTTTAAAGAAGCAAGAAAAAAGTAATATTTTTTTAAAATTATGGAAAGCATCAAAGATATAGCAATTCAAGTTATTGATACAGAAGCCAATTCAATATTAGGATTGAAAGAACTTTTAACTGATAATTTCACAAAAGTAGTAGAATTAATATTGAATTCTAAGGGCAATGTAATTGTTTCTGGTATCGGAAAGAGTGCAAATATCGCACAAAAGATAGTTGCGACCTTGAATTCTACTGGAACGACTGCTGTTTTCATGCACGCTGCCGATGCTATCCACGGCGATTTAGGCATAATACGAGACGAAGATATTGTGATAATTATTTCGAAAAGCGGGGAGACTCCTGAAATCAAAGTGCTCACACCATTAATAAAGATTAGGAAAAACAAGCTCGTCGCCATAGTTGGCAATACCGCTTCTTTTCTTGCTGCCGAAGCCGACTACGTCCTCGACACCACGGTGCCTCACGAGGCTTGTCCTAACAACCTCGCTCCTACTGCCAGCACCACGGCACAACTCGTCATGGGCGACGCACTCGCAATGGCTCTGCTTAAATGCCGAGGCTTCAGCGCACAAGACTTCGCCAAGTTCCACCCTGGAGGCTCTCTTGGCAAACGCCTCTACCTCCGCGTAGGCGACCTCTGCGTGAAAAATGCAAAACCACAAGTGACAGAAGACGACGTCATGACAAAGGTGATAATAGAGATAACAGAGAAGATACTCGGAGCTACAGCAGTGATGCGCGACGACAAACTCATTGGCATCATCACAGACGGCGACCTCAGAAGAATGCTCATGAAGCACCCTAATATAGAAGAGGTGAAAGCAAAAGATATCATGACTAAAAATCCTAAGACAATAGAGAAAAACGACCTCGTCGTCAACGCACTGGAACTGATGCGACAAAAATCGATAACACAGCTGCCAGTGATGGAAAACGGCAACTACGTCGGGATGATTCATATACATGATATTATTAAGGAAGGGATAATTTAGCTATTGGCTGTTGGCTGTTGAACTTTGAACTAAGGCTTTTGGCGTTTGAACTAAGAAGCGACTTATTGACTTATTGACTTATTGACTCATAGACTCATAGACTCAAAGTTTCTCAGCAACTCAGTAACTCAGCAACTTTAAACTCTACACTATAAACTTTGAAACATGATATTAAGAACTGATAACTTAGTAAAGAAATATAATAATCGCACTGTGGTGAAAGGCGTGAGTGTGGAAGTGCGTCAAGGCGAAATTGTAGGTCTTCTCGGTCCTAATGGCGCAGGTAAGACTACTACCTTTTATATGACTGTAGGTCTCATCAAGCCATTCTCTGGTCATGTCTATCTCGACGATGAAGACATCACCAAGTTCCCTATGTATAAGAGAGCTCAGCTCGGCATTGGATACCTGGCACAAGAAGCGTCGGTTTTCCGTCAGCTCAGCGTGGAAGACAATATTGCCTCGGTAATGCAGTTCAAAGAAGGCATGACGAAAGAACAACAGAAAGATAAACTCGAAGAACTGTTAAACGAATTCAGCCTTCAGCATATCAGAAAGAGCAAAGGCATACAACTCTCAGGTGGCGAACGACGCAGGACAGAGATAGCCAGAGCTTTAGCTGTCGACCCTAAGTTCATACTCCTCGACGAGCCTTTCGCCGGCGTCGACCCTATCGCTGTGGAAGACATCCAACGCATCGTAGCTAAACTGAAAAACAAAAACATCGGAGTGCTCATCACCGACCATAACGCCAACGAGACACTGTCTATCACCGACAGAGCCTATCTCGTCTTCGAAGGTCAGGTTCTCAAAGCAGGCACACCAGAAGAACTCGCTAACGACGAGGTGGTACGCTCACATTATCTCGGAAGTAATTTTGAACTGAGAACGAAGAACTTTGAACTTTGAACTTTGAACTTTGAACTTTGAACTTTGAACTAAGGCTTTTGGCTTTTGAACTAAGAACCGACTTATTGACTTATAGACGCAAAGACGCAAAGTGTCACTGTGACTCTGCAACTCAGAAACTCAGAAACTCAAAATCTCAGAATCTCAGAATCTCAGAAACTCAGAAACTCAGTGTCTTTTAAACATCGCTACCAAGATGTAGAACAGCATCACGAATGGTATAGCTGCGAATCCTAAGAAGATGACCGCTGCTACTGCGAATATCGCCAAGATATAGATGTGTATATTTTCCTTAAACTTTAAATTCTTAATCTTCAAAGAGAAGAATGGAATTTCGCTTATCATCAGATAACTGAATATCACTACTATCGCGATGAGGAAATAAGGATTCGACATGTGATTTGCCATGAATGCCAACTTTTCATTTTGCAATGTGAAAGGCAAGGATGCCACGAAGAGTCCCATTGCCGGTGTTGGAAGTCCGATGAACGATGTCGTTTGTCTGTCGTCGATATTGAATTTAGCTAGACGTAATTCAGCGAATACTGCCAAGAAGAAAGCGATGAAAGGCAAGATGTTGAAATCTGCTATTTCGAGACTAAGGCTGTTGGCTGTTGGCTGTTGGCTTAGATAGTGATATACTATAAACGATGGTGCCACTCCGAAAGAGACGACATCAGAAAGCGAGTCGAGTTGTGCGCCTAGTGGAGAGTAAGCCTTGAGAAGACGAGCTGCGAAGCCATCAAAGAAATCGAAGACTGCTGCAAGAAATATCATAGCACCAGCTGCTACAGCATAGCCATTACACATCAAGACAATAGAGATGCAACCCGACAAAAGATTGCAACATGTTATCGCATTAGGAATATGTTTTATCATTGTTATCATAAAGTCAACGGACAACAGTCAATAGTCTTTGTCCTTAATTATTATTTTTTAATTTTAAATTTTCAACTTTCAATCTTCATCTTATATAGTGAGGCATCTCTTCTGGTAAGATGATAGAATATTCTATGAGACCTTTTATCTCGCCATCCACATACCAAGGTGTCTGATAAATCATCTTCTTAACCTCGCCTTTCTGAATCGTATAAACATTGGTAGCTTTCTCGTCAATCAATCGTTTTATGGTATCTTGCGATGACTGTTTGTGACATGCCATCATGTTTTTTCCAACCATATCAGTGAAGACTGATTTAGCCTTATCATTCATATAAACAACATTACCCTCTGTATCTGAGATAGTTATACTAACATTTATCTCTTTAAAGAAATCTAAGATATTATTTTCCATGACTTAAAATTTTAATGCAAAAAAAAGAAATATTTAGCAAATAAATACATTATTTTTTAAAAAAATAAAATACCGAAACAACGAGGTAAAATGTTATATTTGCAACAAAATAAGCTTTAGTCTTGAAGAAACTATATAAGTACATATTAAGCTCATTCATCGGCACTTTCGTTTTCACCTTTTTCATTGCCGTGTTTATCCTTCTTATGCAGTTTCTATGGACATATCTCGACGACCTCGTAGGCAAAGGCATAGGCTTCGAGGTTATGGGCAAGCTGATGTTCTACACTGCCGTCACCTTCGTGCCAATGGCAATGCCTCTTGCTATGCTTTTATCGTCGCTGATGTGTTTCGGCAACTTAGGCGAATACTATGAGCTTGTCGCAATGAAAGCATCTGGCATATCGGTATGGAAGGTTATGAGACCTCTGTTCATCTTCGCCATCATTATGAGTTTTACAGCCTTCGTATTTTCGAACAACGTATTACCTGTTGCCACATTGAAATCTAAAACCTTATTACGTGATGTCCGCAAGCAAAAGATGTCGTTCGACATCCCTGAAGGAAGGTTCTACAAAGGCATCGACGGATACAGTATAAGAGCAGGAAAGAAAGGTGCCGACGGCAACACTTTATACGATGTTCTTATATACGACCACTCACAATACAAAGGCAATGTCAAGGTGACAGTTGCAGACTCAGCCACCATAGCTATGGCACCTAGCCAAAAAGAGATAGTATTCACTTTGTATAGCGGCTACAATTACAACGAACTCACCGACGACAAGGAATATAGATTAAAACGACCTTTCGAGACGATGAAGTTCAGCAAGCAATATGTCAGTTTCGACGTATCCGACTTCAATATGACACAAAGCGACGGCAGCGCATTCAAAGGCCATCAGTCGATGTTGAATATGAGTCAGCTCATCGTTGCCATCGACTCATTAGAAAATAATGCCGATGAGAGACGTTTATCCTATAAAAATTCTTTCAAGAACAGGCTTCAGCATTTATCATCTAAAGATATCATAAACAAAAACACACAAAATAAGAAAGCTGAACTTGACACCATCACCGTGTTCAAATGGCCTTTCCTTGACAACTTCGGCGAGAAAGAACAAGCCTCTATCATCAATATGGCAAAAACCGCAGTAAAGAACCAAATCGATAACATCGACCTCAACATAAAAGACTTCGAACGCCAAGACACTAATATCAGGAAACACCAGCATGTCCTTCACGAGAAGTTCTCGCTCAGCATAGCATGCCTGCTGTTTTTCTTCATAGGTGCGCCATTGGGAGCCATCATACGTAAAGGAGGCCTCGGACTCCCTATCGTCATCAGCGTGGTGTTCTTCGTCATCTATTACGTCATCACTATCACAAGTCAACGTATCGCGATAGCCGGCGACATACCTATCTTCTTAGGCGTATGGCTTTCGTCAATAATAATATTACCGATAGGCATCTTCCTAACATTCAAAGCTACGACAGACTCTGCACTTTTAGACGGAGAAAGTTGGAAGAAAACCATTAGAAAAATTTTTAGAAAAAACAAATAAAACCGTTTGCTATGAATATTTTAATACTTTGCAACAAGTCACCTTATCCGCCAAGCGAAGGCGGACCGATGGCGATGAATAGTATTGTCAACGGCTTAATCGAAGCTGGACACAGAGTAAAAATACTAGCTGTCAATAGCGAGAAATATCATATCAAAGAAAAAGACATACCGCAATCATATAAAGAAAAGACCAACATTGAACTTGTTGATATTGATTTAAGAATAAAACCCATAGATGCTTTCAAGAATCTTTTCACTGACGAGTCATATCATGTAGAAAGATTCATTTCTGAAGACTTTAGAAAAAAACTCATAGAAGTCCTCAAAAAAGACAGATACGACATAGTACAGCTGGAGATGATTTATATGGCTCCTTATATTGAGACCATCAGAGAACACTCCAAGGCTTTGATAGTATTGCGTGCTCATAACGTGGAACACCTCATATGGGATAGAATCGCAAAGAAAACGAACTTCTTACCAAAGAAATGGTATCTCAACCATTTAGTCCGTACATTAAAAGAATATGAGTTGAATGCCATTAACAAAGTCGATGGCATAGCTGCCATTACATACCGTGATGCGGCATTCTTCCGTGGTGAAACGGCAGTGCCAGTAGTAGATATTCCTTTTGGCGTTAATCCTGAAGAATTCACTCCAAGCTACGAAGTAAAAAAAGAACCAACTCTATATCATATAGGTTCCATGAACTGGTTACCTAACGAAGAAGGCATCAAATGGTTCTTGAAGAATGTGTGGAATAAGTTACAAGAGAGAGAGCCTGACATCAAACTCAACCTTGCCGGACGTCACATGCCTAAATGGCTCTTAAATCTTAAGAAGAAAAATGTCAATGTTTTGGGAGAAGTACCTGACGCAAAAGAATTCATACGCGGAAATGACATCGCGATAGTACCACTTCTCTCAGGCAGTGGAATAAGAATCAAGATTATAGAGTCGATGGCGATGGGAAAGACCGTCATCACCACCATGATAGGCGCAGAAGGAATTCAATATTCTGAATACAACAATATTATCATAGCCGACAATCCTACAAAAATAGTCGAGACGATATGCAGGATAAAGAAAGACCCAGAGGAGATAATACGCATAGGAAAGAATGCAAGAAAACTCATAGAAGACATATACGACAACAAGAAGATTATCGACAGACTGCTGATATTCTATGATGAGATAAGTAAAAAGAAAAAAGACATAACATATATAAACCACTAATTATGAAGATATTTGTATTGCTGCCAAGAATTCCGTGGCCACTCGAGAAAGGCGACAAACTGAGAGCTTATAATCAAATCAAGCAACTCGCCAAGAACAACGAGGTGGTTCTCTGTGCTTTAAATACAGATAATAAAGCAGACAAAAAAGAAGCCTTCAAAGCATTGCAGCCTTATTGTCTGTCTGTCACATTCATCGACATTAAGAAGACTTCTATACTCTTCAACATAGCAAAGGCATTCTTCAAAGGTTTACCTCTTCAATGCGGATATTTCTATAATAAGAAAGCTCATAAAAAAATACAGAGCATTATCAAGAAGCACAAACCAGATATGCTCTTCGGTCAGCTTCTGAGAGTTGCTGAATATATACGTCACGAGGGAACTCCTAAGACACTTGACTATCAAGATGTCTTCTCCATGGGCATGAAACGCAGATACGAAATTGCCCCATTCTATATGAAGCCTTTCTTCAATATGGAATACAAAAGATTGAGACGTTACGAACACGACATCTTCATCGATTTCGATGTCAAGACTATCATCAGCGCGCAAGACCGAAACTTCATAGAGCATGAGAGAAAAGATGAGATATTGATAGTTCCAAACGGCGTAGACCATGAATATTATACACCTCAAGATTGCGAAAAAAAATATGATATAGTGTTTACCGGCAATATGGCTTACGCTCCTAATGTCAATGCTGTTGAATATCTCGCAAATCATATACTGCCTTTGGTGTGGAAGAAACTTCCTGACGTTAAGATGTACATAGCAGGAGCTACACCTGACCCTCGCGTCAAAAGAGTGGCATGCAACAGAATCATCATCAGCGGATGGATTGATGATATGAGAGATGCCTACGCACAAAGCAAAATATTCATCGCGCCGATGAGAATTGGAACAGGACTTCAGAACAAACTCCTCGAAGCCATGTCGATGAGACTGCCTTGCATAACAACGGCATTGGCAAACAACCCACTAGGAGCTGAAGAAAACAAAGAGATTCTTGTCGGAAACAACGAACAAGAACTAGCAAATCATATCATCACACTTCTCACCGACAAAGAAAAAGCTGATTCCATAGCTCAAAACGGTTACGATTTCGTACATCGAGTCTATGACTGGAGCGAAGCGACAGGAATCATGGAATTAGAAATGAGGAATGTGGTTAGGAGTTAGGAATTATAAATAATAATTTGTTGACCGTTGACTGTTGACCGTTGACTAAAAAGAAAAAATTATGGCTGACGACAAAAAGATTATTTTCTCGATGGTTGGTGTAAGTAAAATCATTCCACCTTCAAGACAGATTTTGAAAGATATTTATCTATCATTCTACTATGGTGCTAAGATTGGTATCATCGGTTTGAATGGTTCAGGTAAATCTACATTATTGAAAATCATTGCTGGCAAAGACAAAGCATACAATGGCGAGGTTGTTTTCTCACCAGGATATTCTGTCGGCATGTTAGACCAGGAACCAGAACTGGACAACAACAAGACCGTTAAGGAAGTCGTTCAAGAAGGCATACAGGAAGTCGTTGACATCTTGAAGAGATATGAAGAAGTTAACGCACGTTTCATGGAAGAACTCACCGACGATGAGATGAACGCCCTCGTTGAAGAACAAGGACAGCTCACCGACTTGATTGAACAACACGATGCATGGGACTTAGACAGCAAGTTGGAAAGAGCTATGGACGCACTCAACTGTCCTGACGGCGACACTCCTGTCAAGAACCTCTCTGGTGGTGAACGCCGCCGTGTAGCATTGGTAAGATTGCTTCTCCAAGAACCAGACATCTTGTTGTTAGACGAGCCTACCAACCACCTCGACGCTGAGGCTATCAACTGGTTGGAACAACACTTGCAACAATATAAAGGCACTGTCATCGCTGTCACCCACGACCGTTACTTCCTCGACCACGTGGCAGGCTGGATTCTTGAACTCGACCGTGGCGAAGGCATCCCATGGAAAGGCAACTACTCATCATGGCTCGACCAGAAGACAGCACGCATGGCGATGGAAGAGAAATCTGAAAGCAAACGCCGCAAGACTTTGGAACGCGAGCTCGAATGGGTCAGAATGGCACCAAAAGCACGTCATGCAAAAGGCAAGGCACGTCTCGCTTCTTACGAAAAACTCCTTAACGAAGACGTAAAAGAAAAAGAAGAAAAACTCGAAATCTATATCCCTAACGGCGACCGCCTCGGCAATAAAGTCATCGAAGCTAAGAATATCACCAAAGCCTACGGCGATAAGTTGTTATTCGAAAACCTCAGCTTCAGCCTCCCACCAGCAGGCATCGTCGGCGTCATCGGACCTAACGGCGCTGGTAAGACAACATTGTTCCGCCTCATCATGGGATTGGAAAAACCAGACTCAGGAGAGTTTGAAGTAGGCGAAACAGTGAAGACAGGCTACGTAGACCAACAACATGCCGACATCGACCCAGAAAAGACAGTATGGGAAGTAATATCTGGCGGAAATGAGTTGATTCAACTTGGGAAACGCACCATGAACTCAAGAGCATACGTCTCACGTTTTAACTTCGGCGGCAACGACCAACAAAAGAAAGCCGGCGTCTTGTCAGGCGGTGAACGTAACAGAATGCACTTGGCGTTGACATTGAAACAAGAAGCCAACGTACTTCTCCTCGACGAACCTACCAACGACATCGACGTTAACACATTGAGAGCTTTGGAAGAAGGTCTCGAAAACTTCGCAGGATGCGCCGTCGTCATCTCACACGACAGATGGTTCCTCGACAGAATCGCTACTCACATCCTCGCTTTCGAGGGCGACTCACAGGTTTATTTCTTCGAAGGAAGCTATTCAGAATATGAAGAAAACAAGATTAAACGTCTTGGCAACGCAGCTCCTAAGAAGTTTAAGTATAAGAAATTGATGTAATAAAAGTCACAGAGACGCAGAGTCACAAAGACGCAGAGAAAACAACTTTGAGTCTTTGAGTCTTTGCGACTTAAAAACTAGAACAATGGAAAACGAAAAAATAGAATTAACAGAATTGTCAGAACTCGGTGAATTCGGTCTCATCGACAGACTGACGAAAGACATCAAGACATATAATAAATCGACAGTGAAAGGCATCGGCGACGACGCTGCTGTCATCGACCATAAAAGCGAGCAGACATTGATTTCTACCGATGTCTTGATTGAAGGCGTTCACTTCGACATGACATATATGCCTTTGAAACACTTAGGTTATAAGGCTGCTGTCGTGAACTTCTCCGACATCTACGCCATGAACGGCACTCCCACTCAGATAGTAGTCGGAATGGGACTCTCTAGCAAGTTCTCAGTGGAAGCCGTTGAAGAGATATTCGCCGGCATCAAGTTAGCATGCGACACTTATAAAGTCGACTTAGTCGGTGGCGACACCACAGCAAGTAAAGCCGGTCTCTTCATCTCGATAACAGTCATAGGCAAGGCAAAGAAAGACGACATCGTATATCGCGACGGTGCCAAAGCCAACGACCTCTTATGCGTAAGTGGAACACTCGGAGCAGCATACACAGGATTGTTGATATTAGAAAGAGAGAAAGCAGCTTTCATGGCCGACCCTAACGTACAGCCAGAGCTCTACGGCTACGATTACATCCTCGAAAGACAGTTAAAGCCAGAAGCTCGTAAAGACATAGTAGCTAAATTAAAAGAATTAGAGATAAAACCGACAGCGATGATTGATATTTCTGACGGTTTAGCATCAGAGATTTTACATCTTTGCAAAGACTCAAACGTCGGCTGCCGCGTCTTTGAAGACCGCATCCCAATGCATCAGAAAGCCATCGATGTAGCAAAAGAATTCGACATCGTGCCTTGCGTTGCAGCACTCAACGGTGGCGAAGACTATGAGCTTCTCTTCACCGTAAAACAAGAAGACTACGAGAAAGTACAGAATATGGAAGACGTGAGAATCATCGGTTTCATGACACCAGATGTCAATGTAGCCGAACTCATCACCAACGATGAACACGTAATCCCAATCGAAGCACAAGGATTTAAGCATTTTTAAAACCATCCGTAGAGACGTAAAATATTACGTCTCTGTTACAGACGTAAAATGTTACCTGTTACAGACGTAAAATATTACCTGTTACAGACGTAAAATATTACGTCTCTACAATAAAATAACAATGAACAATTCCGACAAAATAAAATCCATCCTCAAAACCATTCCCACCGATCCGGGAGTGTATCGTTATTATGACGATAAAGGAGAGATTATTTATGTCGGCAAAGCCAAAAACCTGAAACGCAGGGTATCGAGTTATTTCAACAAACAGCAAAGCGGCAAGGTCAAAGTGCTTGTCAGTCGCATAGCCGACATCAAATTCATAGTGGTCGACAACGAGATGGAAGCACTTCTTCTGGAAAACAACATGATAAAACAATACAAGCCACGATACAACATCATGTTGAAAGACGACAAGACATATCCTTGGATTTGCGTCAAGAACGAGAGATTTCCACGTGTCTTTCTCACCAGAAAGAAAGTCAACGACGGCTCCATATATTTCGGGCCTTATCCATCGGTGACAGTAGCGAAGACATTTCTCGAAATGTTAAGGAAGCTCTACCCTATCAGAAACTGCAAGCTCATCTTAAAAGAAGAACATATTTACAACGGACATTATCGTCCTTGCCTTGAATATCATATCGGCAACTGCAAAGCACCTTGCAACGGAAGCATAAGCGAAGAAGAATATCGAGAGATGATTCTCAACGTGAAGAAAGTCATCAAGGGAAACATACAGGAAGTCTTGAGAGATATGAAGGCAAAGATGATGGACCATGCCTCACGACTAGAATTCGAGCAGGCGCAAGTCATTAAAGACAAATACGACATACTCGAAAACTACCACGCGAAATCCGTAGTGTGCAGCAATAGTCTCTTCGATATGGAAGTGTTTTCTTACGAAGACGCTGGAAATTCTTTCTATGTCAATTATATGAAGATCGTTGAAGGCGCGATAATACAGTCACATTCTTTTGAGATAAAGAGGAAATTAGACGAAAGTGTAGAAGAACTTCTCTCAATGGCGATCGTTGAAGTCCGTCAGATGATGGAAAGTCATAACATCAAAGAAATTATTGTTCCGATAGACTTAGACATAAAACTTGAAGGCGTCAAGTTCACCGTTCCGCAGCGAGGAGAGAAACTCGACATCTTGGAATTGTCGCGACGTAACGCAAAGCAATATCGTCTTGACACGGAGAAGCTACGTACACTAGTCGACCCAGAGCGACATACGAAGAGGATATTGAACCAGATGAAAGACGACCTTAATTTGCCTGTGCTTCCTGAAGTGATCGAATGCTTCGACAACTCCAACTTCCAAGGCGACTATGCTGTAGCCGCGATGACGCAGTTTGTCAATGCGAAACCTAACAAGAGCGGCTATCGTCATTTCAATATCAAGACCGTCGAAGGGCCTAACGACTTCGCCTCTATGGAAGAAATCGTTTACAGGAGATACAAACGACTGTTAGATGAAGGACAACGACTTCCTGACTTGATTGTCGTTGACGGAGGCAAAGGACAGTTATCGTCAGCAGTCAAGATTTTGCAGCAGTTAGGATTATACGGCAAGATAAGCATCATCGGCATCGCGGAAAAACTGGAAGAGATTTACTTCCCTGGCGACAGCATACCTTTATATATAGATAAGAGATCCGAGACCTTGAAGGTCATACAACACATCCGTGACGAAGCCCACAGGTTCGGCATCACACATCACAGAAAGAAATTCGAGAAAGGATTCATTCATTCAGAATTGAACGACATCAAAGGCATCGGCAAACAAACAGCTGAGAAACTGATGCTGGAATTGAAATCCGTAAAGAACATAAAAGACTCAGACTTAGTTACATTAGAGAAAATCGTCGGCAAGGCTAAGGCTGGAATTATTTACAATTATTTTAGGAATCTGTAGGAAAAATATAACATCTCCTTTCCCACACTGAACAATCACGCGCTTTCATTTGTTTAACATTTACAAAAAAACTCTTGTTTTTCTGTTTTTTATTTCTTAACTTTACAGCGCACTTACAAACCTATTGTTTAACTAATACTATTGGATTATGAAAGCATGTACTTTTACCAAAAAAATCGCATCTGTTTTGTTAGTAATTGTGCTTATGGTTCAAAATTATGCCACTGCACAAACTACAGATTTTCTAACAAAGTCAAAGAAGACTGATTACAAAGAAACCCGCCAGGGTAAGAAAATGAATCCTAAAATGTTACAGATGAAGAGAACTGTACAAATGCCACAGGACATTCCATCTGCAACAAACCTCACAAAACATTTGCCTCACAAAAACGCTACAAGAACACCTTTAGCTGTAACAGAAAGTGGGGCTACATTATTCGGTAATTTGATTTACTCCAATATCATGTTGGATTATTCCAACATTGGTTACTATTCAATCGACCCTAACACCGGCGAATATCTCCCAGTCGGACTGAACGAGCAGCTCGCAGGTGCAGGCACGGTAGTAGACGGCATCGCCTATGTATCGTACGCCGAGACTTACTGGGGCATGATCTTAGGATTGTATACTGTTGTATATGACATAGAAGAAGGCGAAGTGCTGGAAACTGTGGAACACGACCCTAGCAACTACGGTTATTATGCAACCAATATGGCGTACAATTATGCAGACGACATGATTTACGCCTTAACATATAGCGAAGACGGAAGTCTATACACTCTCAGCAAATTTGACCGCGAGAGCTACACTTATACAAAGATATCAAATGTATTAATCAGTTCAGATATCTTTGCTATGGCATTTGACAACAACGGTACATTATATGTAATATGTGCTGACGGCAAAGTCTACGAAATGGATCCTTCAACAGGAACAGCAGTCAGAGAAATCTGCGATACAGGTTTCTTGCCAGCATATATGCAGTCTGCCGTCTGGAGTCCAAAAGACAAGAAAATCATCTGGGCTGCATCAAATGACACAGAGAGCTACATCTTAGCAATTGATGTAAACGCCGGCACTACAGAGACTCTCTGCACTTTCAATGAAGCTGAAGAATGGGTAAGTCTCTACACCACAGACCCAATGGCATCAGAAGACGCTCCTGCAGCACCAGTTGTCCAATATAGCATCAACACTCCAGGCTCACTCCTCGGCAGCATCACAGTAGTATCACCTACTTTAAATATCGCAGGAAATGAGCTTGCATCAACAGAATACACTTTAGTCATAGAACTTAATGGCACTGAAATATATAACAGCCTTGTGACACCAGGCACCGAGGTACCATTGAATGAGGTGACATTTATCGAAGGCAAGAATTCAATACGCAGCTATGCTATCAACGAGGCTGGCGAAGGAGCAATCGCTTCTAAAAGCGTTTATGCTGGCAACGACACTCCACTGCCTGTGACAAATATAGAAGTCAATATCAACGATGCAGGTCAGGCAACACTTAGCTGGACAGCTCCAACCGGTGGCGTAAACAACGGTTATATCGACTTCTCCAGTTTGACATACACAGTACAACGCTTAGGCGAAACCATAGCATCTGGTGTTACTGAGACCTCTTATGTAGATCAGCTTCCAAATGAGATGAATCAATATGAATGGGCTGTATACGCAGTCTTTGGCGACAAAGTAAGTCAAGCCGCATTTAGTTCAAAGGTTATTTATGGAGACGCTATCGCCTTGCCTTACGAACATACTTTCAACAATGCAGAATGTCTGAATCTCTATACTATCGTTAACGCCAACGGTGACAACAGCACCTGGGGGTATGATAATTCAAGAGGTGCATTACTCTACACTTATAATAGTGCAAACAATGCTGATGACTATGCTATCACACCACCATTACAGATATCCAATGCTACTACTATCCTTGTAGAAGTAAATGCATGCTCATATATGCTACAGTATCCTGAGACCATAGAGATAACACTTGGCACAAGCACTGATCCAGCCACACACACCGTTATCTTGCCAGCCACACAACTCGACTGGAACACACCTCAGGTCTTACGTACATATGCCACTATAGATGAACCAGGAAACTACTACGTAGGATTACATGCCGTTTCTCAATATGATATGTATTATCTGTTAGTAACAGACATCAAAGTGTCAGAAGGACCAAACCTTAACACTCCTAAAGCTGTACAGAATGTCCTTGCAACACCTGGCGACAACGGTGCTTTGACAACAACCATCACTTTCACTGCTCCAACAGAAACATTCAACGGCGATGCACTGACTGAAGATATCACAGTTACCGCTTACCGTGATGACGTAGTCGTTGGCACTACAACATGTACTCCTGGCGGAACAGGCGTTATCGTTGACAACAACGCAACAAACGGATTCAACAAATATGTCTTGGTTACCTCAAACAGCGCCGGTGATGGTGAGAAGTATGAAATCACATGCCGTTGCGGCGTTGACACACCTTCACCAGTAAACAATATCGAGTTTACCACTGCTGAAGACAACTTCACAACTGTCATATCATGGGACGCTCCTACAGTAGGTGCCGAAGGCGGTTACATCGACCCTGCAAATCTTACATATACAATCTACGTCCCTACCGCTGACGGTTACAACGCAGAAGCCATTGGCGAAACAACAGAACTGTTCTATGAATTCACAGCAACAGACAACACCCTCCAAGGCTACTCATTCTATATCAGTGCAAAGAATGAGGTCGGCGAAAGCGACTTATATGGAGGCAGCGTAGTATTAGGCAAACCTTACACCCTTCCATTTACTGAAAAAATAGAAGGATTAGCTCTCGTAAATTCACCATGGTATACTTCCAGCGAATATCAAGAATCATCGTATGCATCATGGGAATTAGGTTCTACTATGGAAAACTACAACCTCCCAGAAATCGTTACAGCACCTGACGGAGGTATGGCTGTATGTTATGACTTCTTTGAATTCGGTGACGGAGGATGCAGTTTACAAGTACCAAAAATTTCACTTGTAGGAGCAGACGCACCAACATTATATTTCGCAATATATCATTACACCACAGCTGCCGACCTCAATGAATTTGCAGTATCTATCACAACAGATGACGCTTCATATGAAGAGATATTCGCAAAGAAAGTCAACGATGCAGCTGAAAACGGATGGGTCGAATACCAAGTCAGCCTCAACAAATATATAGACGTACCATGGATCGGCTTGATGTTAGATGCACGCATCTCTGCCAACGGCTTCGTATTCTTGGATTATATAATCGTTGATAACGCCCACGAAAATGACATAATGGTAAATTCTGTTGAAGCACCAAAAAAAGCAGCAATAGGTGAAGAAGTGGAAATCACAGCAGAAGTTGCAAACAACGGTAGCAACTCAGCATCATTCGACATCACATTCTTCATTGATGATAAAGAAATAGCAACAGTTACAGAAACAGAACTTGCAGCTAACGACAGCAAGTCTTATACAGCCAAGTTCACTCCTGTAACAGAAGACCTCGGTCAAGTCATTATCAAAGCAGTCGTCAATATGACAGGTGCAACAGATGAAGTTCCAGCCAACAATGAGTTTACAGCAGAAATGACAATTACACAGCCTTACTTACGCGTGGTAACAGATTTAGAAGGCACTGCAACAGGAAATGACGTAACATTAACATGGAGCGAACCAAAATTAACAGCAGAACCTATAGTTGATGACATGGAATCATACGAAAGCTGGATCGTTGATAATATCGGAAGCTACACCATCGTTGATGTCGACAATACTGAAACATACGGAATAACCGGCTATGAAGACCAACCATTAGCAAATGGTCCTAAAGCATGGCAAGTATGGGCTCCTGCAGAAATAGGCATTACAACAGAATCATTGTTAGCATACGAAGGTGAAAAATGCTTGATAGCATTCTCAACCGTCACAGGACAAGCTGATGACTGGTTAATTTCACCTGAAGTCTTGGGTGGAACAGAAATCTCATTCTGGGCTTCTATACCTACTAATCAATATGGCGCTGAGAAATTCGAAGTACTCTATTCAACAACAGACACCAATATTGAGTCATTCCAGCTCATAGCTCAAGAAACAAAGAACACTGTAAACTGGCAACAGTACACATACACTCTTCCAGAAGACGCTAAATACTTCGCTATCCGTTACATCAGCACCGACATATTCGCATTGCTCATCGACAATATCTCATACGTTGATCCATCAAGTTCTTCAAATACATCAGATCTCACAATTCTCGGATACAACATATACTGCGATGGCCAGAAAGTAAACGACGCTATTGTTACAGAAACAACTTTCAATTATGAATTAGAGAAAACAGATAACATCAATTCATTCAATGTCACTGTTGTTTACAACGAAGGCGAGTCATTGTTCTCTAACACTGTAAAAATTGATGACGTAGGCATCAAAGACATCAACAGCTTAGGCGTCAATATTTACGGAGAAGACAATTATATCAAGATTGAAAATGTAGCAGGCAGAATGGTCAACGTCTACACTATCGACGGAAAAGTCGTTTATAGAGCACAAGCTGTTGACTCCAACATCTTAATCCCTGCAAATCTTGGTGTATATATTGTTAACATTGACAATCAAGCATCATGCAAGGTATTTGTAAGATAACAGACATTGTAAAAACAAAAAACCTCACGAGAAATCGTGAGGTTTTTTTGTGCTCCCACCTGGACTTGAACCAGGGACCAACTGATTATGAGTCAGCTACTCTAACCGACTGAGCTATAGGAGCAGGATAGTTTTAATTATATCCTTTGTTTTGCGAGTGCAAATTTACAAAATTGTTGCTAATATCATAACAAAATTTCAAAAAAAATTGAAAAAATTTTCTTTATGCCGAGAAAGCTTGGGCCTATTATTTCAACCAACTGAATTATAATAATTTACAACCTCATCCAATATAGCAAAGACTTCCTCTATTGTCCTTACTTCCATCAATCGTAACTTAAATTGCTTAAAATTCACAAAGCCTTTAAAATATAATCCCCAATGTTTGCGCATTTCCATCACTGCATAAAACTCGTCTTTCTTATAATTCAAAGAATCTTCCAGATGCGCCTTCGCGACACGAACTCTCTCCTCAACAGTTGGTGATGGCATTTTCTCTCCTGTATTAAGATAATGTTTTATCTCCTTAAAAACCCATGGATTGCCATAAGTCGCACGTCCTATCATAAGTCCGTCAACGCCGAAGTTATCCAAGAAATATTTTGCAGAAGGTCCGTCGACGACATCGCCATTGCCTATGATAGGTATCGTCATGCGAGGATTATTCTTCACCTCCCCTATCAAAGTCCAGTCTGCTGGCTCGCCCCATTTTGTCGTACGTAATCTTCCGTGAATCGTCAAGGCTTGTATTCCTACATCTTGCAAACGCTCAGCGATATCAACTATCTCCTTATGTTCGCTGTCATAACCAAGACGTGTCTTCACTGTAACAGGTTTCTTCACTGCTTTCACAACAGCTTCTGTGATAGCGACCATCTTAGGAATATCATTCATGATGCCAGAACCTGCACCTTTAGATGCGACTTTCTTAACAGGACATCCGAAGTTAATATCAATAATATCAGGATTGTAACGTTCAGCATAACGAGCAGCTTCTACCATAGGACCTACACTATTACCAAAAATCTGAACGCCGAAAGGTCTCTCACCTTCAACGAAACCCAACTTCCTCACGCTCTTCACCGCATCGCGAATCAAGCCATCGGAAGAGATAAACTCAGAATAAACTATGTCTGCGCCTTGTTCCTTGCAAGCGTGACGAAACGGCGGATCTGTGACGCCTTCCATAGGAGCCAACAACAAAGGAACATGATCGAATTCTATATCTGCTATCTTAAACATAAGTGACAAAAACCTTAAATTTTATTATGCAAAAATAAGCATTTCATATTATCAAAAATATTAAATTTGCAAATAAATCTCATCAACTATGCAACATCCTATCATCAAGAAAACTACGAAGTTTGAAAGATTATTCATACTATTAGCACTGATAATAATCGGTTTAATTTTAGGAACCGTGATTGGTTTCGCATACGTCTTTATAACCAAAAGCAATCCACAGGATTTAAACGCCCTTAGATTCATGCAAATCAGCAGCCAACTTTTCACTTTCGTATTTCCACCTATAGCATACGCATTTTTAGTTAAAGAAAAACCTGTCAACGCTTTAGGATTAAAGAACTCCAAAATCTTATGGTTCCTCATTGGCACCGCGATGATTTTCGCAATCATGCCTCTCAACAGCATCTTCGCGGAATGGAACGCAGGTTTGACACTTCCCGAATCTCTAAGCGCACTGGAACAAATGATGAAACAAATGCAAGAATCCGCGACTGCGATGATTGAGAAATTTGTAAGTGTCGACACTATAGGCGGTCTCATACTCAACCTCTTTATGATAGCAGGATTAGCAGCAATAGGCGAAGAACTTCTTTTCAGGTCTATTATACAAACTTCCTTAATAAAAATTTGCAAAAACGCCCACGTCGGAATCCTCATCGCTTCTGCTATATTCTCATTCATCCATTTAGAATTCTACGGCTTTGTCCCACGACTTATCTTAGGCATGTTGCTTGGCTATATGTTCTATTTCTCAGGCAGCATCTGGGTTCCAATGCTGATGCATTTCCTTAACAACGGAACAGTTGTTCTGATTTATTTCCTTAATAATAAAGGTATCACGAATATTGATGTAGACACTTTCGGACAGACAAGCATTCCTATTTTGATTGTCAGCATCGTCGTTATGATTGCATTATTCTTGTTCTCGATAAAATATTCTCACAAAGAACGAACAATTGCAAGCAATTGATTTTTTATAAAACATGAAATCACTATTTGTCATAGATAAGTTATTACTTTCCAAACTATTGAAATTCGGCGCCGTAGGATGTTCTGGAATGATAATAGATTTTGGGACAACATATCTATGCAAAGAAATCTTAAAAATCAATAAATTTCTGAGTAACGGAATTGGATTCGTACTCGCAGCGACATCTAATTATTTTCTCAACAGAAGCTGGACCTTCAACAGTCAAAGCGAAGATATTGGAACACAATACGTACAATTTATGATTGTGTCCACCATCGGACTAGGCATCAATTCATTAGTCCTATATCTTTTAAACGAAAAACTAAAATGTAACTTCTATTTCAGTAAATTAATCGCCATTGCGATAACAACGATCTGGAATTTCTTCGCTAATTTATTGTTTACCTTTAAATAAGACCACAGTCAACAGTCCTTGGATATACATGATTCTGAACTCGGTGCATTACAAAAAATCAAGAACGAGTTAAAGAAAGCGTACAATGTAGCTCCCACATGCGTTTCCAAAGTGTCATCCGTGAACATAGAAAGCATAATTATAAATAAAAAAACCAAATACAGATAATTACGATTTCTCTTATCTGCAATGATAGGATAAAACATTGAAAACAAGAACCACAACAAACCAACGACACCAAAAGCCACCATTATTGCAAGATATTGATTATGACTTCTTAGTCTATATTCAGGTCTTAATTTTGAATTGGTATTTTCGTAATAGTCTGCAAAAGGTTTGATGATACCTGTTCCAACACCAAAAAACGGACTATCTTTTATGATTCCAAAAGATGCTTTTATATATTCAACACGCTGAAATACAGAACTTCCATTAGCATCTCCACTTCTTCTATAATTTTCATAACCCACCATCACCTTCATGATTCTGGTCTTGAAACCTGGATTTTCTATGTAGTTATAATTAGCTATGCCATTCTCTATATTCTTAACATCATCGTCGCTAAGTTGCGCAACACCTTCTGCATCTTTTCTTAAGTCTTTAGATGTAAGATAACGCACCAACGCATCATAGCCATCAGCCCATTCATGCTTGATTTTTTTAACACTTCGTTTGTTCCATGCATCAAGCATCTCTTTTTTTGAAAGATATAAGCCTACATACCTCGCATCCTCTACGCCAAAACGTATGGTATCAAAAACATAAGGATTACCCAACTTGGTATGCGTATCTAACTGTGCCACATCAACCTTAACTGGATTTAAGTAGTCTTTAACAACCTTATATGGAAAGTATATTACAGCCGCTACCACTACAACAATCGCTACTACCATACAAATTTTAACATTTGTCTTTGTACTCTTGAATACATAATACATCATCAGCACAAAACACAAGGCTGCTATAATCAAAATACTGGTAATAGACTCAAAAATCGTTATCTGCCAGAAAAACCAAAATATCAAAAAGACAATAATCGACTTGATTGCCACACCATAATTTCTCTTCACTAGATAATATCCCAATATAAATATTGAGAATACCATACATAACGACAGACGGATATAGTTGATAAAAAGCGACAGCTCACGCACATCAACGAAATCACGACGGACGAATTTTATTGTTCCTAAGATTGTTACAAAAAATACAGAAGCTATAAAAAACCACAATACAGTATCAAACTGTTTTCTGTTCAAAGGCTTCATCGAAGACAACACCAAAGGAATTAGTAAAAGCGGCAACTTGATTCTCAAGTCGTGAAAAGCAGAAGGAAAATCGTAAGTATATATCAATCCTATAAGATGCATGACATATACCGAAGCCATCACAACTGCTACTTTGTTATGCAAGAAATCTGTAAAACGTGTCTTTATATTATACCAAATTCCTTTGAAAGAGAATACGATACGACACAAGACTCTTAATACAAAAGGTTTCTCCGGATACATCTTGTTGATAGAACGCATATCCAACCCAAGCAAGAGCCACAACAACAAAAGGTAAACCATCGATAAGCTTAAGAGAAATCTTGATGTAGGAAGTGATATCACCATCAAGATCAAGCCTACCAAATAGAAATATGTACCCGTTTTACCGTATTCTACTTTCATAAAGTTGCTGAGTTACTGAGATGCTGAGTTACTGAGCATTGCTAATAGTCAATTGAAGCAAAGTTTCGTATTCGTTCTTGCCATTAGAATTGAGAAGTATTTCAACTGCACGATTCAACTCAACATCGTCTTTCAATGTCGAGACAATCTTGCCTTTTTGGAAATAATAACGACCCACCAATTCCATCTTCAAAATCTCAGAAATCTCTTTTCTGTTATTTATCAAGTCATTGTCCTTATGACTTTTCAATTCACTTTCCAAGATATCAAGTTGTTCTTTGATATTATCGTAATAACCTTCCAATTTAGCAGTCTTCACCAAGACCTCAAAGTCTTTCTCACTTTCTGAAGTATATTCAAAATCTTGAGATTCAACAAATTTCACAAAATCATCATAAATCTCATCTGTTATAACAAACTCTTCAGGAGCTGCTATCGACTTATGTTCTCTATAAAACTTGTTAGCGTATTTGAATATCATATTCTTAGCATATAGATGAGCTGTTATGGTAGAGAGCAATTCTGGTTCTATCTTCACATCTGGCTGAATGCCATGGCCTTCATAAACTATTCTACCGTTAGCGGTCTTGAATTGAGGACCGAGAGTATCGTTCTTAGCAAGAGTGTCATTCTTTGCTTTTTTAGAATAATCTATCTCTTGTATGCAACGCTTGCTTGGGATATAATATTTAGACACTGTCACCTTCATCTGAGTGTTATATGTCATAGGCAAAATATTCTGCACCAAACCTTTACCAAAAGTTCTTTGACCTACGATAACACCTCTGTCGAAATCTTGGATAGAGCCTGAAACGATTTCACTTGCAGATGCGCTGCTCTCATTAACCAATATTGCGAGTGGGATCTCAGTGTCGTCAGCCTCGTGTTTTGTGTAGTAATTTCTGTTTTGTTCCGGTGTCTTTCCTTTTGTATATACTACGAGTTTATTTTTCGGAACGAAGATATTTACGATATCGACGGCTTCGTTGAGCAGACCACCGCCATTACCTCTGAGGTCGATGATGAGACCTTTTAGTTCATTTTGTGACTTCATTTCAAGGAACGCCTCTTTGAGTTCCTTTGCAGCGTCTTTTGTAAACTGATTAAGAATGATATAGCCAACACCACCTTCTAATACTGCATAATATGGAATATTGTCTATTTTTATTTTCTCACGAGTGAGAGTCTTGGTGATAACATTTTTTTCACCTTCGCGTCTGAGTTTGAGCGTGAGCTGAGAGCCAGGCTGACCTTTAAGAAGTTCGCTCACTTCACTGACTGTCTTCTTTTCTGTATTGACACCATTCACTTCGATAATCGCATCACCAGGAAGCAATCCTGCCTTATGAGCAGGGAAGTTTTCATATGGTTCAGAGATATGTACATTATCATCGTAATAGTTTATAATAGAACCTATTCCGCCATATTCACCCATTGTGAGAAGACGCACATCTTCAATCTCTGATTCCGGAATAAATACCGTGTAAGGATCCAATTCTTTGAGCATTGCATGAATAGCAGTCTCGTTCAGTTCTGCAGGATTTATCTCATCGACATAATTCTGGTTAAGAAACCTCAACACATTATTATATATGTCGATACTTTTAGAAATCTCGAAGTTATTTTGTTTTTCCTGAGCGAAAGATGCCAAAGGAAGAAACATCAATACAAAAAGTAAAAATCTTAATCTATTCATAACAAAAAATTAATTCTTTATCAATAAAGACATATCTATACAATCATTCCTAACACCCTAAGTTCAGACGCGTCAACGACTTATTGTTTATTTTTCATTGTGTCGTATGACACGTCTCTACGACCATTCCTAACTCCTAACTCCTAATTCCTAACTATTAAGGAACCGGATCATAGCCACTTCCTCCCCAAGGGTTGCATGATAATATTCTTTTAAAAGTAAGCCAGCCGCCTTTGATAGCCCCGTATTTTCTTATAGCCTCTATGCCATAATTAGAACATGTAGGGGTATACCTACAGTTTCTTCCAATGAAAGGTGATAAGGTAATTTGATATATGCGGATAAGCAATATCAGGAATTTAGCGGGCAGTTGTGTTATTTTTTTCATCATGCAGAAAATAGGTGTTATTCAAACGCAAAGATAATTGTTTTATTTTCTTTTCGATATCTTCATAAGGTAAAATTACTGTTGCAGTATAAACAAGTGCGATGTCAAAAGTGATTTTGCAATCTTCACATTTAACAATTATTTCAGACTTGTTTCTACGCCATGCCTCGCGGACGAGTCTTTTCACCCTATTACGTTTGACTGCGTGATGGAATCTTTTCTTTGATACAGAGACGAGGAATCGTGGTATTGAAGGCTCGTCAGCTTCAGATGCATGGGCATGAACAACAACACGAAAAGGGTAAAAGTTAAATCCTTTACCCTTCTCGAATAATAGTTGTATAGCTTTCTTCTTATATAAACGCTGTTCTTTCGGAAGTCCTTCGTTCATACCGAATTATTTTTTCTTAGCTTTCTTGTTTTCGTTATTTATAAACTCTTCTATCGCCATATTCATTGATGGGCAAGAAGGTGTTGGTGCGCTGAAGTTCAAGGTGAAGCCAGCATCGGTGATAGCCTTGCATGTTGACTGTCCGAAACCGCCTATAGCAACGTTTTCGTTTTGAACGAAGTCAGGGAAGTTTGCTTTCAATGAATCTATACCAGCAGGGCTGAAGAACACCAACATATCATATTTTGTGATGTCGATATGTGACAAGTCGGATGACACTGTGCGGAAGATAACAGCTTTTGTGTAATCTAGTTTAGCTTCTGACAACATACCGTCGTGGTCTTCTGTGACTAAGTTAGAACTTGGCAAGAAGAACTTTTCTTCCTTGTGCTTTTTCATTGTTCCAACGAGTTCAGCAAAAGTAGGTTCGTGGAAAATCTTTCTTTTTCTATACTGAACATAATGTTGGAGATACTGAGCTGTCGACTCAGAAACGCAGAAATATTTCAAATCTTCAGGGATGGTGTAACGCATTTCTTTTGCGATACGGAAAAAATGATCTATTGTGTTGCGACTTGTTAAAATTATTGCGGTAAAATCGTTAAGTTTAACTTTCTCTTGTCTTAAGTCGCTAGCTGATACTTCTTCTAATCTAATGAATTTTTCAAATTCGATGTTGACATTATACTTCTTTATAATAGCTTCGTATGGAGTTTTAGCAACATCAGCAGGTTTTGGTTGCGACAAAAGGATTGATTTAATCTTCATCTACAATTATTTTTATCTTTTACTAATCACGTACATATTTTACCACGAAAGTATGATTAACAAGATGTTACAGAACATTTACTATCATCTTAGATATAACTAAAACAGGTAAAATTTCGACTGTGCAAAGATACAAAAAAATATTTACAAAATTCAATTTTGACAACATTCGCACCTCTATTAATAATTTTATGAATGTTGCGACGAAAAACAGGGTCAAAATCACCAATGTGATAATTAAAAATATTTTGTAAGGATGGAAAAACAAAAGCAGAATCATCGGCACAAGCATCAAATTGCAAGTCGCGATTGCAGAGACATGTAATGTAAAATGAAGATGAGTAAATGAGTCAGACTTAAATATCCATCCATAAAAAGAAGTTAGCAGATAATTGAAAACTAAAAATGCTGACACGCAAATAGCGACATCCATAAAGAAAGGAAAATTGTCGTGCAGTATACGATTTTCTCCGTAAACCAAGAATATCTGCTGAACTAGTAACGACATCATCAAAATAAACGAAATGATAACAAAGAAAGTAGACGGACTGAAAAGTGTTTGACTGTCGCGCATCGCCCTGTCGCCGCCATTTTGAAAAGGCTTTGAAATAACTGCCGATAGTCTTTGTTGCGACAAGAACTTATTCAATACCATAAGAATCATGACTACAAACAATATCACGAAATTCCACGCTGCACTGACGTAAGTGACTTCTCTCTCTATCGGTCCTTCATATTGTCGAGATGCTTCAGCTACGAACTTAAAATTTGCATACGGATTATTGATAATGCTGTCGTTTTGGCAAACAACATCCTGCAAATCCATCACATCTTCAATATGACAATTAGTAGTTTTCAACTCTAAACTTTCAGTTTTTAAAATTATCCGTTGCAAATTTACATCTTTGTTTTTTTCTTGACAAATATTTATATTTTTTTTTGAAATTTTGGAAATAGATTATTACCTTTGTAGTCTTGAAGATAATTTTTTAAAATATTAAATATCATGGATCTTATAGAACAAATAAAACAAAATGCACGTGAAAACAGACAACGCATCGTGCTTCCTGAAGGAGATGAAGAAAGAACAATAAAAGCTGCAGATCAACTTATCGCTGACGGCATCGCTGACGTGATTCTTATCGGTCCTGCACAGAAAATCAAAGATATGGCTACAGAATTCGGTTTGAACAATATCGATAAAGCTACTATCGTCGACCCAACAAACAATCCTGACAGAGACAAATATGCAAACTTGCTTTTCGAACTTCGCAAAAGCAAAGGCATGACAATAGAAGAAGCACAAAAATATGCAGAAAACTTCATGTATCTCGGCGTTTTGATGCTCAAAGCTGGTGACGCTGACGGTTTAGTTAGTGGCGCTCGCAGCACAACAGGCGACATGCTCCGTCCTGCATTGCAAATCATCAAGACAGCTCCTGGCGTTTCTTGCGTTTCTGGCGCATTCATCATGTTCTTACCTAACGACAAATACGGAACTGACGGCAAGATCGTTTGTGCAGACTGCGCTGTGACACCTGTTCCAACAGCAGAACAACTCGCTGAAATCGCTGTATGTACAGCCGACACTGCAAAGAACATTGCTAAAATAGATCCTAAAGTAGCTATGTTGAGCTTCTCAACAAAAGGCTCTGCAAAACACGAAGATGTTGACAAAGTCATCAAAGCTACAGAATTGGCAAAACAAATGCGTCCTGACCTCTGCATCGACGGCGAATTACAAGCTGACGCTGCTATCGTTCCATCAGTTGGCGCAAGCAAAGCTCCTAACAGCGAAGTGGCTGGTAAAGCAAACACATTGGTATTCCCAAGATTGGAAGTAGGTAACATCGCTTACAAACTCGTTCAACGTCTCGCTGGCGCTGAAGCTGTAGGTCCAGTTCTCCAAGGCTTCGCTAAACCATGTAACGACTTGAGCCGCGGCTGTTCAATCGATGACATCTACAAACTCGTTGCTATCACATGTAACCAAGCAATAGCTCAGAAGAATTCATAATTCACAATGCATAATTCATAATTGTAGAGACGCGTCAATGCAACTACAATAACACACATTGACACGTCTCTCTTTTCAAATAATAATAACACAATATATCAAATGAAAATTTTAGTTTTAAACTGCGGCAGCTCATCAATCAAATATCAACTTTTTGAAATCGATGACAACGGTCACAATGTTTTGGCAAAAGGTCTCCTCGAACGTATCGGTTTAGAAATGGGAGAATTCACACATAAATGGAATGGCGAGAAACACTACGAACAACTTCCTATTCCAAACCACACTGCAGGTATCAGCATCGTCCTTAACGCATTGCTCGACGAAAATCACGGCGTCATCAAGTCATTAGATGAAATCGGTGCTGTTGGTCATCGTTTGGTTCACGGCGGTGAAAAATTCACCAAGAGCGTCCTCATCGACGACAGCGTCATGGAACTCATGGAAGAACTCATCGACCTCGCTCCTCTCCACAACCCAGCATGTATGGCAGGCGTAAAAGCCGTTACTGAATTGCTTCCTAACGTAAAACAAGGTGGCGTTTTCGATACAGCATTCCACTCAACAATGCAACCAGAAGCTTACCTCTACCCTATCCCTTACGAATACTACGACAAATATCGTGTACGCCGTTACGGATTCCACGGAACAAGCCACAAATACGTTGCTGAAAACGCAGCTAAATTCGTTGGCAAAGACTGGAACGACCAAAAGATTATCACATGCCACTTGGGCAGCGGCGCTTCTATTGCAGCAGTAGAAAACGGAAAATCAGTCGACACATCAATGGGCTTCACTCCTGTTGAAGGTCTCATGATGGGCAGCCGCACTGGCGACCTCGACCTCGGCGTTTTCATGTACATCGCTGAAAAAGAAGGTTACGACCTCAAACAAATGAACACTCTCGTCAACAAGAAATCAGGTCTCATCGGCATCACTGGCGACAAACAAGATATGCGCGACGTGAGAGCAGGTAAGGAAGCTGGCGACGAACGTGCAACATACGCTTTCAATATGTTCAAACACCGCGTCAAGAAATATATCGGAGCTTACGCAGCTGTAATGAATGGCGTTGACATCATCGTCATGACTGGCGGTATCGGCGAAAACGCTTGGTTCATGAGAGGTCCAATCTTACAAGACATGGAATATCTCGGAGTCAAGATCGACATGGAAGCTAACGACGCTACAATAGGCGAAGCTCGTATCATCTCAACACCAGATTCTAAAGTAACTGTCGTTGTATTCCCAACAGACGAAGAATACATGATTGCTAAAGATACATACGATATCGTGAAAAGTCTATGATAAAGACTAAAGACAAAAGTCTAAAGTCTAAAGTCCACAAGAGCTCCTAGATTTAAAATCTAGGAGCTCTTTTTTTATTTCCTAAAAACCACTACTAAAAAAACTTTAGTCTTTAGTCCTTAGTCTTTTGTCAACTAATAGTCACCACTTCCACTGGCTGAGAATTAGGTTCATCTAACTTTTGATATTGATATTTAACCTTACCGAAATCAATTTCTTTCAAGTCAATCATTCTGATATTATTGTTATCAAAAGTCTTGTAATAAACCACCTTGTTTGTCAAGTCGATAACTGAAGTCCATTGCGTTGCACTTGGCAAGTCAGGAATTTCATTCTTTGGGAAGTTCATTCCGATAGGAATATCGAAGTTATTCAAGATATGGAAGCATTGCAACATTGTTGCTCTTGCTGTTGCCAACATTGGAGCTGTGCTTTTGAAGAAAGCTGCTCTCACGAAACGTGATGGAGGAGTAAAGTCACCTGGAAGTCCGAGAAAACCGTTGCCGTGACCTATAGGTTTAACCATAAAGTCAGCCATCTCATGAGCTTTAGGATTTATCGGTGTAAGGTTGATGTAATTACTTAAATTGTTAAGATGCCACTGAAAACCTGGAGCGTTTGTCAAGACACCGATAGGATTGTCGTAGATATGAGGTACACCTTCCTCGATTTCCAAAACGATTTGTTTGCCGGACTTATCGCCTATTCTCCAGTGGATAGCTTCTTCGGAACCATTGCCGCCCATAAGAGAGACAACACGCACCTTATTAATATTAGCTTTCACTTCATCGACAGTAGCGAATTGTGACAAAATCCACGACACCAGTTGCAAGTCAGCAATGGTAGTAGAATTATAATTCTCGTCATACAACTGATAGCTACCGAAGTTAGGGAAATAGAACAGTCCGGCTGACAGGCCTGCTTCGTTAAGACCTTCTGCGATGAATTCTTTCTCGTGGACAGCGAGTCCGATATAACCATACTTCGACTTAAACGACATTCCATTCTGTCCTTTAGGAGTAAAAGAAGTCTGGTTGAAGTTACGAGGAACGACGACGTACATACTGTTAAGATTTGTGCCAGCCCACTCTATCGTTCGTGCTTGGAAATACGAGCCGTCAGCAGAGAACATTGAGATGCCGGTACATGCCTCCGCCTTGAACTGCCAGGCGAAAAGCAAACATGCGATAACAAATAATTTTTTCATAATCTTTATTGTTTTTAGTAAGGCATAAACAAAGGAGATTATGAAAGGTTCAAAATAAAGTCACCAAGACACTAAGTCACCAAGACGTCAAGCTTTTTTTTGTACAAAAAAAATGCACCATTGTTTAATGATGCATTTTCTTAGTGACTCAGAGTCTTAGCGACTCGGAGACTTTTTATTTAACAACTAATTTTTCAACGAAGTTATTGTCGTTTTGTTTAACTGAGATGAAGTAAATACCACTTTCAACATCTTCAATATTTATTGTTGAAACTGCGTTTGATACTTCAACTTCTTTAACACAGCGACCTGTCAAATCGATGATGCTTACTTGAGCATTTTCGTTTGATGATGTTTCAACAAAGAGTGTTGTTGATGCTGGATTTGGATGAATGTTAAATCTGTTTTCATAATTTCCAACTACACTAGTTGTATCATCTTCATTTCCTTCATCATTACCATCTTTAATATCAACGTTTATGTCTGCGATAAATAATTTATTATTCCAATTATCTCCTACTGAATTATATCCACCCACCAAAAGATTCTTATTGTCTTTCAATGCCAAACTCATTGCATATACCTCGTTTTCATCTTCAGTGAATTTAGGCAATGCCATAATACCTGATCCTGCGAAATCTTCTTTAAGTTGACCATTTGAATCCAAGTTATAAACGTAAGCACGACTTGCCAATGTAACAAAGTTATATGAATATACTGCTCCGAATATCTGTCCATCTGGAGCTGCTAAAACCACATCACAGCTATTTGTACAACCATCTCCTTCAAATGGTTCGAATCTCACAAAACCATTTGTACCGAATGTTTTATCAATAGTACCGTCTGTATTAACGCGAACGATAAATGACTCATATCTTGGTAATTCTGGTGTTTCTGACCACAATTCATCATGACCACCAACTAAATATTTGCCATCTGGCTGAATGCTGACAGACAAAGCATATTCTGCATATTCACCTGCATAGAGAAGCAAATAACCATTATCTGCGAATGTATTATCAAGGGTACCATTTGATCCAAGTCTAAAGATGCATGAATAGATTACCGTTCCTTCTTCTGTTTCTTCATACAAAGTAGCAACAACTACAATTTTACCGCTCTCTTCAACTTTAACATCAAAAGCACATCCATAAAACTTTTCACCTAAAAAATTAACGATTGCAGAACCTTCATCTGCGAAAGTTTTATCCAATTTACCTTTAGCGTTATAGCGAGTAACAAGGATTTGGTCATTGATATAACCTACAACGACAGCACGACCTTTTGAATCAACATCTATAGCCTCATAAACGATACCGCCACCATAAGGTGAAATCACATAACCTTTATCGCCATAGTCTTCATTTTCGAAGCCATTTTCATCTAAACATACAATAAAAGCTGTATTGTTTGTATAGTCGTATGTATAACCTGTAACATAAAGATAACCATCTTCACCAAGATCAGCATCGTATGCACTATTCAAATAAATAAGCGGATCCACTTTTAAGAACACATAACCACCATCGCCGTATGTTTCATCCAAGGAACCATCAGCATTGTGACGTGATACATATATTGAATAATTCTTTGAATCAACACGAGCTCTACCTACAGTAATAATTTTACCATCTTCTTGTACCAAAACCTTATACATAAAATCATGAGATGTTGTTGGGTCAAAAACCACTGCACCATCTGTACCAAATTCAGTATTAAGCGTTCCCAATTCTTGGGCAAAAGAGTTTAATGCAAATAAGCATAAAAATGCGAGTGTAAATAATTTCTTCATAGTTTTATAATTTTAGTGAATAATTTTAATGGGGACAAATTTAATAAAAAATATCGAATATTACAATGGTAATTTTCTCGCTTTTTCAAATCGAATTCTCATTAAAAAAATACAATACATGACAACGATAAAAATCATTATATTTGCAAACATAAAAAATACTACTATGTCATTATTCAGAGTTATTTTAGCAATATTTTTCCCTCCTTTAGCAGTCATCGACAAAGGTTGCGGTTCGATTTTAATTGTATTTTTATTAACACTTTGCGCTTGGGTTCCCGGCATTATCGGCGCTTTAGTAATATTGAATAAAAATTAATAAATGATGATAAAAGAGGTTCAGAATATTTCCATTGAGGATTACAATTATCCGCTTCCAGATGAACGCATAGCAAAATATCCATTAAGTGAACGCGATGCATCTAAACTATTGGTTTTGAAAAACAGCGAAATCACATCTTCTCATTTCAAAAACATAAGCGATTTCTTGCCAAAAGACTCCTTATTAATATTTAATGAAACAAAAGTCGTCAGAGCACGTCTTCAGTTCACCAAGGAAAGTGGAGCCGCCATTGAAATTTTCTGCCTCGAACCTATCACTGCTAACGGAGATTACCAGCTTGCATTCAGTTCTTCATCACCTTCAAGGTGGCGTTGTCTTGTAGGAAACTCTCGTCGTTGGAAAAATGACAAGTTGGCGATGGAAATCAAAGTCACCAAGACACCAAGACACCGAGACACTAAGAGCCAACAGCCAATAGCCAATAGCCAAAAAGCTACGCTTTATGCAGAGCGTTTAGAAAAGAACGATAATTATTCAGTAGTAGAGTTTTCTTGGGAGCCTGCAGATTTGAGTTTCGCAGAGATATTAGAAGCCGCTGGTGAGATTCCATTACCACCATACCTGCATCGCGAAGCCGAAGCTTCCGACAGAGAACGCTATCAGACTGTCTTCGCTAAACATGAAGGCTCTGTAGCCGCACCGACAGCAGGCTTACATTTTACAAACAAATTAATAGACAGTCTCAAAAACGACGGCATCACTTTCGAAGAAGTGACATTACACGTAGGAGCTGGCACATTCCGACCTGTCTCATCAGAGAAAATAGGCGAACACGAGATGCACTCCGAGACAATAGCTGTTAGAAAATCTTGCATCGAGAACCTGATAAAAAACATCAACAAGACCATCATTCCTGTCGGAACGACAAGTATGAGAACTATCGAATCGCTTTATTGGATGGGAGTCATGTTGATAGAAGAAGGTTTCGAAGAACGCAACATTCACCTAAACCAATGGTTTCCATACAAAGAAAGAGAATCCTTGCCATCAGCAGAAGAATCTCTTTCAGCGATATTAAGATATATGGAGACGTACCATATGGAAGTGTTCCACGCAAGCACCGCACTGATGATAGCACCATCATGCAAGATAAACATCGCAAAAGCACTCATCACAAATTTCCATCAGCCCAAGAGCACATTATTATTATTAGTGTCAGCTTTGATTGGCAACAAATGGAAAGACGTTTACCAATACGCCCTCGACAACGACTTCAGATTTTTAAGCTACGGAGACAGCTGCCTCTTCTTGAATTCATAATGCATTGATTTAATTATGCATTGACTTCAACTGGTTCAGTAACAACTAATCTGAATCCTACTCCGTGGACTGTGATGATTTTCACATTAGGGTCCGCCTTAAGATATTTTCTTAAACGAGCGATGAACACATCCATAGAACGACCGATGAAATAATCATTGTTTCCCCATATCATCTTAAGTACTTTCTTACGGGTAACGAGGTCATTTTTATTATCGTATAACACCTTGAGCAAAGCTGCTTCTTTTCTTGTCAGCGGCTGTTCTTTTCCATCGAGAATGAGAAGCATGTTTTTCGCATCAAAGACAAAACGGCCGATGTTAATCTTTTCAGCTGTAAGCGTGTAAGTAAAAGGATCTTTTTTCTCCACGCGATGCATTACAGCCTTTATTCTAAGCAGAAGCTCCTCATTAGTGAAAGGCTTGGTGAGATAATCATCGACGCCATATTCAAAATCTTTCAAGATATTGACAAGCAAGCCTTTTGAGGTAAGAAATATCATAGGCACATCAGGATTAAGGATTCTGATTTGAGCTGCCAAAGCAAAGCCATCGATGCCAGTCATCTCAATATCGAGAACACAGACATCGATGTCATATTTCTTAAAATAGTCTAGGCCTTCAATACTTTTTTTAGCAGCATATACTTTATAATCAACAGCGTTAAGATTTTCACTTATCGTATTTCGCAATTCGGCATCATCTTCGACGAGCAAAACTGAAGTTTTATTATGTGTTTTCATAATTTGTTGTTTTGTAACAATAAACTAACAAAAAAGAAAATTGTTTAACGCACAATTATATTTTTTTAACCATTGGCTTTTAGCTTTTGGCCATTGGCTATTGAACTAAATCCAATAGTCATCAATTTATTTATTCCTTGTATATAAATACGCTGCGTATTCTCTTAAAACTTGTTTTCTATCTTCAGAGACTTCAATGCTATCAAGATTTTTCAATGAGTCTTCATAATATTTTGTCATAAGGTCAGTCACGATACCTCTGACATTATATTTATCATAAATAGCCAACACTGTCTCTATCTTTTTCTCATCACGACCTTTCGGCATCGAGAAAAGTTGTCTTAATGTATTCTTATCCTCCTCTGACGCAAGCTCTAAAGCCTTGAGATACAAGTATGTCTTCTTATTATCAGAGATATCTCCGCCTGTCATTTTTCCGAATACCTTAACATCGCCATAGCAATCGAAGATGTCATCTTGCAGCTGGAATGCCAATCCAAGGTTAATACCGAAATCATAAACAGCTTGTTGATTCTTTGCATCTGTACCTGCTACTATAGCACCTATTTTTAATACAGAACCGAGTAGTACTGCTGTTTTAAGACGAATCATTTCGAGATATGCTTCAAGACTTACGTTATCTTGTGTTTCAAAATTAAGGTCAAATTGCTGTCCTTCACATACTTCTAACGCCACCTTGCATAATTCAGCGAACACTTCATAAGAATATTCTTTTTTCATAGCCAAGACATATTGGAATGCCTTGATTAACATTGTATCGCCAGAAAGCAAAGCGATATCAGAGTTCCACTTATGATAGACAGTCTCCATACCGCGACGCAACGGAGCTTGATCCATGATGTCGTCATGAACTAAAGTAAAGTTATGGAAAATCTCAGCAGCCACTGCTGGAACCATACAATCTTCAATATTTCCATTAAAAAGATCACAAGCAAGCAAGCATAATGTAGGACGCATTCTCTTTCCGCCTTGACGCAATATATATTCTATTGGAGCGTACAACTCTTTAGGGTTACCACCAAAATCTTGATTTTCAATATAACTATTGACTAATTCTTGTATTTGTTCAACCTTTACCATAACAATTTTTCAATTATAATTTTAAGTTTCAAAAATACGATTTTTTAAGACAATTAATAATAAAAAATGGTGTGAAATTTGTAATATTTGCAAAAAATTCACAAAACATGAAAGCTTTAAAATCAATCATTCTCTGTCTCATAATATTAATGAGTTATAATATATATTCTCAAGAAGCAAATACTGCAGAACTTGACAAAACCATAGACAAACTAATTCCAAAGGCAAAGAAAAACAAGCTCAACGAGAAACAGACAATTTCGTTAATGGAATCTTACCATCAGGCTAACGAACAAGATTTCAAAAGAATCATGGAACTTAAAACATCTGGACAGCCAGACATATGGATGGAGATTTATCACAAATCCGTTTCCATTGATGAAAGGCAAAAGAAAGTTGAGGGTTTGCCAGACAAGGTAAAATATGCAATAAACTTCAAGTCATTGAACCTTGACAATGAAATTGCCAATGCCAAAGAAAAGGCAGAGTTATATATATGTGCAAAAGTCAACCTATTATATAAAGACGTCAACGAAGAAAATTTAAGAGAAGCCACAAAACTCATCAAGCAACTTCACAGAATCAATCCACAAAGCAAAAACATTGATGAGCTTATGTTAAAGTCTGTCATTCTACCATCGAAGCAGATAATTGTAAGGGTTGCCACTCCTATTGAATTGCATGTTCCACAAGACTATGCAAAGATTATCCTCGACTTTGACAACAATACTTTTTACGGCAAACCATTCGATACTGTTCTTAACAAAGACAAAGACTATGATTTGATGATACGCATCATGATTGACGAGACAATAATATCCCCAGAAAGAATAGAGTCTGTAACTTTTGAAGAGAAAAAAGATAACGCACAAGCTATAGTGACGGATAAAACCATGATAAAATCTGCTACTTTAAAAGGCAAAATTCAAATTATTGACGTAGAAAATGACGAAATTTTAATAAACACGCCATACAATATAGGCTCTACATTCCATCACCAATACGCAGAAGCAAGTGGAAACACATCTGCATGTTCTGATTATACCCTAGAACTTTTAAAGCGCAAACATATTGATTTTCCATCAGATAACTCACTCTTAGAAGCCGCTGCAAGAGAACTAAATATTAGTCTAAAAAATATTTTTCAAAAAAATTAAAAAAAAGTTTGGATGTATTAAAATTTGTTGTATCTTTGCACTCGCAAAACGAAAGGTAATTGCATTGCCGGCGTAGCTCAGCGGTAGAGCACGTGATTTGTAATCTCGGGGTCGGGGGTCCAAATCCCTCCGCCGGCTCAAAAAAGAAGAGGACGAAATTTCGCCCTCTTTTTTTTTATTTTTTATCCACGAAACCTCACTAATCTTTCACGAAAACTCTTTAGCGACATTTAGTGCAATTTCGCGGATGATTTATTTTTTCCACGAAATCACACTAATTTTCACGAAAAACATTTTAATGATATATAGTGCAATTTCGCGGATGATTTGTTTTTTCCACGAAACCTCACCAATCTTCACTAAAATACTTCAACGAATCCTTCGTGCAATTTCGCGGATGGTTTATTTTATATCCACGAAATCTCACTAATCTTCACGAAAATGCTTTAGTGAATCCTTCGTGCAATTTCGCGGATGATTTTAGTAGTTAGCATATCTCTTCCACTCTAGATTATCTTCATGACCAAAATTAACCAATAATCCCAGCGGATATTTCGTGATATGCAAGTAATTCAACAATTGAGAAACTTCCTTACTCGTCACATTATCCAAAGCCTTCAACTCTACTATAATATCATCATAGCAGACAAAATCCGCAACATATTTCTTTCGCAGCTTTTGACCTTTATAATATACTACCAGTTCCTTTTCTCTCTCAAAAGGAATTCCTCGTAACTTAAACTCTATTTCTAACGCTTCTTGATAAATAGGCTCTGAAAGCCCACAAGACAATTCTTTGTAGACATCAAAACATGCTCCAATGATGTCATAAACTTCATTTTTATAAATTAGGCTCATATTTTTTTTGGTTTTTCCACGAAACTTTCATTCAATTTCGCGGATGGTTTATTTTTTTCCACGAAATCACACTAACCTTCACGAAAAAAACTTTAGTGACATTTAGTGCAATTTCGCGGATGATTTATTTACCAGTTAAGAATTTTCTTAAAGTCGTAATCTTCTGGATTTGCTACATATTTCTTAGCCGCTTCGTAGTCAGCTGGAGTTATATATTGCAAACAATCGCGGAACACGAGCTTAGCTTTTGCACCTTCCATATTGACAAGACGTGGTTTCACCTTACCGTTTTCATCTTCTACATCTTTAAGATACAATGGCTTAACATCACCTTTGTTATCAGATGTAACCATAGCACCAGAAACACCTTCGTCGAACAATTGTTTAACACCATAACCTAACATGCTGCAATAGAACAAGTCGAATGCACCTGGATCGACACAACGTACTTCATAACCGATTTCTACTGGACGGCTCTTGATTGAAAGACCCAACTCAGAGATACGTTTTTGTAATAAAGTATTGAAGATATGAGCTTTACTTACATTACCGAGTTCTGGGTGACCATGATCATCGTATGTGAAGTTAACGCCAGAGTTAGCGATTTCTTCATCTGTCATGAAATGGAACACACCTTCACTGATGATAGCAACACCATAACCAATACCCAATATCTTACGTTTAAGCATAGCACTTATAACGAGGTTGAGGATACGGTCGAAAGTTACTTCAACTTTATTGAACATTTCAGGGATGATAATCATTGGATAGTGACATGCAGCACCCATACCGAAAGCGAGGTGACCAGCTTCACGACCCATAGCAGAAACGAGGAACCAGTTACCGCTTGTACGAGCATCTTCATAAACTGTCTGAGAAATTCTCACACCAGCTTCTTTTGCTGAATAATAACCGAATGTTGGAGTTCCTTCTGGAAGAGGAAGGTCATTATCGATGGTCTTTGGAACGTGGATATTTTGAATTTTTACGTTATTGGCTGCCAAGAACTTTGAGATACGATTTGCTGTAGAAGCTGTATCATCGCCACCTATAGTAACCAAAAGCTTCACATTATTGTTAACGAAGAAATCTGTATTAAACTCTTCATCTTTTGGTTTGTAACGGCTCATTTGTAAAGCTGAGCCACCCATTCTTTGAATCATATCTGCATAAGCAAAATCCATTTCAACGAATTTTGGATTTGCCTTGAAAAGATTTTTATAACCTTCATGAAGACCTATAACGCGATAGTTGTCTTTCAAGAAAGTCTTAGCCACTGTACTGATAACAGTGTTAATACCTGGAGCTGGACCACCACCAGCGAGAATAACTATTGATGGATTCATACAATATTTTGTTAAAATTATTTATGTAACATTAGTTTTTGCAAAGGTAAAAATATTATCAAAACGAAGCAAAAAATCAGTAAAAATATATTGTATTTTACGCTTAAAAACAGTATCTTTGTCGGCTATTAATTAGCATTCTTTTTTCGAGAATTGAGATTAAAATAAGAGTATGTATAGTTTTATTTCAGGCAAGATAGTCGACAAAAATCCTGCTTATGTTGTCATTGACAATCATGGCATTGGTTATTTAATTAATATAACATTAAATACATTTACATCGATAGGAGAACAGCCGGAAGTAAAGCTGCACGTACATTTGTCCATTCGTGAAGATGCTCATGTATTATATGGTTTTTACACAGAAGAAGAACGGTCTTTATTCTTGCAGTTGATAACAGTGTCAGGAGTCGGATGTAATACCGCAAGACTTATATTGTCATCACTGACTGTCCGTGAGACTATCGACGCTATCGCAAACAATAATATCAAGGCTATACAAAGCGTCAAAGGTATAGGCGCAAAGACTGCTCAAAGAATCATTGTTGACCTTCACGACAAAGTCGGAAAACTTAACATCACCGAAGGTGAAAAAACACCTTCAGGATACAATACATTGAAAGAAGAAGCGTTATCTGCATTGATGGTTTTAGGCTTCAGCAGAACAAGTATTGAGAAAATTTTGGACAAGCTATTGAAACAGATGGAAAATCCAAATGTGGAACAACTTATCAAAGAAGCTTTAAGACTACTTTAAGTTATTGTTATTTATGAGAAACCGCTTTATTAAAAATATCAAACATATTTTTACGCTTTTATTATTACTCAGCGTAATAGTGCCTTTATCATTAAAAGCACAGACTAACGACAGCATACAGCTCATCTACCCTATCCCTCAGGATGACGGCAACCCAACGACTTTTGAAAACAACAAGTCGGGATTGTTTTTCCAAGAACCAGACAACATAACTCGTGAAATAATATACAACCCAACAACAGGGAAATATACTTTTTACAGCAAAATCGGTGACTTCATGTACAAAGATCCATACAGCATGGATCAGAAACAATATGTGGAGTATCATAGTAAAAAGTCAGAGAAAGCATATTGGAAAGAACGCCGCGAGTCGTTAAGCGGAACAACAGGCAACGGTAACCAACTCATTCCAACAATATACGTCGGAGGCAAGGCTTTCGATAAGATTTTCGGCAGCAACACCATCGACATCAAGCTTCAAGGTTCTGCCGACGTTACATTAGGTCTCAAGCACCAACGTAGAAACGACCCTTCTCTTACAATAAGCCAACAGAGAACCACAAACTTCGACTTTGACGAAAGCATTCAGTTGAGTGCAGCTGCTAAAATCGGAGAGAAAATCGAATTCAAGCTCAACTATAACACCGAGACACAATTCACCTTCGATAACAAATTCACCTTGAAATACGAAGGCGATGAAGACGATATCATTCAACTCATCGAAGCTGGTAACGTCAGCATGCCTTTGCAAAGTTCATTGATAACAGGTACACAGTCACTCTTCGGTATCAAGACCAAATTACAATTCGGAAAGACAAGCGTCACCTCCGTCATCTCTTACCAAGAAAGCGAGACACAGAACATATCAGTCAGCGGCGGCGCACTTACCAACGAATATGAAATAGAATGTATCGACTACGAAGAAAACAGACACTTCTTCCTCAGCCAGTACTTCAGAGAAAACTACGAGAGAGCATTGGAGAACCTGCCTCTTGTAACTTCCGACATCAACATCAACAAGATTGAGGTCTGGGTCACAAACACCACATCAAGATACGAAAACAGCCGTAACATCGTTGCTTTCACCGACTTGGGCGAAGGTAAAGAGGAATGGATCTACAACGACGAAATGGTCCGTCCTTCAGGCATGATAGGAACACCATATCCTGACGATACAGTGAACACCCTGCTCAACAACATGGATTATAACTCTTTGAGATCGTTAAATTCTGTAACTTCATATTTGACATCACAAGGTTATACCTCTGGCAAAGACTTCGAAAAATTACAAAAAGCAAGAAAGTTGAGCCCTTCAGAATATGTCCTCAACAGCAAGCTCGGTTTCATCACATTGAATATCAACTTAAATGCAAACCAGACTTTGGCTGTCGCTTATCAGTATACCGTTATCGGTCACGACAAGGTATATCAAGTCGGTGAGTTCTCCGACCAAAGCATTGCAGACCCTAACTTGTTGGTAACAAAGTTATTGAAGAGCACTACCATCAACACTAAGATGCCTATGTGGGATCTTATGATGAAGAACGTATATAACATCAGAGCTTATCAGGTGAGCCCTCAAGATTTCGTCATGAACATCTTGTATCTTGGCAACAACAATGGCGTTGCAACAGGATATTTCGCCGACGCTGAAGGCAGTGCTAAAGGCCAGTCATTACTTCACCTGATGAATCTGGATAACTTGAATTCACAGAGCAACCCTATTGAAGGTGGTGACGGACTCTTCGACTTCATCAACGGAGCTACTACCAGCGGCGGTACAATCAACGCTGCAACAGGCCGTATCTACTTTCCTGTGCTAGAGCCTTTCGGCAGTCATATCAGAAAGATATTCGAAAACGAGCCAGCACTCGCCGACAAATACGCATTCGACTCTTTGTATAGTCTCACCAAGGCTTCTGCCGAGCAATATACAGACAAAAACAAATTCAGACTTGAAGGTCATTACACCTCATCTTCAGGAAGCGAAATCAACCTTAACGCTCTTAACGTACAGCCTGGTTCTGTCAATGTAAGCGCTGGCGGTGTGCCTCTCGTAGAAAACGTAGATTACACCGTCGACTACACTCTCGGTCGTGTGACAATCTTGAACGAAGCATTGCTCAATTCAGGAACAAATATCAACATCTCCATGGAAAACAACACCGCTATTTCAACCATGAAAAAGACATTCATGGGAGCTAGAGTGGAACATGAGATAAACCCCGACTTCCTAATCGGTGGAACCATTTTACATCTCACAGAAAGAGCCTACACAACAAAGGTAAACTATAACGACGAACCTTTATCAAATACAATATACGGTTTCGACTTCAACTATCAAACCGACTCACAATTACTTACCGACCTTATCGACAAGCTGCCACTTATTGAAACAAAACAAAAGTCGAGAATCTCTATCTATGGTGAAGTAGCACAGTTTATACAAGGCATCAACAAGGAAAACGGACAGACCGGTACATCATACATAGACGACTTCGAAGGATCTAAGTCAACGATAGACTTACGCCAATGGTCAACATGGAACCTTGCAAGTACACCTCAACATCAGCATACATTATTTCCAGAGGCTTATTCAACGATGGGTTTAGATTATGGCAAGAACCGTTCTAAATTAGCATGGTACACCATCGACCAGTCTGTATTCTATGAACGTCGTAGCAATATCTTACCACCAAACGTTACAAACGATGAATTATCAGATCACAGAGTAAGACAGATTCTTGAGACTGAAATATTCCCTAACAGAGATATTCAAGCTGGCGTATCGACAAACGTCTCTGTCTTGAACTTGGCTTATTATCCTAACTTAAGAGGACCTTATAACTACGATACTGAGAACCTCAACGAAGACGGTACTTTCTCCAATCCTGAGGACAGATGGGGCGGTATCATGAGAGCTATCGAGTCATCTGACTTCAACGCTACCAACGTAGAATATATCGAGTTCTGGATGATGGACCCATTCTTCGAAGGTCAAGACCAAAGCAATATCGGTAAATTGTATTTCAACTTAGGTGACGTCTCCGAAGACATCTTGCGCGACGGTAGAAAATCGTATGAGAATGGTTTGCCAACAACAGATCAAGTTGTTAACGTCGACACCACATCATGGGGACGCATTCCTTCATTGCAAGCACTAGTCGATGCCTTCGATTCAAACCCTCAGTCACGTCAATATCAAGACATCGGATACGACGGTCTCTCTGATGAAGACGAACAATCATTCTTCAAAAATTATCTTGAAATATTAAAAGAGAAGTTGTCACCAGCAGCATATGCTGAAGTTGAAAACGACCCTTCTTCAGATAACTATCATTATTTCAGAGGATCCGACTACGACTCAGACCCTAAATACAGAAGCATACTAGAACGCTACAAAAAATACAATGGCAATGAAGGCAACTCACCTTCCGAAGCCATGTACACAGAAAACTACACAACAAACAACTCAACACGTCCTGATGTTGAAGACATCAACAACGACAACACCCTCAGCGAATCAGAGAACTACTATCAATACGAAATCGACCTCGACCCTAACAAGATGTTAAGAGCAGGTCAAAACAGAATCTCTGACATCCGCACTACGACAGTCACAACCATCAATGGGGAGAACAAAGAAATCAAGTGGTATCAGTTCCGTATTCCTATCAGAGAACCTGATAAGGTTGTCGGTAATATAGAAGGATTCTCTTCTATTCGTTTCATAAGAATGTTCATGAAAGGCTTCAAGAGCGATATCGTAATACGTTTCGCTACTTTAGACCTTGTCAGAGGCGAATGGCGTACCTACACACAAGCGATACAAGCTCCTGGCGAATATATTGCAGGTGACCAGACAAACCATACCTTGTTTGAACAATCAGCTGTCAACCTCGAAGAAAACAGCAACCGTAACCCTGTTCCATACGTAATACCTCCTGGCATTTATCAAGAAGTCTATACAGGAACATTGTCGACAATACGTCAAAACGAACAAGCTTTACAACTCTCCGTTGAAAATCTTGTCGATGGCGACGCTCGCGCTGTTTATAAGTCAACAAGTTTCGACTTCAGATATTATCAGAAACTGCGTATGTTCATACACGCAGAAAAGATGTATGAATACGACAATATGGAAGACGGCGACCTCACAGTATTCTTACGTTTCGGTTCCGACTTGACAGACAACTACTACGAATACGAAGTGCCGTTGAAGTTCACTGAATGGCACACATCATCGACAGATGACTTCGCAATATGGCCTGAAGAAAACAATATCGAAATCGACTTCGAAGAACTCGTAGAAGTAAAAAACAACCGCAACAGATCTATTGGAAAGAATAACGTCCAGTCAAATCGTGTATATACAGAGACATCTGGAAAGAATAAGATAAAGGTCCTTGGTAACCCAACCATCAGCGAAGTAAGAAGCATGATGATTGGTATCAGAAATCCTTTGAATGTAAACGAAGTAAGCGAAGACAAGAGTGCCATCGTATGGATCAACGAATTACGACTTACCGATTTGAAGAATCAAGGAGGCTGGGCTGCTACAGGTCGCATTGAGGCTACCTTAGCCGACTTGGGTAGAGTCAGCGCATCAGGTTCTTACAACTCTGCTGGCTACGGTGCATTAGAGACAAAAGTCACTGACTCAAAGATGGAGTCAAACGGTTATTACAATGTGTCGACAGATATCGACTTAGGTAAGTTCATGAAGCCACAAAAGACCGGCATCACCGTGCCTATCCACTACGACCATAATCAGACAACAATAACACCAGAATACAATCCTTTCGACCCAGACGTTAAATTCAAAAACGCATTGGATATAATTGAAGACCAGGCTGGCAAAGACTCACTCAAGAGTGCTGCCAAAGACATCGTAAAACAGACGAACTTCAACATCACCAATTTAAGAAAGACACGCGTCGGCAAGAAGAAACCACACTTCTGGGACATCGAAAACTTCAACGCTTCTTATGCTTATACCAAACAAGAACAAAGAAGCAGCGACATAGAATATGCTATCGACAAGAGCTACCGCGGCGGTCTTGGCTACACCTACACTACTAATGCAAAAAACATTCAACCTTTCGCTAAAGCTAAATGGGCTTCAAAACCATATTTACAGCTCATCAAAGACTTCAACTTCTACTATCTACCAAAGAGTTTCTCTTTCTCAACAGAAATGTTCAGACAATACCAAGAACAAAAACTGAGAAACAAGAGTTCTGGAGACATTATCATCAGACCTACATATGCTAAGAACTGGGACTGGAACCGTACTTACGATTTCAGATACGACCTCACCAAAGCGTTAAACTTCACATATAATGCATCTGCAAATGCTTATATCTACGAACCTGCTGGCATGCCAGAAAGAGAAACTGCAGAATGGAACGCTAACAGAGACACCATCAGAAACGAAATCTTCGGCCTTGGATCTATATCAAGATTCAACCAAACTTCGAAACTTAACTATAATATACCTATTAATAAATTGCCATTCCTCGACTGGGTGACATCAAACGCAAGTTATACCGGAACATATCGCTGGACTGCATCATCACGTGCAACACAAAGCATCATGGGTAACTTAAGCGAAAACGAGTCAAGCTTGCAAATCAACGGCAATGCCGATTTGACCAAACTATATAATAAGGTGCCTTACTTCAAAAAAATCACCACACCAAAACGTAACAACAGAAACAATAGCAGAAACAACAGCCGTCAGGCTAATAGAGAGACAGCTGTTGCCGACACTACTAAGAAAGCACCTAAGAACAACTTTGCAAAATTAATAGCAGATAATACCGTAAGACTATTGTTGAGCGTCAAGAAAGTGTCACTCACATACTCACAAAGCAGCGGTGTTTCTTTACCTGGCTACATTCATGAACCAGACTATATAGGAATAAACTCCATGACAGGAGCTCCTGGTTTCGGTTTTATCATCGGAAGAAATAACAATGTCTTAGACAACGCTATCAAAGGTAACTGGCTTACAACAGATACCACTTTCAACCAGGCTTATTCTGAAAGATTCAACGAGACCTATTCCTATAAGGTCACACTCGAACCTTTCCAAGACATTAAGGTCGACATCAGCGGTAACAGAAGTTATGTAGAAAACTTCTCAGAATATTTCAGAGCTGACGCCAACGGAATATTCCATGTCTACACTCCAACAAACGGTGGCAACTTCAGCATCTCTCATTTAATGACTGCCACGTCATTCATAAATGGTGATGAACTGTTCAAAAACTTGCTAGATTACAGACAAGACATCGCTATGCGTTTGGCAAGTGAAAACCAATATTGGCTAGAAATGGGAAGCCCTATGGTTTACGACTCTATTGGTCACGGCTACTATCCTTTAGGATATGGCGCTAACTCTCAAGAGGTTCTCATCTATTCATTCTTGGCTGCTTATTCAGGACAAGATGCTAATAACGTAGAACTTAATATGTTCAGAAAATTCGCTTTACCTAACTGGTCTGTCAACTTCTCTGGATTGTCGAAGATACCAGCATTGAAGAAGATTTTCAAGACAATCAACATCACACACTCTTATAAGTCAACATATTCTATCTCATCATGGGCAACAAACCTCAGCTACTCTGAAAACAATCCAATGATGATGTATGAAGGAACCAATTTAAGAGTACCTAAATACGATATGGCACAAATGGTCATCTCAGAACAATACGCTCCTTTGATTGGTATCAAGTTGGCATTCCAAAACAACTTCTCACCATCAATAGACTTCAAGAAGAGCAGAACTGTGACTATCAGTTTCATCAACAACCAGCTAACCGAATCAGAAGGTAGAGAAATTGTAATTGGATGCGGCTACACATTCAAAGACTTAGCCTTGACATTCGCTACTGCAGGCGGAGGTTCAACAAGAGCAAGCAACGACCTTACAATGAAATTAGACATCGGATTCAGAAAAGACATCACAACATTAAGAAGCGTTGATGAAAACTACAGTCAGATTTCATCAGGTCAAAACAAAATCAACATTTACTTGACCGCCGATTACGATTTCAGTGAGCGTCTTGGCATGCAAGCATTCTTCAGACATGACGTAACAGACCCATACATAGCTAATTCATACAAGACTTCAAACACATTCGCAGGTGTAACATTAAGATTTAGCTTGACACAATAATTTTTTTTGAGAGAAATAAAAATCATAAGAATAAAAATTGTATTTTTGGCACAATAAAAAGTAATTATCTAATCATTAAAATAAAATAACAATGAACATCCCAGCAGAATTAAAGTATTCAAAAGATCACGAATGGATCCGTTTAGAAGGTGAAACAGCTTACGTAGGTATCACAGATTTCGCACAACACGAATTAGGTGACATCGTATTCGTTGACATCGACACAGTTGATGAAACTCTCGAAGCAGACGAAACATTCGGTACAATCGAAGCAGTTAAAACATCTTCAGAATTATTATTACCAGTAGCTGGTACAGTTATCGAGTTCAACGAAGCACTCGCTGACGCTCCAGAAACAGTTAACAACGATCCTTACGGCGAAGGCTGGATCATCAAAGTTCAAGTAGCTAACCCTGCTGACCTCGATGGTTTATTAAGCGCTGAAGCTTATAAAGAATTAATCGGCTAATATAATCTGCCTTTAAGTTGAAACGACTGTCGGAAAGTTTCTACCCAGGACTCATCTACGCATCAATAATAATGTTGCTCATGGGTCTGCCAGGAAAATATTTCCCGACAGTCGTTTGTTTTTGGGACTGGCTGGGACCCGATAAGATAGCTCACCTACTATTATTTGGAGCCTTACCTTTTGTGACATTATGGGGCTATCGCAAATTACTATTCAACATCAATTATCCTCAAAGAAAAAAAACATACCTTATAATAGGTTTAATGTCAATACTCTACGGAGGCCTGACAGAACTACTGCAAAAATACATTTTTACTAACAGATACGGCAGTATATACGATTTTATCGCCGACACTATAGGCTGCTTATTAGGCTTAATTTTCTTTCATCTTTTAGTTCAAAAAAAATTAAAAAAATTAAAAAAATCAGAGGATAATATTTAATAAATTTATTAACTTTGTGGCGCAATAAATTTTTTGAGTTTTAACTAGAAAAAATAATAAAATGGAAATTAAAAAATCACCTAAAGCAGATCTTGAAAGCAAGAAGCTTACCTTTGCCTTGATAGGTCTGGTTGTGACATTATTTATTGTGTGGCGTGTATTTGAATACAAAAGCTACGACAAGCAAATTGTAGACGATTTGCAAAAAACAGTTGAGGTCATAGAAGAAGAAATGGTTGAAATCACTAAACAAGAACAACCTAAGCCTCAGCCACCAGCACCAAAACCACAAGTAACACAAATCGAAATCGTTGACAACGAAGAAGAAATCGAAGAAGAAATCGAAATCGACGCTGAAGTTTCTCAAGACGAAGTACTTGAAGAATACAATTTCACTCCACCAGAGATTGAAGAAGAAGAAATCGTTGAAGCAGAAATCTTCAAAGTAGTAGAAGAAATGCCTGAATTCCCAGGTGGCGCTGCTAAGATGATGGAATTCATCCAAAAAAATATCAAATATCCTATGATGGCTCGTGAAAGCGACATCCAAGGTCGTGTTTTCGTCAACTTCGTTGTTGAACCAGACGGTTCAATCACTAACGTAACAGTGATGCGTGGCATCGGCGGCGGCTGCGATGAAGAAGCTCTTCGCGTTGTTCAAAGCATGCCTAACTGGAAACCAGGTAAACAACGTGGTAGCGCTGTACGTTGTTCTTTCACAGTGCCTATCATCTTCAAATTGCAATAGTAATATTCAAATATTATATAATGAAGAGCTGTTTTCAACAGCTCTTTTTTTTGTTTCAAAAAATCAATAATCAAACTTATTAGTATTTGAAAAAAACGTAAATTTGCAAACATGACACAACAAGATAAAAAGAAATATACACTACGTTTCGGCAATAAAGATTTGCCTTCTTTTCTGGTAACTAAAGAGAACATCAGAAAACTCATATTCTTCACAACAGTATATTCCTTAATATTTATTAACATATTCCGCCCCTTCAACTCTGAAGACTGGATACCAGGAATCAACACTTTCAACTACTTTCTATACTCTTCCCTTATGGTACTCATAGGACTGACACTCATCTCTATCAGCCGTATCATAATGCATTTCTTCGTAAAAAAAATCTCTATAGGATATCTAGAATATCTAATATGGATTTTATGCGAGATAACAATACTCGCTGGATTCTATATCTTCATCGCTCATAAAGTCGGTTTCATCGACAATTACATACAACAAAATCCTGGACTCGTATATTGGGAAGCTATTTTCGAGATATTTAGAAAAGCTGTAGCTAATACAACATGGATGCTGCTCATCCCTTATGTCATCTCCTTCCTATATCTTTATAATGAACATCTTATAAAAAAACTGGCTGAAAACACCGAAGAAATAAAAGAAAATAACGTAATACAATTCAAAGATGAAAAAGATGAAGTCAGATTCTCTATAACATCAGACAAGGTCGTATTCATCGAATCATCAGACAACTACTGTATCATAAAATATCTCAACAACGATAAGATATCAGATTTTGTCTTAAGAAGCTCATTGAAAAGATTGGCTAACGAACTCAGCGAAACTCCTATCCAACGCTGCCACAGATCTTATATGATAAACTTGGAACATGTAGCATCATTGAAAAAAGACAATAGCGACATCAGCTTCGAATTCGATGTTCCTAACGTTAAAGAAATACCTATTTCAAAATCATACAACGAGAAAATCATGGAATTATTTGTTACATATTCTAAACAAAAATAATTTCCAATGAATCATCTACGTAATCTGATATTATTTGTATTTCTCCTCTGTGGATTTGACTCCTATTCTCAACTCAACCATAAACATTTCATCTTGATGGGTCGCATCGATTTGTCGGAAGAAAACTATTCCGATGCGATGTACAACTTCAACAAAGCCATCATAGCTAAGCCAAAAGACTTTGAAGGTTATTTCCTCAGAGGCATCGCCAAATACAGCCTCAACGACTACATCGGAGCCGTCAACGATTTCACTAAGACACTGGAACTACATCCATTATACGTCAGAGCATATCATTATAGAGGCGTCGCCAACGACAGACTAGGCAACTACGCCGATGCAAAAAGAGACTATTCCAAAGCAATAGCCTTAGACCCTTTTGATGCAGAACTGCATATAGCCATGGGGTCGACAAAACTTCATCTTAATGAGTTTGAAAACGCCATATCCAGTTTCGACACTGCCATAATCATCAACCCTAATAATGCCAATGCCTATATAAACAGAGGCATCGCCAAAAGATATCTCGAACGCCTCGACGATGCAATAGCCGACCTCAACAAAGCTGTTTATTACGATTTCTTTAATATCGAGGCTCTGGTGAGACGCGGCATCATACACATGGAACGTGAACAATATCAAGACGCGATGTTAGACTTCAACAACGCCTTGAAAATGGATAACGAAAACCCAATAATATTCTTCAACAGAGGCACGGTATATCTCAATATGGGCGACACCATATCAGCATTGAAAGACTACGAACGTGTCAACAATCTTGATGAACGCAATGCCCTGACTTATTTCAACAGAGGTATAATATACGGACAACTAGAAGAAAACGACATCGCTTTAGCTTTATTCAATAAAGTTATAGAGATAAACCCTAAAAATATATACGGCTATTTTAACCGCGGCATCTTACATTACAAAATGAAAGAACTCGATGAGGCTGAAAATGATTTCTCTAAAGTCATTGAATTGTTCCCCGATTATATCGATGCTTGGGTCAACAGGTCTATAGTACGATATGAAAAAGGCGACACACAAGGAGCTGAAATCGACAGATACAAAGCAAAGGAAATAATGGAACTTATCAGCAACGACACTAAAAACATTGACTCGCTATATAACGTATATTCTAACTCGATAGGCTACGACAAAATCATAGCCTTCGACTCCGACTTCACCAATGGAGACAAGGGAGGAAAATTAGCTCAGTTTTCGACTGTCGACATCAAACCTTTCGACAATTTCATAGTAGCTATCAGTGAATTTGATCCAAAAGGTAAAAATAAAAAGGAGAAACGACAATTCGTAGACGCTACATTAAGCCAGATTAACGAAAGCAAACAACTTAATGGAATGCATCTCGTATATATGCAACAAGAAAACACAAATGAGGATTATCAGTCGCTACTTAACGACTCTATTATACAATCAATTAAAGACATTGATTTAAGAATTTTCTTATCAGCATTGTTGAATTATGAGATACACAACTACCAACATGCAGAAAGGAATCTCTATCAATTGATAAACAACGATATTTATAATGTTTATGCCTGCATCAACATCGCTGCAATACAAAAAGACAAAGCCGAACTGATATTGGCAAACGAAAACTACAACGATCCTGTAAGCATCAGTATAAAGAAAACAAATGAGAAGAGAAATATAAATAATCCTGTCAAGCCTGATTACCAACAAGCCTTGAACACTTTGAGTAATATTGTCGTAGAACACACAAGCAATCCTTTCATTTGGTACAATCTAGGAAACACACATCTGCAGATGCAAGAGTTTCACAAAGCCATTGACGACTATTCTCTTGCGATAAAATATGAAAAGAATCTAGCTGAGGCATATTATAACAGAGGTCTCACCCTACTCTTTTTAGGAGAGAAAGAACTAGCTAATAGCGATTTAAGTAAGGCTGGTGAGTTAGGAATAAAAGAAGCTTATGCTGTAATCAAAAGATATATCAACAATTAAAAATTATTGTATCTTTACAAGCAAAAAATAGACATTATGAAAAAGAAGACATTATTTATTATCGTACTTATCATTATCGTATTATGCGCTATAGCTATAACTGTTTGGCATATAACAAAACCTAAAGAATACGAGCCAGAATATTTTGAACCAGAGATATTTGAAGATCAAGCTTTTGATACTGATATGATAATTGGTCTTTGGCAAGCTGGAAGTGTCTTCTACAGATATAACGATGATTTCACTGGTGTCACATGGGACACTGCCGATGACGTAACGGAAGCTGAAGGAGGCAAATTCACTTGGGAAGTTGACAAGAAAAGAATCATCCATTTCCACCAAATGGAAATTAGTGATGCTATAATACCAAAGGCATATACCATCACTAATTTAGACTTATCTACTTTCGAATATAAAGACGATTATAAAGTTGAATATATCTTTACTAAGATAGAATAATCATTTGCTCATCTTGACGATTTTAGGCATCTTATCCTTAAACTGAGGCATCGTCATTCCTATTGTTGCGTTGACGTATGTTGGATCGCAAACATAGTATTTCTTTCCTGCATAAGCGAAAGCATCACCAGAGATACCTGTGTTATCGCCAAAACACACTGCTGTAGCAAGATGTCCTTCATATTGCAAGCCAATAACCTTAGCATCAGTATAGGTTGTCACGAGCCATGCAAACAAAGCAGAACGGTCTTCGCAGTCGCTGTATGGATATGCTATAACTTCTTCTGGATAGAAATATTTCTCATAACCGAATTGTTGGTCATCAGTCTTATAGTCAAAGGCTGTCTGAACAAAATTCAAGATAATGTCTATAAACTGAACTGTAGAATATTGTTGTCTTATTTCATTAAATTTCTCATTAAATGCTTTTTGTGCCTCGATTGAGATTGGTGAAGCGAAATATATAGGGAACACTGTCATAGGCACGTCATTGAGATAAGCTATATGCGCACTGTTGTATGGCATTTCCACCTTATCATTGATTTTCTCAATAGCCAGTTCCCTCTTGACGTCACACTGTCCCATATTCAAAGTACTATAGAAATCCAATCCTATCTGCTTCAATTCCTGATTCTGCTCATCATTATCGTATGTGTAAATACTTTCTTTAGAGCCACCGCCACCATATATTGAATAGTACTTCAAGTTTGTATTATCAGCTTCTTTGAAACGGAAGAATGAATAAGAATACACCTCTTTAGAATTATCTATAACAGCAAGAAGTGTCAATTTATTTGACTCCTTACCTCTTGCCACCTTGACTTTAAAGCCGCCTTCGTTACGTAACATATAGAAATTAAACAAGACGCTGTTGTTAATGTCTGAGAACATAACTTCTGACAAAGAACGTAAGATACAGAAATATCCCCAATCATTAAGACCCATTATCTTGACATAATCATCAATTTGCTTCCACAAAGCTGAAGTCTCCTTCGACATAGTAGAAATTTCCTTGAAATATTCTGCCACATCTGTTTCTTTTGTTCCTTTGTTTTTCAGACGAAGCTTATTATCTACGTTAAAGTCAAGTTTCTTGCCGTAAAAGTTTATAGTGAAGTTTTGGGCGTTAATCACATTTGGCTTTGTATATGTTATATAATCTGATGGCTTGTTTATATCCTTCACACCAGAATTGGTAACGACTTTTCTTACAACATAATTATCTTCACGTGGAGTGTAATTTATACCATCACCAGCATTCACGCTAGCAATAGATGACACCTCTGGAAGATCGCTATTGTTTTTATATTGCACATCGCTAGATTGTATCTCTGTAATATTCGACTTTGGAGCTTCAGGAACTTTGTCTATTTTAGGCAATGTCATAGAAAGTTCTTGGGTCTTGAATTCTTCAAACAAAGCCCATTCCTTTGCTATAAACTCTGCAAATTCTGCATTGGCTTTAGTAACGAAGTCCTCATATTCCTGATTAGCTTTCTGAACATAGTCCGATTGTTCTTTCTTTAAAGACTCTAAATACCTTTGATATTCGTCATCCTGTGATGACGCAAATAAAGGTAGAATGCAAAAAGGCAATAATAAAAATAATTTTCTCATAGCTGTAATTTTATGCAACAAAGTTAATAAAATAACTCTGTTAACCAAACAAGTAATATTTTTTTAATTAAATCGTCACCTTATTTAGTATATCCGTCAAAGCTGCTATTGCTATTCCATAATTTGTAATCGGTATATTCTGAGCCTTTGCTCTTCTCACTCTCGACAAAACATGACGGCGTGTGAACATACATGCTCCACAATGAATGATGAGGTCATACTGACTCAAATCTTCTGGAAAGTCATTTCCTGAAACAATATCTATCTGTAATTCCTCACCGAATTTCTTACGTAACATTTTTGGCAACTTCACCCTTCCGATGTCTTCGTTCTGTGGTATGTGAGAACAAGCCTCTGCTATCAGCACTTTGCCGTTTTTCTTCAAAGCCATCAATGCGTCTGCGCCTTCTCTAAATGTGTCGATGTCGCCTTTGTGACGTGCCATCAAGACAGAGAACGAAGTCAGTTTGGTTTCCTTTGGTGTTAAAGGCTGTACCTGAGCGAACACCTGCGAGTCTGTTATTATCAATGCTGGCGGTGTCTTGAGGTTTTCCAGCATCTGAGGCAACTCTTCTGGAGCACAGCACAAAGCAAGAGCATGCTTGTCGAGGAGGTTTCTCAGCGTAACAACCTGTGGCTGTATCAGTCGTCCTTTAGGAGCTGATGCGTCTTGCGGCATAACAAGTACGACTACATCACCGGCTTTCACTAATGAATATGTGATGTCATCAAGATTGTCGTCTTTACTATAAAGCGATGCCATCTTAGCCAACAAGATGTCTATTCCTTTTCCATTCAATGCCGAAATAGACAACACTTCTTGTCCTAAAAAATGAGACCAAGCATCAGAGGCAGAGTCAGTGTCTGAGTCAAAGTCACACTTAGTCAATACAAATATCGTTGGTATCTCTGCTTTCTTGAAGAAGTCGCGCCAATCTATTTCGAAAGATGCATCATCAGGTTTTCCTGTAACGAGTATTATCGCCATGTCGACTTGTTGTGCTGCGCGTCTTGTTCTTTCATTACGCATGTTACCGAGTTCGCCTTCGTCGTCGAAGCCAGCGGTGTCGGCTATGACAGCAGCGCCAATGCCTGGCAGTTCTATATTTTTCCATACAGTGTCGGTAGTTGTTCCTGCCACATCAGAGACTATTGACACATCCTGACCAGTGAGTGCGTTTAACAATGTTGATTTACCGGCATTACGTCTGCCGAAAATCCCTATATGATAACGGTTTGAACGTTGCATATTTAATATAAAAATTCAGAATCTCAGAACCTCAGAATCTCAAAAAAATCTGAGGTTCTGAGGTTTTGAAATTCTGAGGTTTATTTTTAGAATCTAAAGTCTCTTTCGCCATTGTCGATGGCATCCAAATATTTCGCTGCTGTGGCGCGTGCTTTTTCGTTTGGCACTGTCTGCAACAGACGTTGTATCATAGCCTTTGCTTTTTCCTTTACTTCTGGAGAAGCGTAGTCGTTGGTATATTCTTTCAAAGTAATCAAGGCATTAGGCAAGCAGCAGTTAGCTATCTGTCCGCTCTTGAGTAGCGACATAAAACGGTCGCCTGTTCTTCCTTCGCGGTAACATGCTGTACAGAAGCTTGGGATATGATCGAGGTCGAGGAGCCATCCCACCACTTCATCGAGGGTACGATGGTCTGCCACATCGAACTGTGCAGAGTTCTCGCTTTCTGTCTCTGGTGTCACGTAGCCACCGACGCTGGTGCGCGAGCCTCCACTAATCTGAGAGATACCGAGTTCTAAGAGGCGAGCGCGGCTCTTCTCACTTTCACGAGTAGAGATAATCATACCAGTATAAGGAACAGCGATTCTTATGATAGCTACTATTCTGTAGAAGATATCGTCTGGCACTGCGTTCTTGAAGTCGGCAGTGTCGATGTCATCAGCCATACATAATCTTGGGACGCTGATGGTATGAGGTCCTACTCCATAAGTAGCTTCGAGGTGTTCGGCATGCATGAGCAATCCGACGAAGTCGTAACGATAAGTCTCGAGTCCGAACAAGACACCGATACCTACGTCGTCTATGCCGCCTTGCATAGCGCGGTCCATAGCTTCAGTGTGGTAAGCGTAGTTGCTCTTTGGTCCTGTTGGATGCAATGCCTCGTAATTCTCTTTGTTATATGTCTCTTGGAAAAGGATGTAAGTACCGATACCAGCATCGCGTAACTTCTGATAATTTTCCACCGTAGTAGCGGCGATGTTAACATTGACACGACGGATAGCTCCGTTCTTATGTTTGATGCTGTAGATAGTCTTGATACTTTCCAAGATATATTCGATAGGGTTCTCAACTGGATGTTCGCCAGCTTCGAGGGCAAGACGTTTGTGACCCATATCTTGCAAAGCAATGACTTCCTGACGAATCTCTTCCTGTGATAATTTCTTACGACGGATGTTCTTGTTTTTAAGATGATAAGGACAGTAAACGCATCCGTTGACGCAGTAGTTGGAGAGATAAAGCGGCGCGAACATAACGATTCTGTTGCCGTAGAATTTATGTTTTATCTCACGAGCTATTTCATAAATCTCGTTGATGATATCCTGGTCGTTACATTCGAGAAGAAGAGCTGCCTCTCTGTGAGTGATGCCCTTACATTCACGTGCTTTTTGAAGTATAGATTTTATAAGTTCAATATTATTGCTGTTTTCGCGGGCGTATGCCATCGTTTCGCGAATCTCGGAATCACTGATGAATTCCTCTGCTATCTGTGATTTAATATTATACATGATATGTTGTTTTATTAATTATTCATTCTTAATTATCAATTTCTAAAATCTCCACGTCCATAATCAATATGATATCCTATAGCGTTGAGTCTGTCTTCCAGCTGCTGCATCTGTTGCGCCGATTCAGCGCCTGTGCTTTTCTTGTTATCGTATATGGAATATTTCTTACGTTGTTCCACAGGAGAGATGTTTGGCATCACCACGTTAGCACCTGCCAATATTGCGCGTTCCATTCCGTCGGGACATAAGGTTGCTAGTGCTGTGGTAGCAGGAAGCAACACATTAGGGAAACGTAGTCTCAGCAATGAAAGCATGAGTATTGTCTTGTCGGCGCTACCATGACTTTGTTTCTCGAAAGGAGTGTTGGTGGCTGGAAGGAAAGGTCCGATGCCTATCATCTGAGGCTGCAGCTCTTCCAAGAATCGTATGTCTTCATAGAGATGTTCATCGGTCTGACCAGGAGATCCTATCATCATACCGCTGCCCGTTTGAAAGCCGAGACGTTTTAAATTAAAGAGACACTCTCTCCTATTTTCCGAGCTCATCATCTCAGGATGCAATTGCGAATAATGCTCATCATTGCGTGTCTCATGACGCAGCAGAAATCTGTTAGCACCCGCTTCCTTGAAGGCAGCATACGCCTCTGCGCTACGCTCGCCTACGGACAAGGTAATGGCTTTGTCAGGATAAGCGGCTCGCACCGTCTTCACCACATCAACAACCCATTCGTCAGTCTGCTTGGGGTCTTCACCGCCTTGCATGACGAATGTGTTAAAACCTAACTTATCGGCTTCCTTGCAACATTCCATTATCTCGTCCTTGGTAAGACGATATCGTTGCGCGTTTCTGTTAGAAGCACGTATGCCGCAATAGTAACAATTATTTTTACAGTAGGAACTTATCTCGAGGAGAGCTCTGACAAAGACGCCTTTGGCATAATGAGCGACAGCCACTTCCTGTGCTTTGGAACGAAGATATTCGCGCTCATCAGAATTTAAAGATGAAAGTAAAATCATCCATTCATCGCGACTCAAGACATCGCCACGATGCAGACGATCTATTATGTCATAGTTAGTTTTTTCCATAGTAATTTTAGTTATTGCAAAGATAAGAAAAAGTCAACAGACTACCGACAACAGACAACAGATTTTTTTAAATAATTCCCATATCCTAAATCCTAATTTCTAATTGAAAAAATGTATCTTTGCAAAAAATAATATCATGGATTGGAAAGCTATATTAAAGAAATTTAAAAACAAGTATATCATTGCAACACTGGTATTTGCCGTGATAATAATTTTCATAGATCAATATAACTTGTTTTTTCAAGCAAGAAATCTCAAGAAACTGAACAAAGCCAAAGACCAGGTCGAGTACTATGAAAACGAAATCAAAAGTCAACAGGAAGTACTCGACAACCTTCACAAAGACTCAGCTCTCATGGAACGCATAGCTCGCGAAAACTATATGATGAAACGCGACAACGAAGTGATTTATATTATCGAGAATAAAGAATGAACTAAGGCTATTGGCTGTTGGCTATTGGCTGTTGAACTCTGAGCTTTAAACTCTACACCCTAAACTCTAAACTCTAAACTCTACACTAAATTGTGAATTATGAATCATGAATTTACATCACGAGTACATTATTTAGACTCTTTGAGAATTATCGCCACCATAGGGGTAATTTGTATTCATGTTTCGAGTAAAGAAATTTATTCTGCCTTAGCTTCTTACAATTGGTATTTATCAGTAATTTTTGATGGTCTCGTCCGTTGGTCTGTTCCAATTTTTGTCATGATCAGCGGAACATTGTTTCTTAACCCTTCAAAACAAATATCGCATAGAGATATCATCAAGAAAAATATTTTACGTCTATTACTTGCATACATATCTTGGTGGATTTTCTATTCTGTCCTAGTAACAGCATGGCATTTCGTCTTCGACAACACATTTGCCCTCACATTGACACCGCATTATCACCTCTGGTTTCTGCCAATGCTAATAGGAATATATTTTCTCATCCCTATCATAAGAAAAATATCAACAGACAAAAAAATTACGCTTTATTGTCTAACGATTTGGTTTATCTACATCTCTGGAAGTTTCATATTCATCAATGAAGTAGCACAGATAAGCGAACTTTTCAGCATAAATATCGTAATTGGATTTTCTGGATATTTCCTTTTAGGACATTTCATTTCCACTTATACATTATCTAGAAAACAGATAAAAATAATCTACATATTAGGTGTTTTAGGACTAGTCATAACTATTGCAGGATGCATATTATCTTCCTTGTATTCTAAACAAACTGACCTTAGATTTTTTGAATATCTAAGCCCTCATACAATATTAACTTCAACTGCATTATTTGTGTTCATCAAAGAAAAATCAAACGGCATATCCTTAAAAAAGATAAAATTCATCAACTATATTAGAAAAGACTTATTTGGAATATATCTCCTCCACCCTATATTTATATTGATTTTCAATCATGATATTTTCAGAAACCTCTGCAATCATATCATAACTATTCCTGTAGTCATCACTATTATTTTCATATTTAGCTTATATACATCTAAGTTATTGAGGTTAACTCCTTTAAGAAAAATCATAGAATAAAAATACACAAATACAAGACCTATTGTCTTTTAAATCAATTATGAAAAAGCTTATAATACCTTTATTACTTCTCATTTCTTTCTTCTCTTCTTGCGAGAAGAAAGATAGCTTCGATGGTTACACTCGTACCGTTGTCTATCGCCCTGGTGATTATGATTCGAAATATTACCGCATCCCTACGTTGATAACAGCGAAAGATGGCAGCCTCGTCATCTTCACCGACAAACGCAAGGAAAACGAGACCGACCTACCTGAAGACATCGATGTCATCTGCAACTACAGCACCGACGGCGGCGTGACATGGAGCGAGCCTTACACCATAGCGAAAGGCTTCGGATATATGGAAGGCTACGGCGACTGTGCAGTGGCTCACACCAACGATGACAACGGCCTCATCGCTATTTTCGTAGGAGGGCAAGGATTCTGGCAATCTACAGCCAACAATCCTAACAGAACATACAAGTCAATGAGTTACGACAATGGACGCACATGGACAGAACCCGAAGACATCACACATTTCATCTTCGGCTATGAATGTCAGGACAGCATCAGAAGAAAATGGCGCGCCTCGTTCTGTGCCTCAGGTAACGGACTCCTCACCAGCAAAGGCAGAATTATGTTCGTGGCTTGCGTAAGAGAGACATCAGCTTTTTCAGCGAATAACTATGTAGTTTATTCCGACGACAACGGAGAGACATGGAACGTATCCGAACGTGCTTCTGTAGGCGGTGACGAAGCCAAAGTCGTGGAACTTAACAACGGCGACATCTTGATGAGCATCAGGACATCAGGAAAGAGATGGTACAACATCTCACACGACGGCGGCATGACATGGAACGAGACACATTACGTATGGGACGACCTTGTTGGTCCTGCATGCAACGGCGACATCATACGATACGATGAAAACACATTATTACACAGCCTCCCTACTGGCAACTCACGCCGCGACGTGGCGATATATATTTCAGAAGACGAAGGCAAGACATGGAACGAAGGCAAGATTATGGTGCCACGATTCTCAGCATATTCTTCATTATGCATTTTGCCAGACAAGACAATAGGATTCTACGTAGAGGAAAGAGAAGTAGATACGACAAGCTACGAGATGGTGTTTTATAGATTCCCTATTGATTCAATTAGGAATTAGGAATTAGGAGTTAGGAGTTAGGAGTGGTTAAAAAAAACTGTTGACTGTTGTCCGTTGACTGTTGACTTTTTTAAAAAAACACATTATCTTTGTGGGGTAATTTTTAAACAATCTAAAATTAACAACTATGAAAAAACTCTTTTTAGTATTAGGATTAGTTACAGTATTATTAGCAAGCTGCTGTAACAACAATCAACAAGGTGCAAAATGCAACAAAGCTGATCAAAAATGTGAACAAAAATGCGATAAGCCATGTGACAAACCATGTGATAAAACATGTGAAAAAGCACAAGTTTGTGAACAAAAATGTGACAAACCTTGCGACAAGCCATGCGATAAACCATGTGAAAAAGCTCAAGCTTGTGAACAAAAATGTGACAAACCTTGCGACAAGCCATGCGATAAACCATGTAAAAAAGCTCAAGCTTGCGAACAAAAATGTTACAAACCTTGTGACAAGCCATGCGATAAACCATGCGATAAACCATGCGACAAAGCACAAGCTTGCGAAGCACAAGCTTGCGAAGCACAAAAAGCAGCATGTGAACACCAACATCAACATGGTGCAACAAATTAATTTCAAGGCGAAAACATTTTTCATCTTAAATAGTTTATAAAGCGGATTCGTTCCGCTTTTTTTGTTTACATTTTTATGATTAATTTTGTTTTTCGTGTATAAAAAAAAAGTAACTTTGCGTGTTAAAAGTGAAACTTGAAAAGTGAAGCTTATTCAACTAATTATATCTAAAAAGTTATACATTATGGCAGAAAAAAAATTTATGACATGTGATGGTAACTGCGCTGCAGCTCACGTCTCTTATATGTTCAGTGAGGTCGCTGCGATATATCCTATTACACCATCATCACCAATGGCAGAATATGTTGACGAATGGAGTGCCGCAGGCAGAAAAAATATCTTTGGAGAAAATGTCAAAGTCGTTGAAATGCAATCTGAAGCTGGTGCAGCAGGTGCTGTTCACGGCTCATTACAAGCTGGTGCATTAACCACCACATATACAGCATCACAAGGTCTCTTGTTGATGATTCCTAATATGTACAAAATAGCTGGTGAATTACTTCCTGGCGTTTTCCACGTCTCAGCACGTGCATTGGCAGCACAAGCATTGTCAATCTTCGGTGACCACGCCGACGTTATGAGTGCTCGCCAAACAGGTTTCGCTCTTTTAGCAACAGGCTCAGTACAAGAAATCATGGACCTCGCTCCAGTGGCTCACCTCGCAGCTATCGAAGGTCGCGTTCCTTTCATGCACTTCTTCGACGGTTTCCGTACATCACACGAAATCCAAAAAGTTGAAGCAGCAGACCAAGACGAGATAGCAAAGCTCATCAACTGGAAAGCTCTTAAAGAATACCGCGAACGTTCTTTAAATCCAGAACACCCTGTAACACGCGGTACAGCACAAAACCCAGACATATATTTCCAAACACGCGAATTGCAAAACAAATACTACTATGCTCTTCCTGACATAGTAGCAAAATATATGAAAGAAATGAGCAAGATTACCGGACGTAAATATGCTCCTTTCACATACTATGGCGCACCAGATGCTACAAACATCATCATCGCTATGGGTTCTATCACCGACGTCATCAAGACAGTCGTTGACAAACTTAACGCAGAAGGCAAGAAAGTCGGTTTGGTCAGCGTTCACCTCTATCGTCCTTTCAGCGTGAAATATCTCTTGGACGTAGTGCCTGACACAGTAAAACGTATCTGCGTTTTAGACAGAACAAAAGATACTGGCGCTAACGGCGAGCCTCTCTACTTAGACGTTGTTGAAGCTTATAACGATTTGTTCAGACATCACAGCACACACTTGCCACATATCATTGGCGGTCGTTATGGCTTGTCATCAAAAGACACAACACCAGCTCACATCTTGTCAGTATTCAAGAATTTAGAACGTCCAGAACCACGTAACAGATTCACCATCGGTATCAATGATGACGTCACATTCGGTTCTCTTCCTATGCTTCCTGAATTCTCAATCCTTCCTGAAGGAACATTCGAAGCTAAGTTCTACGGCCTTGGCGCTGACGGCACTGTAGGTGCTAACAAGAACTCCATCAAGATTATCGGCGACAATACAAATAAATACAGCCAAGCTTATTTCGACTATGACTCAAAGAAATCAGGCGGTTACACATGTTCACACCTCCGTTTCGGCGACAAGCCAATCTTGGCTCCTTATCTCGTAGGTACTCCTGACTTCGTAGCAGTTCACGTACCTTCATACTTAAGCAAATATGACTGCTTACGCGGTTTGAAAGACAATGGAACATTCCTCTACAACTCACCATGGGACGTAGAAGAAACAAAGAATCACCTTCCAAACTTCGTAAAGAAATATTTGGCTGTACATAATATTAATATGTACATCATCGACGCTACTAAGATTGCTGGCGAAATCGGCTTAGGCAACCGTACAAATACAATCCTCCAATCAGCATTCTTCAAGATTTCAGGCGTTATCCCTTACGACCTCGCTGTCGAACAAATGAAGAAATTCATCGTAAAGTCATACGGCAAGAAAGGTGAAGATATCGTCAAGATGAATTTCGCAGCTGTTGACCGCGGCGGTGAAATCACAAAATTGGAAATCCCAGCAGAATGGGCTAAATTAAGCTGCAAGCCTGACTTCGTATTGGAACCATTGAAAGACGCTCCTGAATTCATCAACAAAATCATGCGTCCAATGACTGCTCAGTTAGGCAACGACCTTCCTGTCAGCACATTCGAAGAAATCATCGATGGTACATTCCCAGCTGGTACAACAGCATACGAAAAACGTGGCGTCGCTACATTCGTACCAGAATGGAAATCAGAAAACTGTATCCAATGTAACCAATGTTCTTTAGTATGTCCTCATGCAGCTATCCGTCCTGTCGTCATGACTGACGAAGAGTTAGCCAACGCTCCTGAATCGATGGAAGCCGTCGACATCAAGATGCCTAAAGAATTAGCAGGCATGCACTTCCGTATGCAGGTGTCTGTAATGGACTGTACAGGTTGCGGCAACTGCGCCGACGTTTGTCCAGCTAAAGAAAAAGCTTTGGTAATGCAGCCATTCGAAAGCCAACTCAAACAAGCTGAAAACTGGGAATACGGTCAACATAAAGTGACATATAAAGACGAACTCATCGACAAATACGCTAACATCAAGAACAGCCAGTTCGCTCAACCATTGTTCGAGTTCTCTGGCGCTTGTGCTGGATGCGGTGAGACACCATATATCAAGACTATCACACAACTCTTCGGTGAAAGAATGCTCGTAGCTAACGCAACAGGTTGTTCTTCAATCTACGGCGGTTCAGCTCCTTCAACTCCATACTGCAAGAATAACAGAAGCGGTAAGGGTGTTGCTTGGGCTAACAGCTTGTTCGAAGATAATGCTGAATTTGGTCTCGGTATGCAAACTGCAACAAACAAACTCCGCGACCGCGTCGAACGCATAATGAAAGAAGCTATCTATGAATGTAACTGCTGCTCAGCAGAATTGAAAGCTCTCTTCCAACAATGGATTGACAACCGCGAAAACGGTCAGGTGACAGAAAAACTCGCTCCACAAATCATCGAAATGGCAGGCAAATGCAACTGCACATACTGCAAGCAAATCGTTGAGTTGAAAGACCACTTGGTCAAGAAGTCACAATGGATTATCGGCGGTGACGGCTGGGCTTACGACATCGGATTCGGTGGCTTAGACCACGTATTGGCTTCTGGCGAAGACGTCAACGTTCTCGTCCTCGACACTGAAGTTTATTCAAACACTGGCGGTCAGTCATCAAAAGCTACTCCAACAGGTGCTGTTGCTAAGTTCGCTGCTTCAGGTAAGAAATTACGCAAGAAAGACCTCGGTATGATTGCTAAGAGCTACGGTTACGTCTATGTCGCACAAGTTGCAATGGGCGCAAACCAAGCTCAATATCTCAAGGCTATCAAAGAAGCTGAAGCATATCCTGGACCATCACTCGTTATCTGCTATGCTCCATGTATCAACCACGGCATTAAAGTCGGTATGGGTCGTACACAACACGAAGAAAAATTAGCAGTCGAATGCGGCTACTGGCATCTCTACCGTTACAACCCAGCTGAAGAAGAAGCAGGACAAAACGGTTTCCACTTGGATAGCAAAGAACCAGACTGGAGCAAATTCCAAAACTTCATCATGGGAGAAGTACGTTACAACTCATTGGTTAAGATGTTCCCAGAAGAAGCAAAAGAATTGTTCGCTAAGACTGAACAATATGCAAAACTTCGCTACGAAGGATATAAGAAATTAAGCGAAGGAAAATAAGGAACTAAGGATTTGAGGATCTGAGGATCTAAGGATCTGAGGATCTGAGGATCTAAGGATCTGAGAATCTAAAAATCTGAGGAACTGAAGGACTGAGGATCTAAAGAATTAAGGAAATTACAAGAACTCTGGAATTCTGGAATGGAATTTCAGAGTTTTTTTTATGAGGTTCTATATCCTTTTTTATATGGATTTTGTTATATTTGCAAATATATTTCGTATAAAATGAATAACAAGAAGCAGGATATTGCATACTTTATTTCGTTCTGTATTGAACAATATAAGAATGAAAAAAAAATAACAGGTGAAACAGCATCACAAATACTATATGAATATGGTGTGCTAAGCTACCTTTACGAACATTATGAAGTCCTGCACACGCAAAGCCGACAATGGATTTTAGAAGACATTGAGGAATTTATAGAACTAAGAAAAACAAAAAAATTATGAAACTTTATCATGGAAGTATTGTGGAAGTAAGAACCCCAGAAATACGGATACCGAACAGAACACTTGATTACGGGAATGGTTTTTACACAACCACATCATATAATCAAGCAAAAGAATGGGTTCAACGAAAAATAACAGAAAATAACACATGTCACGGATTTGTCAACATCTTCGAATTTGACGAATCGGCACTGCAGCAATTAAATTGTCTCGTTTTCAATTCTCCCACTGAAGAATGGCTTGATTTCGTAATGAGCAACCGCACAAATAAAAACTTTCACCATAATTACGATATCGTTTATGGTCCTGTGGCTAACGATAGAGTTTATGCAGCATTTACATTATATGAAAGCGGATTGTTAAACAAAGAAAATCTTATCGGTGAATTAAAAACATACAAATTAGTTGACCAATATCTGTTTCATACAGAAAAATCACTGCAAGCACTTAAATTCATAGAATCAAACATAATATAATTATGAACTTAGAAATAAACCAAGATAATCTGTATTTATTATTGCCTGGCAAAATAGCCTGGATGACAGAAATGCTTATGGAAGACAAAGACGTTAGCATTGTCGATGCCATAAGAGAAATTTACTCCTCTGCCACTTATAAAAAACTAGAAACTGAATCATCTAAAATATGGCATCTCGGTCCTGTAGCTTTATATGAAAAATTAAGCGAAGAGAAATAATGGATCTAAGGATTTGAGGTTCTGAGGATCTGAGGATCTAAGGATCTAAGGATCTGAGAATCTAAGGATCTGAGGATCTGAGAATCTAAAAATCTGAGGAACTGAAGGACTGAGGATCTAAAGAATTAAGGAAATTATAAGAACTCTGGAATTCTGGAATGGAATTTCAGAGTTTTTTTATATATAAACAACAAAGACTTCCCTCATACCCTTAATTCCTAATTGATCAGACGTGTCAACGTATGTTTATTTTCATGGTAACGTTGACGCGTCTCTACCCCTCCCTCAACTCCTAACTCTTAATTCCTAATTCCACTAAAACATTTCTCCGACTTCTTTGTCTTACTAAATAAACTTACTATCATGAAACATATTCTTTTTATCATAGGCTCATTTAGAAAAGCCTCTTTCAACAAACAACTTGCAAAGATTGCAGAAGATTTGCTCAAAGACAGATTTGAAATCTCTTATTTAAAATTCGATGACATTCCTTATATGAATCAGGATTTGGAAAGTCTACAAGACCACATGACAACAAGTCAACAAGCTGTTTTTAGAGTTAGGCAGGAAGTTCTTAAAGCTGACGGCATCTGGATATTTACGCCAGAATACAATCAGAGTTATCCAGGATTATTGAAAAACCTATTCGACTGGCTGTCGCGTCCTATGGATGTTTCTAACTTCGCCAATCCTACTGCCGTTCAAGGTAAGAAAGTAACAGCGAGCGGCGCTGGCGGCAGAAACATGACGAAGTCATGTCGCGAGAAACTCAACGAACTTCTAGAATATATCAAAATGGATGTGATGAAGGAACCGCAGACTGGCATCGCACTCGGCATGGAAGCATGGGTCAAAGGTGAGTTTAAGCTCACAGAGGAACAGCTTAACGAACTGAAAATACAAGCTGAAAAATTTGCAGAGTTTGTAGAAAAATAATATTACACTTATTGTTATGTTGACTTGATGTCTTGATGACTTTTTCGTATATTTGATGTAGTTTGATTAAGATTCTTTGAGTATCAAACCATTAAGAAGAACTTGCATGAGAATGGGCAATGGATAAGAAATTGCTAACTTGTTTTGTTACACTATATTCCTCATGCTTTTCAAACAACTCTTTTCTAAGTGCAAAGATACGATTTTTTCTCCAATTATAAGAATCCGTCCCCTAAAAACTATCTATGCGATAAAGAAAATGACATAACAGATTCGTAGCCGAGTTCACCAAACCACAGGCAAAGGTAACTCGTGTTCTTTTCGTCCAAGCAAGGTCAAGCCCTGCGGGTATCGTGGAAAAATCATCCTCGCCCCGTGGGGCTTTCTGTATTTTTCCACACAACCTTGCCTGACGAGAACACGACCTTTTAGAGCCTGTAGTTTGGGAACTCCGGCCCCGAATAGCCGGACTAACAAGAAATATATAATGT
>JBGVET010000033.1:0-45508 GCA_045120395.1 Candidatus Limimorpha sp.
GAGCTGATTTGAGTATACTTTTCACTATCAAATTTTGAAATAAAAATAACTTTGATGAAAACGTTTTCATCAAAGTTATTATATTTATCTATGTACTAATGGGTTATATTGATTTTACCAACCATTTTTGGCAATTATACCCGATTTTTAACCTCAAGGTTTTTCGTTAACAGCTCAATGAATTTGAACTCGCTGAGCAGTTGTTTAGCAACGATTCTGATAAGCGTGTATGATGGAATAGCTATTATCATTCCAACGACGCCGCCAACGTTGCCAGCCATCAAGATTACCAAGAATATCTCTATCGGATGAGCGAAAACGCTCTTGGAATAAATGGTAGGTTGCAAGACAAAGTTGTCGATGAGATTTGCTCCTACGAACACCCCGATGATTTCTAATGAGTTCGGCAATATCAATCCGTAGCTTCCGATGCCAAGGTTTGAAATTATTCCGATGACGACGCCGAGAGCACATCCCATCAATGGTCCGAGATAAGGAATTATGTTCATGAGACCTCCCATGACAGCTATTATCAAAGCGTTCTCAATGCCGAAAATAGTCAGACCGATGAAGATCAATATCATCATGCAAAGCACTTCAGAAATCAAGCCGAACATATATCTGGTGAGCATGATTCTGGAGTCGTGAAGAATGTTGTTCATGCGAGTGGTCTGCTCGTCGGGAGTTATAGCCATGAAGATGTTATGCACGATATCTGGGTCACGTAAAAGGAAGAATGTCAGAAATACCGTTGAGAACAAACCTACAAACAAAGAACTTGTCTTGGAGACGAGACCACCTACTATACTGCTGAAGTTATCCCAGTTTACAATAGAATAAAGCTTCGTTTCGACAATCTTAAGTATATCTTCCTCAGGACGAATGATATTGTATTGCAAGAGGAAGTTGTATATGTTTTCAAAAGGTTTCTCGAAATATTCGACGATGGCCTTTGTGTCGATGTTTGACAATATAGACAGTTCTCTGTTGACTAATGGTATGATGAACAAGAATATGAGAGAGATGAGTAAAAACATTGCAAGCATTGTGATTACAGCAGATACTGCATCTCCCAGATGGAATTTCTTGATATGGAATTTTTTTAAAGCTTCGCATAAAGGTCTGCCAAGCATCGACAAGATAATGGCTATTGCGAAATATACGAATATGTCTGGGAAGAAATATATCAATGCCGCTAAAGCCAATATCCCGGCAATAGGTTTTATGAAAGCTTTAATCTTATTCATCTTTAACTCCTAACTCCTAACTCCTAACTCAATATGTTTTCCAGTGTCATTCCGAATAATCTGCTCAATGGTATTCCCATTTCTGCAGCCTGTTTAGGCATGATGCTAGCTTCTGACATTCCAGGGACGATGTTTACTTCGATGAAGAACAAGCCTTCTTCGTTGAGGATATAGTCGAAGCGGGCGAAGCCTTTGCAACCGAATCTTTCGTAAAGCATCGCTGATGTAGCCTTTACTTCTATCTCTTCTAACTCATCCAAAGCGGCTGGTGTTATCTCATCAGATTTTCCGCTAGTATATTTTGCTTCATAGTCGAAGAATTCGTTTTTGCTAACAATCTCTGTCAGTGGTAAAACCATCATCTTTCCTTTATGTTCAATGACGCTGCAGGCGAGTTCGCGGCCTTTCACGAATTTCTCACACATGATTTGGTTGCCAGCATTGAAAGCTGTCTCAACAGCCTTGTCGAAGTCTTCTTCTGTGTTGACTTTGCTGACGCCGACGCTAGAACCGTTGCATGTTGGCTTCACAAATAAAGGTAATCCTAGTTCTTCGATGATTTCGTTTTTGTCGATGGCTTCGCCTTTGTTGATAGTTATGGAAGGAGATACTGTCGCGCCATGAGCCGCTGCTAAATGCTTGGTTAAGTCTTTGTTGAATGTGAGCGCACATGTGGTGAAGTTAGAAGAAGTATAAGGAATGTCTAACATCTCGAAATATCCTAAAATCTCTCCGTTTTCTCCAGGGATACCATGGACAGCATTGAAGACAGCATCGAAAGTAATTTTGTTACCGTCAATATTTATTGAGAAATCGTTTTTGTCGACAGGAATCTGTCTGTCGTCATCGGTCAGACAATACCATTCTCCTTTTTTAATTACTATGACGTATGAGTCGTAAACTGTTGAGTCTAAATGTTTTTTAACTACCTTAGCACTCTTTATTGAAATTTCGTATTCACCGGAGTAACCTCCACAAATAATTGCAATCTTTCTCATAATATTATTTCGATAAAAAAATTAAAATCGTTATCTTTGTGGCTTCAAATTTAATAAAAACGTCGTTATTGTCTAACATTAAAAAATAAAAATAAATGAAGGCCTTCAATTTTTTAACCAAAAGGGCATTTTACATAAATCTTATAATCGCTATAGCTTTGCTAATCATAATAATAGAAGTGGCATTCCTTTCCCTTAAAGGATATACACGTCATGGAGAGGAGATAGTGGTGCCTAATTTCGTAGGGTTAAATTGCGATTCTGTTCTTGAACAATGTAAAGACGATTTCCACTTCGTGATGTTGGATAGCGTTTATACCAAGAATTTACCAGAAGGCTCGATATATCAACAAGATCCGTTGCCAAATTCTAAGGTTAAAAAAGGACGTAATATGTATTATGTCAAGGTGTCGGAAGCTCCAGAAAAAGTGGTGATGCCTAACCTGAAAAACTTATCCTTACGTCAGGCGATGGTGGCTCTTAGGGCTAACGGATTGGAAGTTAGTGGACTTGAATTCGTAGACCACTTTGCTAGAAACGCTGTCGTCGAGCAGGAATATAAAGGCGAGGTGATAGAGCCAGGAACTGAACTGATAAAAGGCAGTGCGATAAAACTTAAGGTTGGTTATGGAAGAGATGACGTGAGAACCCATTTGCCTAACTTGTTGACAGCTAATAAGCAAGATGTAAAGAAACTTCTTCACGAGGCTTCGCTCAACATAGGAAGAGAATATCACATGGACGAAGACGGCGGTCAATATAAAGTCTATAAGATGAAACCTGATTATGACATCGAGACACTTGTGGAACTTGGCTCTACAGTGGATGTATGGTATCGCTCTGAAACCAATTTCGACTTCAATTCATACGGAAGAGAATTACATAGAAAAGACTCTGCCTTGGCAGTGATGAAGAAGAAAAAACTTGATGACAACACAATTAAATACGTCGCAGATAGTTTTGATTATATAATAAAGAATCGTCGTTTCTTGTATGACTCTATAAGTAGAGAATATGACAAGAACATCGCGTATTCTATGGATTTCTTCAGATATGTATATCTGGAAGATACAATTGACATAGACTCTGTCTACAGAGAAGCTATCAGTAGAAAAGAATTGATTGAAAGTAAAAAAGCTAAGAAATAGTATGAGAATTAAGTTTTTGATAATAATATTTTTGATAGGATTAAACTGCTCGGCACAGGAATATCTCAGCGGTTTCTCACATGAAGCTAAGTCTGTCGACAAAAGCCTGAGAACCAGAAACGATGTCGTGCAACTTCCTTTCTTTGACGATTTTACGGAAACCGATGTTTATACAGACGCTGCCAAATGGCAAAACAACAATGTGCTTGTAAACTCTGGATTTCCACTTTTCCCAACGAATTATAATGCTGCTACATTAGATATCTTAGACATGACAGGAAAGGTTTATTCTCATGCAAGTAGCTCTCCTTTCATTGCAGACTCTCTGATTTCTAATCCTATAAGTCTGAAAGAACTCACACCTGCCGATTCTGTATATTTCAGTTTCTATTATCAGCCACAAGGTAATGGCGATGCTCCTGAAGCCGCGGACTCGCTAGTGCTTATGTTTGGCTGCAAAACAGATACTACTTTGGTGTGGAATCATATATGGAGCACAGAAGGCGTCACATTGGATTCTTTCCTGTTGGCTAACGATGGCAATTATTTCAAACAGGTTATGATACCTATCGTTGATGAGAAATATTTCGGAAATGATATCGTCATACTTTTCTATAACTACGGCAGCGTGCCATCAACGATGTATCCTAACGACAGAAGTAATGTAGACAACTGGAATATAGATTTCGTTTATCTTGATAAAAACCGTAAGGCAGAGAACACTTCATTCCCATTGGTGACATTCTCTGAAAAATCTCCTTCTCTTTTGAACCGTTATCAGTCAATGCCTTACAGACAATATGTTAGCAATCCTACAGTGGCTATAGCTACAGAATATAATATGTATATCGCTAACTTGGATTCTACCAGCGCACGTATAAAATATTCAATGCATGTGGAAAATGTTGTCTCCGGCTGGACATACAATTACAACAGCAAGTGGAGCAGTCTTTCTCCTTTGGCAAAAAATGGATTCCAGAATTGTGAAGGCGACAACTCGACACAGGCATGTCCTCGTCTGAAGAATTTCCTCTTCGATATGGAAGATAAAGTAGATACAGCTTTGTATCAGATAACACATATCATTACTGTTGATGACACTGTCTCACAGGCAAAAGGCGATACATTATATGGCCTGCAGTCGTTTGAAAACTTTTACTCTTATGATGACGGAACACCAGAGAGAGGCTACGGCGTAGTTCCAGGAGAGTCATGCTTCGCATCACAGTTCGGTATTTCAATGCCTGATACTTTGTGTGGCGTTTATCTGCTTTTCAACAGAACACATAAAGACGCTAATTACGACTTCTTCGATATCGTTGTATGGAATAACAATAATGGCAAGCCAGGCAATGAGATATATCGACTTAAAAATCAAAGACCAGAATGGGACGAAGAGGATATATACAAATTCGCTTATTATCCTTTTGATAAGATATTGAAAGTCAATGGAACCATCTATGTCGGAATAATGCAACACGACAAAGAGACTATCAACATCGGCTTCGACACATCTAATGATAACAGCCAATATAATTTCTATGACGTAGGCTATGGATGGGAAAACAGCAGCATGAAAGGTTCTTTGATGATACGTCCTGTATTAGGCGGAGACTATGACCTTCCAGAAGAGACACCTCAGAATTCACGACTCCGACTTTTCCCTAATCCATCGAGAGATGTGATAAACATTGGAGATTTAGATGCAGAGACATGCAAAGAAATCATGATATTCGACATGACAGGCCGTTTGATGAAACATTTTTCTCATGAACTTAGTTTAGATGTCAACGACTTGCCAACAGGCCTTTACATGATGCGTGTGGTGTCTGACAGTAAGGTTTATACAGAAAAATTTATGATTTCCAGATGAGTATGGCAGAAAGATTTGAAGACATAAAAGAAGAAGAGAAGAAACAAGACTTCGTCGGAAAATATCAGGACGATGATACAGAAGAAAGCACTGAGCTTTTCGAACATTTTCGTATAGTGGCAGATCCAGGACAGTCGTTGGTGAGAATCGATAAGTTCTTGCAGAACCGCATGGAGAATGTGTCACGTAACAGAATACAGAATGCTGCTAAAGCAGGAAGTATCCTCGTGAATGGCGTCTCTGTGAAACAGAATTATAAGATAAAACCTAATGATGTCGTTACCATCGTTCTTTCATTTCCTCCACGCGAAATCGTCATTACTCCTGAAAACATTCCTTTGGAAATAGTTTATGAAGATGATGATGTCATCATCATCAACAAGCAAGCTGGTCTCGTCGTACATCCAGGTCACGGCAATTTCGATGGCACTTTGTTGAATGCTCTCGCATATCATTTCAAAAATACAAACCAAAATGTAGAGAACGGCTTCGGTTATCTCGTACATCGTATCGACAAAGACACTACAGGTTTGATGATTATCGCCAAGAACGAGACAGCACAGACAGTCTTGGCGAAACAATTCTTTGAACACAGCATAACACGCCGTTATCAGGCTCTCGTCTGGGGCGACTTCGCTGAGGACGAAGGAACTATCGAAGGCAATATTGGTCGCAGCACAAAAGACAGAGTGGCGATGGCAGTCTATCCTGATGGCTCACAAGGCAAGTCGGCAGTGACACATTATAAAGTCCTTGAACATTTCAATTACGTCACTTTGGTGGAATGTCGTCTCGAGACAGGAAGAACACACCAGATTCGTGTGCATTTCCAACATACAGGACATCCGCTGTTCAACGACTATCTCTACGGCGGCGACACTATTATAAAAGGTACAACATTCTCGAAGTACCGTCAGTTCATAGAAAACTGCTTCAGAGAAATTCCACGTCATTGCTTGCATGCAAAAATTTTAGGTTTCGTGCATCCAACGACAGGAAAAGAAATGTACTTCGACTCAGAACTCCCAAGCGACATGGTAGCAGTCTTAGACAAATGGCGTAATTATATTAAAACCAGAACAGAATAATATAGTAAAGACGCGTCGATCACACATAAAAATAAACAATAATGTGATTGACACGTCTCTACAATTCCTAACTCCACATTCCTAACTCCTAATTAATATGATAGTCATAACAGGTGCAGCAGGTTTTATCGGCAGTATAGTAGCTGGCGAACTTAATCAAAAAGGATATAACGATTTGATTCTCGTCGATGATTTTTCAAAGAAAGAAAAAGAGAGAAATTATATCGACTTGAAATATAAGTCTTTGGTTGATAGAAATGTCTTCTTTGATTGGTTTAAGGAAAATCATGAAGAAGTGACTTTCGTCGTTCACCTCGGAGCTCGCACCGACACAACAGAATTCGATTGGAATGTGTTCCAGAAGCTGAATGTCGATTATACCGAGATGATGTTCACTTTATGTGCAGAATATCAGATACCTTTGGTTTATGCCTCTTCTGCTGCCACTTACGGAAACGGCGAATTAGGTTACGACGACAGTCATGAAGTCGTGGAAAAATTGCAGCCGCTCAATCCATACGGACGTTCTAAAAACGAAGTAGATAAATGGATTTTGAAACAAACAAAACAACCTCCATTCTGGGCAGGCTTGAAGTTCTTCAACGTTTACGGTCCTAACGAATATCACAAAGGAAGAATGGCGTCAGTTATTTTCCATTCTTTCAATCAGATAAATGCTACAGGAAAGGTGAAGCTTTTCCGTTCACATCGTCCAGACTTTAAAGATGGACAACAACTCCGTGATTTCATTTATGTGAAAGATATTGCGAGCGTTATCTGTTTTATGATAGAAAGACACCGAGACACTGAGACACCAAGACACCAAGTTAAGAGCGGATTGTATAATCTCGGCACTGGTAAGGCTCGTAGTTTTTATGACTTGGCGGCTAACACTTTCAAGGCGATGGGAAAGGACGTCAATATCGAGTTTGTTGACATTCCAGAAGATATAAGAGACAAGTACCAATACTTCACAGAAGCGAATATGACAAAGCTGAGAGAAGCCGGCTACGACAAAGAATTCACATCTTTGGAGGAAGGAGTAGAGGATTATGTGAAGAATTATTTGATGCCGCTCCAATCCCTAACGTAACCTCCTATTATAAAATTTCAGAATCTTAGAAATTAAAATTCTCAAAATTCTGAAGTTCTGAGTTTTTGAGTTTCAAAAAAGTCCTGAAAGGACGACAGAGCATAGGCAGGTATGAAGCACGTAGTGCGGAATGCCTGCAAAGAAATGTTTTAAAATAAATCAGAGTGCCGAAGGTACGACAGAATATTCTCGCAAAGACGCAAAGGAACGCAAAGTATCGGTTACTGAGTTAAGACAATGTATGCCTAAAGTCTGTAGACTGTTGTCCGTGGTCTGTTGACCTAAAAAAAAGTTCAAAGTTTTTCTGAATTTTTTGAGATTCTGAATTTCAAAAAAATATTATATTAGCAATCTCAAACGAAATGTAATGTCAAGCGTAGCTTTAAATATGAAAGAAGAGAAAATAAGCAAGCATTGCTTATGTAACGCATTGAAGTACATTGTAATTATCCCCCCCACTTGGTGGTTTGAGATAAAACCAAAATTTGATTTACAAAAATCTTATTTAACAAAATTTTATAAAGCGTGTTGCTGCCGTGACAATTGTTGTCATGGTACTATACTATTTTGCCCCTAAATATTACTAACTAAATAAACTAACAAAATGAAAAGAAAATTAATTGCATTGACATTTATGCTGAGCTTTCTCGCTGTGATGACGAGCGGCTTGAAGGCACAGAACGACGCTTTCTTCTCAAACGAGAAACAGTTTCGTTCGTCTGAATCCGTAGGCGCAGGTATGGGTATCGACGGATTCCTGGGACAGTTCGGGCAGGGCTTCAACTTCGGAAGCTTCGTGTCGGAGCACGACGGCTTCGATTTTGAAGAATTCACGGGAGATGACGCTCCTTTAGCAAATGGCTTGTTATTGATGACAGCCACAGGTTTAATCTATTTAATGAACAAAAGAAGAAAGGAAAACGAGAAATGAAAAAGTTAACAGCAATAATGATGGCATTGGTTATGGTGTTAGGCTTGACACAATGCAGACCAGACAAAGGCAATGAAGGCGACACACAGAACGGCTCAAAGGTAAAGGTTAGCTGTGTCGTTCCAATGAACAAAGGAACAAGATCAGAATTTGACAACCTTATGACAGACGGCAAGATAAAATGGAGTGCAGGTATAGAGAGGATATATCTCGCCATACCAGACGAGACAAACCCTCAGATAGTTGAGATGACAGCATTCACAACAGTAGAGTCTAACATCTTGGCTTTCGAAGGCGAAGTTGCAGAAGGACTTCTTAAGAACGGCGAATATGATATCTGGTATTTTGGCAACTCTAAGAATTTGGATATTCCATATGTCACAGAAAAAATAGAGAATGAAGTCATCAGAAGCATAAGCGGAAGCATAGCAAGCCAAAGCGGTGACTCGGAAGATTTGGGTTACTGCCATATAGCCAAGACCACAGTTGCAGCGACTACAGAAAACGATGAAGTTAAGCTGAGCCTTAACGGCACATTGAAGAACCAGATTGCTATCGCACACCTCGACTTAGAAGGCATAACACAATTGAAAGGCGATGCTATTGTAGGAACAGAATATACGCTTCAATACAATAATGGAGCATTTGAATTTGTTGTCACGCCAAATGCTACAGCAAGCATCACTGTTACAGAAGGCACGACAGCATCATACGTCGTATTGCTGCCAAACGCCACAGCCAATGTAGATTTGAAGAGCAACACAAGCAAGAAGGTTACCTTTGAAGGAGGAGTGGAAGCCAACAAGATATATTATAAACATGTATCGGACATGGAATATTATCCACTTGCATGGGAGGAATATGAAGAAGGTCCAAATGCCAATGGCTATGAATATGTTGACTTAGGCTTGCCAAGTGGTCTGTTATGGGCTACATGTAATGTTGGAGCAAATGCACCAGAGGAATATGGTGGTTATTATGCGTGGGGAGATATAAAAACAAAAAGTAATTATACATCATCTAACTATTCTACCTATAACGTACAGATAACTGATATATCAGGCAATGCACAATATGATGCTGCTACTGCCAACTGGGGTGGAAGTTGGAGAATGCCTACGAAAGATGAAATGAACGAGTTGAGAAGTAACTGCACATGGACGTGGACAACGCAGAATGAAGTTAATGGCTATAATGTTGAAGGACCTAACGGCAACAGTATATTCTTACCTGCAGCTGGATATTACAGTTACCAATCTTTTAAAGATGCCGGAACTAGAGGTTTTTATTGGAGTTCTTCAGATTACATAAATGATTTTAGTATTGTGAATTATGCGTTAAGTTTAACTATTAAAAATACATCTTATAATATGGGTGGCAATGATAGAGGTAATGGTAGAAGTGTTCGCCCGGTTATTAAATAAAAGCGAAGCGCATTCAATTTATTTGATTCATTTAATTTATTTCCGCACGGCATTTAAGAACCGTGCGGTTAGCCCTGAAAGGGCGACAGTTCCTAGGCAGGTATGGAGCACGTAGTGCGGAATGCCTGCAAAGAAGATTTGCCAAATAAATCAGAGTGCCGAAGGTATGACAAGAGTTTCTGTCGTACCTTCGGCACTTTTTATATCATTATGGTCTAGAATGCAGGGGTTGCGTGCTTCGCACTTCACCACCTGCCTGGGAACTGTCGTCACTACGTGACTTTTTAGAATCTCAAAATCTCAAAACTTCAGAAACTCAAAATTCTGAGATTTTGAAGTTTTGAGATTCTGAATTTTTATAATAGCTGGGCTGCGTTAGGGATTGAAGCGGCATCCTTTGCGAGCATTTTCGGACAACAGACAACGGACAACAGACAACGGACATTTTTGAGCGAGGAAAAATTAGCGAGCAAAGATAGAGCGGAAAGCCCGACGGCTTCGCCGGAACACCCAAAAGAAAAGACTAAAGTCTAAGGACTAAAGTTTTTTTCGAGATGCTAAGACATTAAGATGTTGAGGAAATGGGGATTTGGGAAAAATCACTTCGACAAGCTATTTCGCTGACCGCATACCTAAAGACTGTTGTCCGTTGTCCGTTGTCTGTTGACTTTTCTCCAACTCCTTATCAAGTTCCAACAAGAACTTCTTTGTCTTTTCCAATGTCATCAGGACGGTCGTCTTTCTTTCGAGTTGGTCGAAGTCTTTCTTGAGAGCGTCTTTGGCTCCTTGTAGTGTATAACCCTGAACCTTCACGAGCTGGTAGATCATACGGAGATAACGAAGGTCGCGTTGGGTGAACATACGGTTGCCCTTGGTGCTTTTACGAGGCCTAAGAACAGAGAACTCGCTTTCCCAATAGCGTATGAGAGATGCGTTTACGTTAAACATCTCTGCTACTTCACCGATGCGGTAATATAATTTCTCGTATTTCTCTTCGCTCATAATCAGTCCATAGTTTGTGAAGGAAGTTGCGACAATTCAAGAATCTTGTCGTATTCTTCAGGTGTGATATCGTTATAAAAGAAGTTGATTGGGTTGATAGCCTTATTGTTTTTTATGACTTCGTAATGAAGGTGAGGAGCTGTCGACTTTCCAGTGTTACCCATCTTGCCAATTTCCTGACCTCTTTTCACTTTGTCGCCTTTCTTTACAGAGAAAGAATGAAGGTGAGCGTAACGAGTCTTGTAGCCATATCCGTGGTCGACGATGATGTTGTTTCCGTAGCCGCTCTTGTTTTTCTCCACCTTCGACACCACGCCGTCGCCAGTAGCATAGATGCCAGTGCCGACAGGACCGCTGAAGTCGATACCGCCATGGAATTTCGTTACTTTATAGAATGGGTCTGTACGATGTCCGTAATGTGATGATATTCTGTAGATGTCGGTTCCTTTCACAGGCATGATGGCAGGTATGCAACTGAGCATCTCTGACTTGTTCTTCGCCATGTTATATATCTCGTCAAAAGATTTTGACTGAACATATAATTGGCTAGAAAGAACATCGATGCGTTTTGCAGTGTTGACAACCATCTCTGAGTTGACGTAACCATCTAATGCAAGATAACGGTTGGAGCCACCGTAACCGGCTTTTCTTACTGATGATGGAATAGGCTCGGCTTCAAAAATCATTCGGTAAATGTTGTCGTCGCGGTCCTCTAATTCTGCTAACAACAAGTCGAGATTGTCGATCTTGTCGTTCATTATTTCATATTGTAATTTAAGATATTCTATCTCACGGCTCTGCATTCTTTCAGTAGGAGAACCGAAGAAATTTTGTATCAGAAGCACAATGACGAAAGCGCTGACACTAGTCGATAACAAATATAAGACAACGCTCCAGAATCTCTTCTTTCTCGAAGTCTTATATTCTTCATATTCAAGTGTCTGTGGGTTAAAGATATATTTCTTTCTTGCCATTGTCTAAAAATTGAAATTAAATGAAAAATATTCCATCAATTCTGCAAAAATAATATTTTTTTAAACTAAATTTGCAAAAAGTTTTTTGAATAAATTTAAACACATTAATTATATATGAAAGCAAGTGAAATTCGTAGCAGTTTCTTGAATTTTTTTGAATCAAAACAACATCTCGTAGTAGCTTCAGCTCCTATCGTTGTTAAGAATGACCCTACATTGATGTTTACCAATGCAGGTATGAACCAGTTTAAAGACGTTTTTTTGGGCAATGCTCAATATAAATCTAACAGAGTCGTCGACATTCAAAAATGTCTCCGCGTGTCAGGAAAACACAACGACCTTGAAGAAGTAGGTCGCGACACTTATCATCACACTATGTTCGAGATGATGGGTAACTGGTCATTTGGCGATTATTTCAAGAAAGAAGCTATCGCTTGGGCATGGGAATTCCTCACAGAAGTATTGAAAATAGACAAGAATAAATTATACGTCACTGTTTTCGGCGGCGACGCTAAAGATAACTTGGAACCAGATAACGAAGCTTTTGAATTCTGGAAAGAACATATCGACGAGTCTCGTATCATCTACGGAAGCAAGAAAGACAACTTCTGGGAAATGGGTGACCAAGGTCCTTGCGGTCCATGTTCTGAAATCCACATCGACATCCGTGACGAAGAACAACGCAAGCTCGTCGACGGTAAAGAACTCGTCAACAAAGACAATCCAGAAGTCATCGAGATATGGAACCTCGTTTTCATGCAGTTCAACCGTATGGCTAACGGCAGCCTCGTGAACCTCGCAGCGAAACACATCGACACAGGTATGGGATTTGAACGTCTCGTCCGCGTCATCCAAAATAAAAAGTCTAACTACGACACCGACGTCTTTACTCCTTTAATCGACAAAGTAGCTGAACTCTCAGGTAAGGCTTACGGTAAAGAAGAAATGGTCGACATCGCAATGCGTGTCATCGCTGACCACTTACGCGCTGTTAGCTTCGCTGTCGCTGACGGCCAGCTTCCTTCAAACAACGGCGCAGGTTATGTCATCCGCCGCGTCTTACGTCGTGCTGTACGTTATGGCTACACATTCTTAGGTTTCACAGAACCATTCGTATATAGAATTCTCCCAGTACTCGTTCAAGAAATGGGCGAACAATATCCAGAGTTGAAGTCACAACAAGAACTCGTCGCTAAGGTTATTAAAGAAGAAGAAGCTTCATTCTTGAGAACTTTGTCACAAGGTATCCGTCGTTTCGAGTCTTACGTTGAACAAAACCCAGAGTCAAAAGTCATCGACGGCGCTTTCGCTTTCGAATTGTTCGACACATACGGTTTCCCTGTCGACTTGACAAACCTCATGGCAGAAGAAAAAGGCCTCACTGTCGATATGGAAGGCTTCAAGGCAAACCTCGAAGAACAAAAGAACCGCTCTCGTAAGGCAGCTGAAAAATCATCAGGCGACTGGATTGTTGTCGTGGAAGATGACAATGCAACAGAGTTCAAAGGCTATAACGAATTGACAACAACTTCTAAGATTATGCGTTACAGAGAAGTCGTTGCTAAGAATAAGAAACATTACGAAATCGTTTTAGACCAAACTCCATTTTACGCTGAAATGGGTGGTCAAGTCGGTGACGTTGGTACTCTCACATCAGAAAATGAAGTCGTTAAGGTTTTGAATACTGTCAAAGAAAACGACCTTATTATCCATATCACTGATATGATTCCTCAAGAACCAGAGGCTGACTTCGTTGCAACAATCGATGTTAAGAGAAGAAGAAAAATCGAAGCTAACCACACAACAACTCACTTGATGCATGCAGCTTTACGTCAAGTCTTGGGCAATCACGTTGAGCAAAAAGGTTCTTTGGTAAATGACGAAAGACTTCGTTTCGACTTCAGTCATTTCTCAAAGATGACAGACGAAGAAATCAAACAAGTTGAAAAAATCGTCAACGAAAAAATCAGAGAAGACATTTTAAACAATACATACGAAAACGTTCCTATCGAAGAAGCTAAGAACATGGGTGCTATGGCATTGTTCGGTGAAAAATACGGCGACCATGTGAGAGTCGTTGCTTTCGATAAGGAATATTCAGTTGAGCTTTGCGGTGGTACTCACATCGCTTCAACAGGCCGCATCGGTTCATTCAAGATTTTATCTGAAGGCGCTATCGCTGCTGGCGTACGTCGTATCGAGGCTGTCACAGGCGACGACGTGATGTGCTATCTCGATAATCAATTAGAACAAATCGCTAAGATTAAAGAAATCGTCAAGACATCAGGCGACTTGATTAAGGCTATTGAAAACCTCAGCGCACAAAATCAGATGTTACAAAAGAAAGTTGAGCAGATGATGCAAGAAAAAGCTGTCGCTGAAGCACGTAACATCTATAATGCAGCTGTCGATTTCGAAGGTCGTAAGTTGGTCGTCGCTCGCGTTGAAGCTGACGTTAACCAAATGAGAACTATCGCTACAGCTGTTAAAGACATCGACGCAGAAGCAATCCTTCTCATGGGCGGTATCTTTGAAGGCAAACCAGCATTATGTGTCATGATTCCACAGTCACTCGTTGATGAACGTAAATGGGATGCTGGCGCGATGATCAGAGAAGCTGCTAAGGAAATCCAAGGCGGTGGCGGCGGTCAGAAGACACTCGCTACAGCAGGCGGCAAGAACGTCGACGGCATCGACAAGGCAATGGAAGTCTTGAAATCTAAAATTAACAATTGATAATTAACAATGTAGAGACGTGTCAACGTTACCATAAAATAAATTCATGTTGACACGTCTTAAAACTCAAAATCTCAGAATCACAGTAATGCGGTTCTGAGATTTTTTTATTCTAAACTATGAATCTTAACTTTCGATTTTCAACTGCTGATTGCTGACTGCTGAAAGCTAACTTTCAATTTTCAGTTTTCAATTTATTTGAGACGCAGCAATTACATATTGTTAATTTTTGTTGTGTAATTGATACGTCTCTACTTAATTATGCATTATGAATTATGCATTGTAAGAAACTCCACGAGTTTCTTCGTCGCTCTTCCTCTGTGGGATATTTCGTTTTTCACTTCCATCGACATCTCTGCGAAAGTCTGGTCGAAGCCGTCTGGGAGGAAGATAGGGTCGTAGCCGAAGCCTTTTTCGCCGTGTTGTTCTTTGGTGATGACGCCTTCCACTTTACCTTCAAAGAAATGCTGTTCGCCGTTAAGGTTAAGAGCGATGACTGTTCTGAAGCGTGCCTTGCGATTTTCGACGCCTTCTAAGGCTTCTAAAAGTTTATTAACATTATCTTGGTAGGAACAACCTTCGCCAGCATAGCGTGCGGAATAAACGCCAGGAGCACCGTTTAATGCGTCTACTTCTAAACCTGTATCATCAGCGAAACAATCTACATGGAAATTGTTTGTCACGAAGTCAGCCTTGATTTTAGCGTTGCCGTCTAAAGTGTCAGCGTCTTCAACAATCTCCTCATGGCAATTGATGTCGGTAAGACCAACGATATCAAAATTCTTTATTATAGCACGAAGCTCTTCTAATTTATGAGCATTATGCGTTGCAAATACTAATTTTTTCATTTTTTAAGTCAACGGACAACAGACTACAGTCAACAGTCATTGTCCAATTTTTATGTTAATATTTTTATTAATTCTATTTTTTATCCTTAGCTTTTAGCCTTTAATCTTTAATCTTTAATCTTTAATCTTTGGTCTTTAGTCTTTAGCCCTTAGCCTTTAGTCTTTCAAAGACTCCAGTCTATTGGTTTTATATTATTTTTTACAAGGTATTCATTAGTTTTTGAGAAGTGTTTACATCCGAAGAAACCTCGTGAGGCGGAGAGTGGGGAAGGGTGGACAGTTTTCAGTATGAGGTGTTTGTTGTGGTCGATGAGGTTTTCTTTAGCGATGGCGTAGTTTCCCCAGAGGATGAAGACTAGGTTTTCTCTATTATCAGATAGCGCTTTGATGGCGGCATCGGTGAATCGCTGCCAGCCAATCTTGGCGTGCGATGCCGCCATATGAGCTCTCACTGTCAAAGAAGCGTTGAGCAGTAAGACACCTTCTTTAGCCCATTTTTCTAAGTTGCCGTGTGTAGGAATTGGAAGACCTAGGTCTTGATTTAATTCTTTGAAGATGTTTATAAGACTAGGTGGTTTTTGGATATTATCTGGTACGGAGAATGCCAAGCCATGAGCTTGTCCTATGTTATGATAAGGATCCTGACCTAATATAACGACTTTTACATCATCAAAAGGAGTGAGGTTGAATGCATTAAAAATTAACGATGATGGAGGAAACACTATATGCTGTTTTTTCTCTTCAATAAGAAATGATTTTATATCAGCAAAATAACTAGCTTCAAACTCATCTTTTAAAGCTTTATACCATTGTTCTTCGATGTCAGGTTTTCTTACTGCTGTCATTGAAATTATTTTTGATTAATCATGTACAAATATCGATAAAAAAACGTTAATTTGTATATTGAATTATGAAATATTAATCAAATCTTATTATAATGAAAAAGTTAATTTATTTACTGTTAGTTACAGTTTTCTTTGTCGTTATATTATCATCATGTAGACAAAGCAAGCCATGTGCTGCTTATGGTGAATCCAAATATTATCAGATAGAGAGACCTTTTTAATTTTAGTAATAAGCAAAAAAAAAGAGCATCATTCGATGCTCTTTTTTGCTTTATGTTGTACTTGATTAGTAAACTAATATCTTAGCTGTATTAGTTACTGATCCTGCTTGAACTTTAACGATGTATGTTCCGTTTGACAAACCATCGACGTTGAAGTTTACAGAATGAGAACCTTGACCATAGTTGCCTAATGTTGCGTTTTGTACCATGCGACCTGATAAGTCATAGATTTGGTATGATACAGTAGCTGTAGCTTCAACATTGAACTTGATTGTAGCTTCGCTAACGACAGGGTTAGGATAGATGCTCATTTCTAATGCAGTTGCTGATGTAGTGTTTTCAACGATGCTTTCTGTTTCTCCTTGTACGAAGTCTTCGCATTTGTATAAACCTCTACCGTATGTAGCAATGTAAACAACATTTTGATTTTTGATAGTTGGGAATTCTATTGTTGTTATATCACCAACTTCGTCAACGAGGTAAACATATCTAGGATCGTGGTTTTCTAACAATTGTTGTTTGATTTCCATTACAGGGATGTTACCTACTGTGTTGTCAGCTGTCCAGTTTGTCAAATCTTCTGAAGTGTAGATACCTTTTTCTGTACCAATCATTACAAGACCTGTTGTGTTTTCGATTAAGCTTGAGTAAACAGGAACTTTAGGTAAGCTGTTCTGTACTGATGTGAATGTTTTACCATCTTCAGCATAGAATACGTAATCATCATTGCCGTAATTACCTAATGTTATTATAACTCTGTTATTGTCTTGTGGGTCGATAGCGATGCTTGTGATAGCTCTAGTGTTGAATAATGAATCACTGATTTCTGTTGATGTAATGACGCATTTTACTTCTGCGATAGAGTCTGTTCCGTCAACACCAGTTACAGCTTCTCTACCTTCTGCTAAGTCTTTTGTTACAGCGTCAGAGATACCTTCGATTCTGTAGAGTTTGCTTGTAATTTTGCTGCTGCTAATTTTTGCAGTACTTACGTAAGCGACGTCACCATCAGCTGAGAGTGTGAGTGCTGTTGGGATACCGTCATTCTTATTGTTAGTAAGAATTGTCCACCAGTCAGCTTTTTTGTTGAACTTTAATGCGTCTCTTGTCATAATTACTTTACCTTCTACAGCTACTAATAATGTAGATGAAATAACGTCTTTAACAGTGATAGAATCGCCAACTTTTAAAGTGTCTTGATCTGCTGGTAAAACGTAATCGAAAGGATATGTACAGTTGTTACTTCTAACGTCTGTGATTGTATCGCCAGGGTTGATAGTACGTTTTGCATAATATTTAACTGAGTCAGCAGACTTTGTATCATTATAGTTTTCAAAGAAAGCTATAGGTGTTCTGAAAGCATTAGAGTTTGTTATGTAAGCGTTATTTTCTGTTGCTGAATATGAGAAGTTTTCTTTGTCGTAGTCAGCACCTGCTGTTTGTGTTCTGAAGATAGGTGTTCTTGCGTTACCTATAAGATAATTACCTGTTGTTGTAACGAACATGATGTTAGGGTCGATTGTTGATATAGCGCAAGGACCGCCAGCTTTTGTGAAGCCGAATGAACCATATGTAGCTGCAGCATCAGTAGTAGCGATATCGTTAGGGAAGATTGCACTACCTTTTGTTTCATTGTTTAAGTTTTCTTTACCAAAAACATTGATTGTTCCGTGATCGAGGCTACCGCCCAATACCATATTTTTCTCACCTGAGAAAGCTACGCTGAACATTCTTGTAACTGAAGTATGATTTTCTGCAGTTTCGAAGTAACGGTTTACACCTTCATATAAATAACCATTGCTTGAGTAAGAACCTTTAAATACACCACCTTCAGTACCTATCATGAATTGGTTAGGATTGCTTGGGTTGAATGCTATTGTTTGGATGCCTGTGTGAACGTATTTGTAGTTATAGAAGAACGCACCACCTGATTGTGAGATTTGGAAACCGTTGCCATCAGAAATACATTCTATTCTGAAAATGCCTTCGCCGAACTCATCTCTCATGACCCATAAGTTGAGACCGCCGATTAAAAGTTTTCTAGGGTTATTTGGATAAACAACCATTGCGTTGTCTAATAAACCACGTGAGCCATGGATGTCATATAATGTTGTTGATTTGTATGCTATTTGCCATGTGTTACCTTGGTCGCTTGTCATATAGATATTACCTGTACCATCGTTGCCTTTTGATAAGTAGCTTACGTACATGTAATTGTCGTCTGTTGGAGAAACAGCAATGATTTTATATGTATCGCCTTTTGGTAATTTGTTTATTGAGTCGTTTGTTAAAAGTTCACGTTCTCCGTTTCTGAAAATGAAAACATCGTTGCCAACAACTGCTAAGATAGTTCCATTTGGAGTTACTTCAACACCATAGCTAACTGTGTCGATAAGAGATGTCATTGTACCGTTATCATAGCAATAGAGACCTTCGCTTGTTGCTGCATAAACAGTATTGCCATTTACAGCAATGTCGTTGATGAACTTCCAGTTTTCAGTACCTTCGATGACTTTGTTTGATGTTACTTCGTACAAACCGCAACCTTCAAAACTTGTTTCATAGTTAAGCTCTGCTAAACCATTTGTTTCTTGTGCACCGCGGCCATCACCTGTACCTACATAGATTGAACCGTTTTCTGTTTGTGCCATGCAGCTAACCATCATGTTAGAGTTCAATGTCTTCCATGTGATACCACCGTTTGTTGATTTGAAAACACCACCGCCCATGGTTCCAATGTAGATGGTTTTATTTGTAGCATCTTGATTGTCATAAACAATACCTCTTGTCAATGAACCATAATTGTCTGGACCTAATGAAGACCAGTTCAAATTTTCTGAATTTCTTGATCTTGAATTTTCTGTTGCAACTAACCATGCTGGGTCGATTAAACCTGTTTCTTGATTTGCACGGATGCTCTTCATAAATGATTGTGCAGTTGCTTGTTCAGCTGTTCTTGGAGTGTATTTTCCAGAATCGCTGTTTGCATTAACTACAAAACTTGTTTGCGCTAAAAGAATGATTGTCAAAAGCAAACTAATTGGTAAAAATCTTTTTTTCATATCACCTAATTTAGATATTTATTACTAATAAATTTTTCACTATTTAAGGGTGCTAAATTACTATAATTTTTGATTTCCCGCAAGTTATTTTTGTAAAAAAAAAATATTTTTCCCTTGTTGATAAAAGAGAAAAATATTTGCTTGATATTCACGAGAAAACTCGCTAAATTAGCCATTAATATTTTATAACAGATGAGGCAGGTAACCAACCAATACTACCATTGGCAATTTTGATTTTTTCCCATCCGTCAGTATTGTCTAAAATCTTGACTTTAGAACCTTCGTGAAGAACGAATAAATCAACACTTGAACTTGATGGAGAACTTTTTATCGTAATGGTTGGAACGATTATTATTCCTTCATTGTTTGTGTTTGTATAGTTGTATTTTTCTGCTGATATGCTAAAACTGCAAATAGTAAGCACTATAAACAATAAACCTGTAAAAAACATGCTTTTTTTGAGACCTCTTGTTCTAGCTGTTATGTAGAAAAATATACATATCAATGAGAATCCAATAAGTACTAAAGTGATGATAGACCATGTGTTAAGAGTGAAAGTATTGCTGAGATTGTTCCACCATGTCTTGATGAATAACTCAGGTACAGCCTCTATTTTGTCGGTCAAGAATAATTGCGCAATCTCAATATTATGTTTTGTGTCATCATTGTTTGGGTCTAACTTTAATGACTTTTCATAATAATATATCGCTAAAGGATAATTTCTTAATTTGTAGTAGGTGTTGCCAATGTTGTAGTATAATGTGGCTGATGAATAGCCTTGTTCAACGATATCTTTATAAACGACTAATGCTGAATCGAAGTCATTTTCGTTATATAATGAATTCGCTTTTGTTAATAATTCTTCTGGTTTCTGTGCTCTTGCTTCAAAAACCATTGAGAATCCAATGACGAATATTAAAACGAATCTTATTATTATTTTTATGCTTGCTTTCATCTTCCTTATTTTAAAATTTTTTCTGCTTTGGTTATCAGTTCAATGCCTTTTTGATATAATTCATCCATTTTTTTGCTTGGATCTCCAGGAGCAAAACGGGCAAATTCGCAGTTGTTCAATAAGTCAATAAATTCATTCACAATTTCTTCGGATACTTCTTTGCTTAACATTATTTCTTTTACACTTTCCATTGAAAGCTGTGAGCGACTGATGTTAAGCTTGTCAGAAATATATCCCCATAATGCTTGTGAAAATTCTTCGTAAAAACTATTCTGATTATTGTTAATCAAATAAGTGTGAGCATTGTTAAGACGTTTCTTGGCAATCTTTGTAGCTTGTTTGTTTTTTACTAATACTTGGTTTTTATTGAATTTGTTGATTCTCTTATAAACCACCAATGTTATCACAAATGTTACCACCATTATTATGATGATTACAATATAAAGCGGTGACAAAAAGAAGGTAGTACCTGTGATGCTTAATGCGTTATCGCTTGCGTTGATATGGCGAATATCGCTACCTAAGTATTTAATGTCAGCTTGTCCTGGTGTGTATATTCCAGAATTACTGCTGCTTGCATCCTTCTGAACTTGAATTGTATGCAAATCTGATTTTAATGTCTCATATTTTTTCAATGAAGGATTGAAATATGAGAATTCTATGTCATCCAATGTGAAGTCTCCTGAAACTCTAGGAATGATTATATATTCCCCTTTTTTACTTCCGTAAATTCCTAGCGCGTTGTTTTTTACGGTAGTGCTGATTTTAGGGTCGTATACTTCAAAGTCTGGAGGAAATACTGGTTTTGGTAATTCTAATAATTCAATATTGCCTTTTCCAGATACAGTCAAAGTTAAAGTGAATGCTTCATTAACTTTTAACTCGCTTTTATCTATTTTTGATGTGAATGTGAACTGTCCGACAGCACCTTGAAAACTCTCAGGTTTGTTAGCTGTTGGCAATGGCTCGACTTCTATTGTAATTGGCTGTGACTTAATGTCTTTTCTTACGTTAGTATATGATGTTCCCATTATGTCTCCAAAGAAATCTTCAAAAGGATCGTAGCCTTGCGTGCGTTTGCGTTGTTGTCTGATTTGAGCTAAGCATGTAAGATCTAATGGGTCAATGATGAGATTGCCAGTTTTTTGTGGGAATAAAACGATTTCTTGTATTGTTGCGACATTATATTGTTGTCCGTCAATGACTGTTGATGATTGTTGCAATGAACCGTCATTTTCAGTTATGTCTTTAGTCCAGAATCCTGAATAGGAAGGTGATTTTGATACAGATAACTGTGAGATTGGTATTGTGTAGTATATGTTGTAGGTTAATAAAATCTGTTCTCCTTGATATACTTTTTTCTTGTTTGGTGTAGCTTTGAGAAATACTTCCTTTGCAGTTGTATTGTTTTTTGAGATATTTGTATTGTTTGTAGCTCCATTGTAACTGTTTGAACCAGATGCTGATGCAATAACGTTTATCTCGCAAGGCTCACTTGTTATTTTCTTTTTATCAACTGTGACAGAAGCAGATGGTATTGTGAATACACCTTCTTTAATAGCTCTTAAATGAAATGAGAATGTCTGTGTGTTTGTTCTTGATACCGAACCATTGATGATTTGAACACTCGAACTAGTTGATGTGAAAGGTCCACCTATGATTTCGAAATTGGTGAAATTAGGTGTCTTGAAATCTTTTCCATCTCCATTTAATTCGTATGAAACTTGAAATTGTTCTCCAACGGAAACTTGTTTTTTACAGATTGTTTTAAATGTTACATCTGATTGTGCTTCAAGTGTATATGTTGATACGAAACAGAATAATATAATATATAAGAGCTTAGTTTTCATTATTTGAATTTTAATTTGCAAAAATAAAACCTTATTTAATACTACCAATCTTTTTCAGACTTTCTTTTTTGCATTTGTGCAGCTTTCTTGTCATTGATGTCTTCCATAGTTTCTTTTTCTTGATTTTCAAGAGCTTTTAACATACGTTCAGCGTCTTCTTTTGACATTTGTTGTTGCTGCTGTTGCTGATCTTGCTGATCTTGCTTTTGTTCTTGTTGTTGATTCTGTTCTTGTTGCTGTTGCTGATTTTGCTTTTGTTCTTGTTTCTGATCTTGCTTTTGTTCTTGTTGTTGCTGCTGTTGATTTTGCTGTTGCTGTTGTATCATTTTCCAGCGGGCATATTCCAGATTATATCTGGCATCATCGTTTTTAGGGTTTGACTTTAATGATTTCTTATATGAATCAAAGGCTTCTGCATATTTTTCCTGAGCCATATAGGTGTTGCCTAAATTGTAATATGCGTCAGATTCAATCTCTTTTGAAACATTACGTTCAGCTACTTCGGAGAAGTTTTTCTGGGCGTCTTCGTAATTTTTTTGTTCATACAAAGCATCGCCTAAATTAAACTGAGCCTTGGGACTGTATTCTTTATCCAATGATTTTCTGTAGTTTACCTCGGCTTCAGAGAAATTGCCATTTTTAAACTCAGAATTTCCGTGTCTGATAAGTCCTTTGTCTGTCTGAGCGTTTGTCGCCAAACAGATTAGCATAATAACTATGCTGATATAGATATGTTTATTGTTCATTTTCATCTTTTGGTTCAAAGAATTTGAATTTAGTTTCCCAATCTTTTTTTCCTGAAGAGATTAAGATTTCAATTATTAAAAGAATTATGGCAGCACCGATAAACCATTGAAACTGATCTTCATAGTCTGTAAACACTTTTGATTCAATTTCGGTTTTGTTACTGCTGTTTATTTTTTCAAATATTTCATCTAAACCGACGTTGGAATTACTTGCTCTTCTGTAGATTCCGTCGCCAATCTCTGCTATTTGTCGTAATAAATTGTCGTCTAATTTTGTGATAACGACATTTCCGTTCTTGTCTTTCTTATATCCAACCTGCTTGCCGTATTGGTTGTAGAGTGGGATAGGTGCGCCTTCTTCAAGACCCATACCTATAGTGTATATTTTGATTCCTGCTTTTATGGCGTCTTGGGCTGCTTTTATAGCATCACCATTCTCGTGGTCTTCACCATCTGAAATGATAACGATAGCTTTGCCATTTTCGTTCTCTCCAAAAGACTTTGCTGCTAAATTGATAGCGGCTCCTATCTCTGTACCTTGTGACGGAATCAAGCTTGTGTTTATGGTAGAAAGAAACATCTTTGCAGCTGCATAGTCGGTGGTGATAGGTAATTGAACGTATGCGTTGCCTGCAAATATTACTATACCGATTCTATCGCCGTTTAACTTATTGATAATATTATTGATAGCTTGTTTTGAACGTTCCAGACGATTTGGTGCGATGTCTTCTGCGTTCATAGAGTTAGAAATGTCGATACAGAAGTATAAGTCAATACCTTCGCGTTTTACTTCTTCTAACTTTGAGCCAGTCTGTAAATTGGCGATGCCAAGAATGCCTAAAGTTACAACGATAATGAATATGACAAATTTTGTGTTGCTTCTTGATTTTGAAACCAAAGGTGTAAGCAAGCTTGCAAATTTAGAATCGGCAAACTTTTGAAATTGCTTCTTATTGATAATACGTATCGTGATGTATATGGCAATAAGAACTGGTATTATCAAAAGCCAATACAGATATTCTGGATGTTCAAATCTTAAAATATTGTTTTCCATTGTATTATCTTTATTCTGTTATTGATTTAAAAATGGTGTTCTTTAAGATGAATGATAAGATGAGAAGTACGAGTCCCCATATTGCAAATGGATAAAATTCTTCGTGAAGTCTCTTGTATTCATTGACTTCAATTTTTGAACGTTCCATCTTGTCGATTTCATCGTAGATTTGTTGAAGTTTTTCTTTTGACTCTGCACGGAAGTATTTTCCTCCAGTTTCATCAGCGATGCTTTGTAATAAGGTCTCGTTGATGTTTACTTCAACTTGTTGGTATTTGATGCCTCCAAATGGCGTTTGTACGGGGTAAGGTGCCAATCCTCTTGTTCCTGCACCGATTGTATATACTCTGATACCAAACAATTTAGCCATCTCTGCTGCTGTAGAAGGGTCGATGGAACCTGCGTTATTGTCGCCGTCGGTCAACAAAATTACGACCTTCGATATTGCTTCGCTGTCTTTTAATCTGCTTACTGCAGATGCGAGACCATCACCGATGGCTGTGCCGTCTTCTAACATGCCGCATTTCATGGCTTTCAGCATATTAAGCATCATGCCGTGGTCTGTTGTCAATGGGACTTGGGTGAATGTCTCGCCGCTGAAAACTACCAACCCCATTCTGTCGTCAGGACGTCCTGCAACGAAGTCGGATGCCACTGTCTTTGAAGCTTCTAGTCTGTCAGGTTGTAAGTCGCAGGCTAACATACTGCTGGAGATGTCCATAGCTAAAACGATGTCAATACCTTCGACGTTTATCTTTTGATTTTTGGTGCTGCTTTGTGGTCTTGCTAAAGCTATGATAAACAAGGCTAATGCAGCAATTTCCAAAACAAAGACAATATGTCTCAGATATGTTCTCCACGACTTAGGCAATTTGTCGAAATAGCTTGTGTCGGAGAATCGTACGTATGCTTGTTGTTTGTTACAATTAAAGATATACCATACCACAAAAAGCGGTATTATAATCAGTCCCAAAAGGAAGTGTGGAGATGCAAATTCTATGGAATTCATTTTGTTTCCTCCATTTCTTGGTTTTTGTCTTCTTCAAAATCGTACTTCTTGGCTTTTGCTTCTTCAGCTTTTTTCTTTTCCTGTTCTTGATGGAAAACGAAGCTTTCCTCAATGAAAGAATTGATATCTTTAAAAGCATTTTCGTTTTCAACAGGACTAGGTGTTGCTTTAGCAAATTTTACCAAGTCTGATGTAATAAGTGTATTTTGTAACTTGCTGAAAATAAGATTGTCAAGCTGAATCTTTCTTACTTCGTCTAGAATTTCATCTGAAGTCATCTCTATAGCGTCAATATTGAATTGACCTTCAAGATATTCTCTTGCAATACCAGTAAGATCTGTATAATAATCTTTGTATTTTCCTGATTGCCAGAGATTGGCTTCTTTTAACTGTGCCATTTTTTCTCTTGCTGTGACAATCGCTGGAATTTGAGGTTTGACTTCCTCTTCTTCGATATTTGTTTTCTTTCTTGAACGTCTTATTATATATATAATGAGTAAGACCAAACCTGCTAATATAATTCCGCCACCTACAAAAGGTGCGGTTTCCTCGAAGGTTATGTTTTGTTTGATAGGCATTTTTATTGGTCTGTATGCCATTGTTGTATCAATTGCAGCTGGTTCCACATATATGTACATATAGTCAGTATAACTAGTATATACGCTTGTGTCTTTTGTTGATTTATAATACTTTATGCCAATGCTTGGTATTTCGACATAACCTGTATCGAAAGAAGTAAGAGTGAGATGTTGTGTTAATAAGATATCGCTACTGTTATCAATGGGCTGCTCTTTTATCTCACTTCTGCTAATGACTTCAACGCTTTTGTTTAAAGTGTCTTTTAGCTCGTTCCAATTGATTATGTAGCCTTTAGGTATTCTGATGTCAAGACTGTAATCGAAAGGATGTCCAGTGAGAATGGTGTCAGTGGCAATTTTTCCATCGACAATAACATCTTGTGAATGACAATATTTATAAGGTGTAATTATTGTCATTAAGAATATCAGTATGTGCAATATCTTGTTTTTCATCTTCTAGATTCTCGTTTTTTAAATAACTGCATCAATGGTTTGACGTAATCAATATCTGTATAAATCAGTGTGTTATCTATGCCGTTATTCGCGAATATCTTATTCAGCTTAGCTGATTCTTGTTGTAAATATTTTTGATAAGCTTCATTCCATGAACTCATTGATGTGTCAATCCAGACATCTTTGTTTGTCTCTGAATCTCTGAATTTAACAAGTCCAATCTTAGGAATTAACAGTTCTCTTTTATCTGTTATTCTAAGACATACGAGGTCGTGTTTGTTAGCTGCAATTCTTATAGGCTGCTCGAATGACTTTTGTGAAACGAAGTCAGATATCAAGAATGCTGTTGTTCTTTTCTTGATAGCACTTGTTAAAAATCGCAGACCTTCTCCTATATCAGTGCCTTTATGTTGTGGCGTAAAGGTTACTATCTCTCTGATAATACGAAGGATGTGACTCGAACCTTTCTTAGGAGGAATGAATTTCTCAATCTGGTCACTGAAGAAAATCACACCGACTTTATCGTTGTTTTGTATTGCTGAGAATGCTAATACAGCTGCAAGTTCAGCGGTAAGGTCTCTTTTTGACATGTTGACCGAACCGAAATCATTGGAGCCAGAGACGTCAATCAATAACATCACAGTCATCTCGCGTTCTTCTTCAAAGATCTTGACGAAAGGACGGTTGAAACGTGCTGTTACATTCCAGTCGATGTTGCGAATGTCATCTCCATATTGATATTCACGAACTTCACTGAAGGTCATACCACGCCCTTTGAAGGCACTATGATATTGACCTGAAAAGATATTGTTGGTCAAGCCACGTGTCTTAATCTCTATTTTTCTAACCTTTTTAAATAGTTCGTTTGTTTCCATAATTCAATATTTTGATTACGGCACCTCTACAATATTGAGTATTTCGTTGATGATTTCTTCTGTTGTGATATTCTCAGCTTCAGCTTCGTATGTCAAGCCAATACGATGACGCATCACATCTGGTGCAACAGCGCGGACGTCTTCAGGAATAACATAACCACGACGTTTGATGAATGCGTAAGCCTTGGCTGCCATAGCTAAGTTGATAGTAGCACGTGGTGAACCGCCGTAGCTTATCAAGTTTGCGAACTTCTTCAATTTGTAGTCATTAGGATAACGTGAAGCGAAAACGATGTCGGTGATGTAGTTCTCAATCTTTTCATCGAGGTAAACTTCACGGCATACTTTTCTTGCGTTCAAGATCTCTTTTGTCGAAGTGACAGGCTTGATTTCTGGATACTCCTTATTAATATTCTGTCTGAGAATGATTTTTTCTTCTTCTTTCTTTGGATAGTCGATGATGACCTTGAGCATGAAACGGTCAACTTGAGCTTCTGGAAGAGGATATGTACCTTCTTGTTCAATTGGGTTTTGTGTAGCCATTACCAAGAATGGATCTGGTAATGCGAATGTGCTTTCGCCAATTGTAACTTGATGTTCTTGCATAGCTTCGAGCAAAGCACTCTGTACCTTAGCAGGAGAACGGTTGATTTCATCAGCTAAAACGAAATTTGCGAAGACTGGACCTTTTCTTACGATGAACTCTTCGTTCTTCTGGCTGTATATCATTGTACCAATCAAGTCGGCAGGCAAGAGGTCTGGAGTGAACTGGATACGGCTGAAATCAGCGTCGATAATGCTTGATAATGTTTTAATGGCAAGTGTTTTAGCCAAACCAGGAACACCTTCAAGAAGGATGTGTCCGTTTGATAATAAACCGATAAGCAATCTTTCAGTCATGTGTTTCTGTCCGACAATGACTTTGCTCATTTCAAGATTAATGAGGTCAATAAACTGACTTTCTCTTTGTATTCTTTCGTTTAATTCACGAATATCTGTCTCAATCATAACTGATTTTTTTGTTATATATTAATATGTGCAAAATTAACAACAATTTGTCAAATTTATTGTATGTGGAATAACTATTTTTTTCTAACACAAAAAACAAGTCTACAGTAGACTTGTTTTTTGTGCTTTTGTTAAAATTAGTTAGGACAATATTCGCTTAATTGCGTCATGAGTTTTTTACGGCTGTAGAAGATTCTGCTTTTGACTGTGCCAATTGTCAAGTGTAAGGTGTCGGCGATTTCTTTGTATTTATAGCCTTCGTTGTACATATCGAATGCGCGTCTGAAATCTTCGTCAAGGTTCTTGATGCCTTTTTCAAGTTCGATGGCATTGAGAATGCTTTCTGGGTCGGTGTCAGTATGTGAGTTGCTAATGTTTAAATAGTAAAGATCTTCGCTTTGGTCGATAATAGTGTTTGCTTTTTTAGTTCTACGGTAGTTGTTGATAAAGATGTTTTTCATGATGGTATAAACCCAAGCTTTGAAATTGTTGTGGTTGACATACTTGTCGCGATAAATTAATGCCTTGAGGAATGTCTCTTGTGTGAGGTCTTTTGCATCATCTTCGTTGCCTGTTAATTGTTTTGCAAATGTTTCTAAGCTTTTTTGAAGGCTTGTGAGGCTGCTGTTGAATTCAATTGTTGTCATAATAAATGTTGTTTTTGTGTTTAAAAAATTGGTTGTTTTTTTGTTGTTGTCGGGTACAAAAATAATTCACTTATTCGTTTTGTCAATACCCTTTTCGGGCGTGAAATGGCCTTGTTTGCGTATATTATTGATTTTATGTTAGTTATAGAATGTTAATGAAATGTTAAATTTTAAAAGTTAACGGATTTTATGAAAAAGTTAACGGAATTTGATAAAAGTTAACGGATTTTAACATAAGTTAACGGCAATTTTGTTGGGCTTTGTAGCGGCTAATATCACACTCTTATTCATTTTTTTTGTAACTTCGTAGAAAAATTATTTCGAGATGATTCCATTTGAAAATGTAGCTATAATAGGTTCAGGAAATGTGGCATATACTTATTCAAAAGTATTGAAAGACAATGGAATAAATTTGAAATATGTATTTGTTAGAAATCAGGATAAAATTTCTGATGTTGAAAAAAAGTTTGGAGTAAAGGCCGTAAGTGATTACGAAACCATCTTTTCTTGCGATTTGATAATCATAGCTGTTAAAGATGATGCCATTGCAGATGTGGCTTCACATTTGAAAAATTATAAAGGGGTTTTGGTTCATACTTCAGGAACTCAAAATTCTACGATATTACAAGTTGTTGAAAATTATGGTATTATATATCCGTTGCAAACATTGACAAAAGATTATGATGTCGATTTTAAGTCAGTTCCACTTTTGATTAACGCATCATCGTCTGAGATTAAAGATAAGTTGAGAGTTGTGGCTAAGAAGATGTCGAATGTGGTAATAGAATGTTCGGATGAAGATAGACGCTATCTACATATGAATGCAGTGTATGTGTCTAATTTTGTTAATGTTATGTTGCAAATCGGAGAGAAGCTGCTGAAGGAAAAATCTCTGGATATATCTATTTTAGAACCTTTAGTTAGAGAGACTGTAAATAAGGCTTTCAGTATGGGGGCGGAAAAAGCCTTGACAGGTCCAGCACGTCGTGGCGACAGAGAGACTATCAACAAGCATTTGAATCTTTTGAAAGATTATAATGAAGAAAAAGAGATATATAAATTGTTAACGAATTATATTATTAATAAATATTTAGAAAAATGAAAAACTATAAAGAACAGTTAAAAGATATAACTACTTTTGTATTTGATTATGATGGTGTTATGACTAGCGGTGACGTTTTGGTTGATGCCAACGGTGTGCCTTTGCGTAGCACTAACGTTAAAGATGGTTATGCGCTTCAGCTTGCTGCGCGTCTTGGTTATAATATTGCGATTATTACTGGTGGTTATTCTATCTCTATAGAAAAAAGAATGGAAATGCTTGGAATAAAAGATGTTTTCGTTCGCTCTGCAAGTAAGGTGGAAGTACTTCAAAAATATATGGAAACCAAGAATTTAAAACCTGAGCAGATTATTTATATGGGCGATGATATTCCAGATTATCCAGTTATGAAAATGGTGGGTCTGCCAGTGTGCCCAGCAGATGCTGTTCCTGAAATTAAAGATATTAGCTTGTATATCAGTCATTGTGGCGGAGGCAAAGGTGCTGTTCGTGACATTATTGAGCAGGTTATTAAAGCTCAAGATAAATGGATGAATGACTTTACTTTTTATGTCTGGTAAAAGATGAATAAGATTAAGGCTTTTTTCAAACTTGTACGCTGGTCTAATTTGCTGATGATTGCGATGATGATGATGCTTGTTTATCATTGTGTCATGTCGCCTTTGTCATATTATTCTGCTGTTGATGTGTTTCCTCCGTCATCAGCATTTTATTTATTGCTTATATCGTTGATATTCATAGTGGCTGGAGGATATGCCATCAATGATTATTTCGATGTGGAAACGGATAAATTGAATAAGCCGGGAAAAGCATTAATTCCCAATATTTTTTCTCATAAAGAGGTAAAATGTTTTTATGGTGTTTTAACAATTATTGGTCTTGCTTCAGGACTAGTGTCTAGCATAATGGTTTTAAATGTTAAATTTTATTTGTTATTCGCTGTCCTAATTTTGATAACATGTCTTTTATATTCATATTCAGCTAGATATAAACGAAAATTATTCATAGGTAATTTCGTTGTTTCATTGCTGGTGTCAACGGCTGTGTTCTTGCCTTATTTGTTTGAGATATTATATCTGTCAGATAATCTGTTGATTTTGTCAGAATCTAAAGATATTGCAAGAAATATTGTTTATTTTGTATTAACATATTCTTTATTTGCATTTTTGTTAACGCTTATTAGGGAAATTATAAAAGATGCAGAAGACGCAGAAGGAGATGGTTACACTCATTGTCGTACGATACCTGTGGTTTATGGCTTAAATAAAACAAAGACAATACTTTATATTCTTGATGTGATGCTGTTGTTTCTTTTGGCTATTTATGAATTCATTCTTTTTAAGATGGAGTTGTTTATGGCATTTGCTTTAATAGCAGCAGTAACTTTGTTAACTTTTTTATTGATATTCAGAATTTATAAAGCTAAAGAATATAAAGATTTTCATAAATTGTCGGTTCTCTCTAAAGTAATGATGCTTATAGGTTTATTATCAATGTTAGTTTTAAGATGATGTTAGAGAATATAAAAAAATATAATGTCGTTCTTGCTTCAAAATCGCCAAGAAGACAGGAACTTCTTAAAGGAGTTGGCTTGGAATTTTCCGTTTTGACAAAAGATGTAGATGAATCTTATTCTTCAGAAATGTCGGTTTTTGATGTGGCTCCTTTTCTTAGTTACAAGAAGGCTAAGGCTTTTGAAGAAAGCGAACTTCCTGAAAATTATATGGTTATTACAGCAGATACAGTGGTGATTGTCGGTGATAAGATTCTTGGAAAACCAAAAGATTATGATGATGCGTGTAATATGCTGCGTATGATTTCTGGAAAGAAACATTCTGTCGTTACTGGTGTTACTGTTCGTACAAAAGAAAAGGTCAAGACTTTCTCGGCAACATCGAAAGTTTCTTTTGAAGTGCTTGACGAAGAAGAAATCAGATATTATGTCGATACATATAAACCTTTTGACAAGGCTGGCTCATACGGAATTCAGGAGTGGATTGGTTATATTGGCGTTAATAGTGTAGAAGGCTCATATTTTAATGTGATGGGTTTGCCAACGCAGAAGTTGTATAAGTTGTTAAAAACTTTTTGTTAATGTTTTTTTGTGATAAAATGAAGTATTATATTATTGCAGGTGAAGCCTCTGGTGATTTACACGGAGCAAATTTAATAACATCTTTGAAGAAAAAAGATCCTCGTGCCAAGATTCGTGCTTGGGGAGGAAACTTGATGAAAAAACAAGGCGCTACATTGGTAAAACATTATCGTGACCTTGCTTTTATGGGATTTGTTGAGGTTCTGCTGCATCTGAGAACTATATTAAGAAACCTTAGATTTTGCAAAAGAGATATTATGAGATTCAAGCCGGATGCAATTATTCTTATTGACTATCCTGGTTTTAATATGAAGATTGCAAAATTTGCTCATAAACATGGTATTAAGGTCTATTATTATATCTCGCCTCAGGTCTGGGCTTGGAAGAAACGCCGTGTTCATACTATTAAAGAGGTGGTTGACAAGATGTTGGTGATACTTCCTTTTGAAAAAGATTTCTATGACGAATATCGCGTTGACGCTCATTTCGTTGGACATCCGCTCTTAGATGAGTTATCAAAAGTGAGATATATAAATAAGAATAATTTCGTTAGACAAAATAAACTTAATTCAAAGAAAGAAATTATTGCACTTCTTCCAGGAAGCCGCAAGCAGGAGGTTGGCAGAATGCTTGAGGTAATGCTTAAGGTGGTGGATAAATTTCCTGAATATCAGTTTGTTGTTGGATGCGCTCCTTCTTTGCCTGAAGAGTATTATAAATCTTTGGTAGGAAATGAAAATGTGCAACTGGTCTTCAATAAAACATATCAGTTGCTGCAAGTGGCTAGTGCGGCTTTGGTTACATCCGGAACTGCGACATTGGAAACCGCTTTGTTCTATGTTCCTGAGGTGGTTTGTTATAAAGGAAATAAAATATCATATTTGATAGCGAAGAATCTCATTAAGGTTAAATATATAAGCCTTGTAAATCTCATTATGGATAAGCCAGTCGTGAAGGAGTTGATTCAGAATGACTTGACTCCGGAAAATATCGAGGCTGAATTGAAACTGCTACTTACTAATCATAAGGTGCAACGTCAGTTGTTGGATGATTATGAGGATCTCAGATATAAACTGGGAAATGCAGGTGCTTCGAACAATGCGGCTACAGTTATATTCGATGATTTGAATAAAAAGAGTAAGTAATTCTTAATAAATTTTAACGTAAAATATTGTTGTTCAATATTTGATGATTTAAAATTATTTGTATATTGCATCATGAACCCAAAATTTATGATGCGATATGATATCTTGGTTTAAATATCCGTTTATCAGATTGTTACTTCCTTTTGCAATTGGAATTTATATTTCTTTTGCCTTTTTTGATGTGATAATTGAAAAGAAATCTGTCATTTTTTTGTTAATGATTTTTTTGATATTGTTGTCATCATTAGTACTCATTTCACTATTTGTTAAGAATTATCGCTTCCGTTGGATATTTTCTGTCATACTGTATTTATACTTGATATTATCAGGATTTTCTTTAGTTATAGTTGGGAATTATCATCTGAATGTCAATGATATATCAAAAATAGAGAATATTCCTAAATATTATCTGGCGCGACTGTGTGAATGTCCTTCTCTTAAAGAAAAGTCAGTTAAGGTTATGTTGGATGTTTATGCTTTTGAGAATAATGAAAGTATTAAAAGCATTGATTCTAAAGTTGTGGCGTATTTTGAGAAAAATGATAAATCTCTTAATCTTAAATATGGTGATTGTATTTTAATCCTAAAGAATCCCGAGTTGGTGGAGAAACCTCCTAACCCGGAGCAATTCGATTATAAGGATTACTTATATAAAAGAGGTGTGACGCATCAGGTGTATCTTAAATCTGACGCCTGGATTGAGATGAATCGAAATGATGTGAATCCAGTTTATAAGTTTTCGTATTGGCTTCGTGATCTTCTTCTAGAAAGCATGCAAAGTCTTGGCGTAACAGAAGATGAATATGCTGTTGCTGCTGCAATCTTGCTTGGTTATGATGATAGCCTGCCGTATGAACTTCGACAGAAATATGTGGCTGCAGGTGCGATGCATATTCTTTGTGTGTCGGGACTTCATGTGGGTGTGGTGTTTATGGTGTTTTCGTATATGCTCTTTTTTCTTGATGATAGAAAGAAAGGACAGCGAATTGTAAAGCAATCTGTATTGTTGCTTCTGATTTGGTTTTATGCCTTACTTGCAGGATTGGCACCTTCAATATTGAGAGCGACTATAATGCTTTCTTTCGTGATAGTTGGAAATGTTATCAATAGGAAAGGGGTGTTGATGAATTCTTTGGCGGCTTCGGCTTTCATCTTGCTTTGTGTGAGTCCTGCAAATCTTTTTGATATAGGCTTTCTGTTGTCGTATACAGCTGTGATTGGAATAGTGGTGTTGCAAAAACCTATATCTAGAATGTTTTATTCTAGATATAAGATTGTTAATAAAATTTGGGAAATAACGTCAGTGACTATTGCGGCTCAGATTGCGACAGTGTCTTTTACTATTTATTATTTTCATCAATTCCCGATATATTTCTGGCTGAGTAATCTTTTTATGACACCAATATCTTCAGTCGTTATAATTGGAGGAATGATAATGTTGCTTGTCTCTTTTGTTCCTTATATTAATAATGTGGTGGCTTTTGTTGTCTCGAAAATGATTTTTGTCATGAACTATGTGGTGTCGTGGATTGAGGGTCTGCCGAATTCGATAATAAAAGGTATTTATATAAACGAAGTGCAGTTTGTTCTTCTTTTGCTGATATTATTAGCGTTGTTATTGATGGTGGAACTTAGAAGTAAGAAGATGTTATTTTATATAATGATGATGTTATGTTGCTTTTTATTTGTCAATATTGATAAACTTGTCAAGCAAAATAAGCAAAAAGAAATGGTAATTTATTCAATTAATAATGCTACCGTGATAGATTTTATTGAAGGAAGAAGCCATATTTTGATTTCGGATAGTGTTTTTTTTAATGATAAATCATCTTTTTCTTATAATATTGAAAATTTTTTGGTGAAAAAAGGTGTTTTTTCTGATGAGAAAAGGGTGCTTTTTTGTGATAATTTTGACGGGAATTTTGTGAAAAAACGAAAAAGTGTCGTAATTTTTGGTAAAAATGTCATCGGATTGTCCGATGGAAGCTATTTTTTAAAGGAAGAGCTTACGTATAAAATACCCTTGAATTACATGCTTGTCTATGGTCGTAAACGACAATCGTTGGTTTCTTTGCTTAATATATATAAGTTTGATAATCTGATAATTAGTTCTGATGTTCCAAGATATTTAGCGACGGAATTGATAAAAGAAGCAGGCAAATTGGGCATGAAATATCATGATATAAGAGAAAATGGAGTATTTTTTATAAAATAATTTTTTTAAAAAAATATTTTGCTGATAATCAATTAGATGAAAAATAATTTCAAAAAAAGTGAATTTTTTTTGAAAAAATGCTTGCAGATATGAAAAAAGGTCGTATCTTTGCACCCGTAATCAACAACGAACAACAGAAGTTGAAAACAAAAAAAGATGGTGCTGTAGTTCAGTTTGGTTAGAATGCCTGCCTGTCACGCAGGAGGTCGCGAGTTCGAGTCTCGTCAGCACCGCGAAAGCCTCTCAATTTTGAGAGGCTTTTTCGTTTTATAGTCTCCACGTATTTTTTGCCTCCACGGACCTCAAGGATTTGCACGTATCTTTTTTATTACACATCCTTAATTCCTCATCCCCTCAACTCCTAACTATAAAAATAATTCCTAACTCCTAACTCCTAACTCCTAATTATTCTTATTTTTGCATAAACATCTTTAGTTATGATAAATAAGATAAAATCTCTGGCAAAGGAATTGAAAAATGACATTATTGGCATTAGACGTCATCTACATCAGTATCCATGCTTGAGTTTTGAGGAATATGAAACTGCACAGTTTATTCATGCCTTGCTGGATTCATGGAATATAGAACATGAATTCTTGACAGAAACTGGAATTGTCGCAACTATAAAAGGTAGAAGTCCAGAAAAGAAAACGATAGCACTTCGTGCCGATATCGATGCTCTTCCGATACAAGAGAAAAATGATTGTACATATAAATCTACTGTCGATGGTGTGATGCACGCCTGCGGTCATGACGCGCATACTGCGATGTTGCTTGGCGCAGCAAAGATTCTCAATCAGCTGAAAGATGATTTTGAGGGAACCATAAAACTGATTTTCCAACCTGGAGAAGAAAAGCTTCCTGGAGGTGCTTCTGTCATGATTGAAAAAGGTGTCTTGAAAGATGTCGATTTGATTATTGCACAGCACGTCTATCCTGACCTTCCATGCGCCGAAGTAGGTTTTCATGCCGGTGAATTTATGGCTTCCTGCGATGAGATAAACATTACTATAAAAGGAATAGGCGGTCATGCGGCTAAGATTATAGAACGCGACAACACCACAGTCGCCGCTGCAAAACTCTTATGCGCCATATCAGAACTCAGCTCCGAGTTTAACAATGAAGAAAGAAAAAATCCTATCATAATAGCTTTCGGCAGTTTTATCGCAGACGGCACTTACAATGTAATTCCTAACGAAGTGACGCTCAAAGGAACAATGCGTACCTTTGATGAGAACGACAGAAAAGCTGTTAAAAACAAGATAAAGGAATTTTGTGAAGAAGTGGCTTTGTCTTTTAATGTAGATGCGGATTTGTTTATAGAACAAGGCTATCCGGTCTTGATAAATGACGTAAGTCTTACTAATTCATTGAAAGATAAAGCTGTCGACTTTATGGGAGAAGAAAAGGTGAAAGATATTCCGCAGCTCATGACGGCGGAAGACTTCGCTTGGTATTCGCATCAAACAAAAGCTTGCATGTATCGTATCGGTACTTCAAATATTGAAAAAGGCATCGTCTCCAAGCAACACACCCCGACATTCGATATTGATGAAGATGCTTTGGAAACAGGAATGGGACTGATGGCGTGGTTGGCTGTGAAGAGTTAGAAATAAATTGTTTAACCATTAAAAATAATTGTTATGAAATCAAACCAAAGTTTACAGAAACAAGATGAAAAATTACAGAATGTATTATATAACGATGCATGTGTAATTATTGAACAAGCAAAAGTTGTTGCTTACAAATCGGTAGATGAAATATTGATAAAGCGTAATTGGTTGTTGGGAATGCGTATTCAGCATGAAGTTTTAAAGGATCAGCGTGCGGAATATGGAGAGCAGGTGATTAAGACTTTAGCTAAGGATTTGACAGAGAAGTATGGGAAAGGGTATTCAAGAAATAATCTGTACCGTTTTGCGTCGTTTTATAGGTCATTCCCTAATATGTTTTATATGCTGAATAACAATCTTAAGATTGTCCCAGCAGTGATGGGATTATTTAATGAGGTAGATATTTATAGTCGCGTTGTAACGGAAAAGGCTATACGTTTGTCGTGGACGCATTATGGTATTATCTTACAAGAATCAGATGCTGAGGCTCGCGCTTGGTATGAAAATGAGGCTGCTAATGAGATGTGGGGAACTAGAACTTTGCAAAGAAATGTTAGCACGCAATATTATCATCGTTTGTTGAAATCTCAGAATAAAGAAGTTGTTCGTAATGAAATGAAAGAGAAAGCTTCTTCTTTGCAAGATAAATTGGAGTGTCCTATCAAGATGTTGGACAAATGGATATGTATGTAAAGATGTATGATGAATTGATACGCCCCGAAGGACATAATCCTACAATAGGTATATTGCTTTGTGCGGATACCGATGAGGATATTGCTCATTATTCCGTTTTGAATGGTAGTGACCAGCTTTATGCTGCAAAATATCTGACGTTTTTGCCGACAAAAGAAGAGCTTCGTCGTGAGATAGAACAACAAAAAGAATTTTATCGCTTAAAATATGAAAGTGGTTTTGATTCGTAACTTCAAAACCTCAAAACCTCAGAAACTCAGAAACTCAAAAACTCAAAATTTTTGGATTTCTGAGGCTTTGAATTTCTGATTTTTTTATAAATTTGTTGCTTCAATATAAATCAATTATGAAGAGAATTTTACTTGTAATATTTGCACTTGTATCATTAAACGCATTTTCACAACTCCAAGTTAAAGAAGGCTCTTTTAAATATGTGCCAGGCGGTGTCATTGAAGATAAAGAAGAATATACTGACGGCAACGACCTCCCGATGGCGTTGATAAAGATTTCTACTGAGAATATCAACGAGCAGGAAAGGCTGCGACTTGTCTTCACAGGTAACAGAGCAACGCAAATTATCAAAAAACCAAAGACAGGGGAGATGTGGATTTATATTTCTGCAGATGCAGCTACATTCATCAATATCAAACACCCTGACTATGGAACGTATAAGTATCTCTTGCCAGAAAAATTGTGTGACTACTGCGTTTACGAAATGGTGTTGCAATATATTCCTTTGGTGCCGGAGACAAGTGTAGTGCAGCAGAATAACTATCTCACCATCATAGCTGACCAGCCTAATGCTTCGATATATATCGATGATGAATATGTGAGCGACGGCTTTAAGTCTCTCGCTATTGGCACGACGCATACTTGGAAAATAGAATGCGATATGTATCACACAGAAAGCGGCAGCGTGACGATAACCAAAGGCGAACCTGTCACTATAGAGAAACAACTGCGTCCGGCTTACGGATTTATCAATGTCACTTCAAAACCTGAAAGCGGAGCTGTGGTATTTATCGATAATAAAAAAGTTGGAACAACACCATATCAGTCTGATAAGATGGCAAGCGGTACTTATAAGGTACGCGTGGTGAAAGATATGTATAAGACAACAGAACAAACCTTTACCATAACTGACGAAAATACGACTAATGCCGTCTTAGATATGAGTGCAAACTTTGTTAATCTTAATATTGAAACTGACGTTGCTTCGGATATTTACATTGACGGACAACATAAAGGAAAAGGAAAGTGGAGCGGACGTATTGCCGATGGCGCACACTTCTTGGAAGTGAAAAAAGATAAACATAAAACTGTATCCAAAAACCTGAACCTCGTTCTTGGAAAAGACGAAAACCTTAAGATTGAAGCCCCAACAGCCATAACAGGTTTCCTCGATATTAGCAGTATTCCAGTTAAAGCCGACATCTATCTCAACGGAAAACATTATGGAACCACACCGAGAGTTATCTCCGATTTGATGATTGGCGACTACACTCTCAAACTTGAAAAAGAAGGCTGCGCTTCTGTTACTAAAAACATAACGATAGAAGAAAACCAGACTTTGACAATGAAAGAACAGCTTCCTACAGAAAAAGAAGTGATGATAAAAACCGACAAAACCGGCGACAAGATTTACGTTGATGGCAATTATGTTGGAACTTCTCCACTAATCACCAATCTCTCGTATGGTTCTCATAACCTTAAAGCAGAGAGAGGTTCGCAAACTGCTGTTAAAACCGTTGAGGTGAAAACGACAAGAGTTAAAGATGAGTTTGTCTTGGCATTTGGAAAGTTGGTGAAGATTACCTCCGACAAAATAGGTGATGACATTTATGTTGACGGAAAGAAAGTTGGAAAAACATCAATGGATATTGACATGCCATTAGGCAAACATGAGGTTGAGGTTAGAAGAGGAAAACTCTATGAGACAAAGACAATACAGATTGGCGCAAACTCAACCGGCAGCTATTATTTCGTACCTAAGAAAGAACCATTGGAAAAATATCTTAGCAGAGGTGTTAACTTTATTACATTGAATGCAGCGTATTCCGTTGCGCCTCAGACATCATTTGGATTTAGCTTTGGCTCTGTTAAGAAAGTAGGTTGGTTTGTCAGTGCGATGAGCAATTTTGATTTTACTGGATTTGACGTGATTGACAAGTCTTACGAAGAAGTTATTTTGACAGGCAATGCTAAAGATACACGTATCTCGGTAACAGGAGGTGTTATTGCAAAGATTGGCGGACCGGTATATTTCAAAGCCGGTGCTGGTTATGGAATGATTGTTAGAGTTTGCGAGACAATAACAGGAGATTATGTGGAATATACGCCTAACACATATAAAGGAGTAGATTTAACAGCAGGATTGCAACTGAATTTAAGAAACCTCACAATAGGCATTGATGCTGTTACGACAAACTTTCAAATGATGGAATTTAAATTAGGAATAGGATTTAATTGGAATTGAAAATTTAAAACTGAAAACTGACAATTGATTTGGACAAAGTCTGTTGTCTGTTGACATTAAAAATAAAAACCATGAAAAAGACATTATTGATATTAAGCATGATAACACTCATCTTTGCAGGCTGCAAGAAGTTTGACGAAATAGAAGCCAGCAAGGTAGAGATTGTGGAAGAGAAAATAGAAAGAAACGACCGTATCACATTTGACGTCACATATTCATATCCTATTGACTTGGAAGCAGTGGATGTATATATTGCAGATAATGTAAATATGACCAACGCTAAATCATATTCTTGTAATGTTGAAGGAAAGAAATTTAGTGTTAGCATTGATAATGTTAACTTTAAAAAAATATATTATTGTTATGAATATGACAATGGCTATGAGAAGGAGAAAAGTGAGGTTGGAAGAAATTATTATTATTATGGACATGAATGTGTTGACCTCGGATTGCCAAGCGGTTTGTTATGGGCGACATGTAATGTTGGCGCGACTTCTCCTGAAGATTATGGCAACTATTACGCATGGGGCGAGACAACGACAAAAAGCGATTACTCAAGTTCAAACAGCGCAACCTACGGACTTAGCATTTCGGAGTTACAATCACAAGGCTATATAGACGGTGCAGGCAATCTTAACCCTCAATATGATGCAGCCACAGCCAATTGGGGCGGAGCCTGGCGTATGCCGACAAAAGCAGAACTGAACGAATTAATAAACAACTGCACATGGACATGGACTACACAGAACGGCGTTAACGGCTATAATGTAGAAGGCCCTAATGGCAACAGTATCTTCCTTCCTGCTGCGGGTCTTCGCCGCAAGTCTTCGCTCGACTTCACTGGAAGTCACGTTAACTATTGGAGTTCTACACCTCTCGACTGCTACTACGACGACCTCGCATACAGCCTCAATTTCGCGAGTGACTATCAGGGCATGATCAACTACGGCATGATCAACTACTACCGTTACTACGGTCCATCAGTGCGTCCAGTAGTAGAATAAAAGCGAAGCGCTTGGTTTAATGCATAATTCATAATTCATAATGCATAATTGGGGTGTTGCTCTGGTAAGGGTGACACCTTTTTTTAAAGACGCCAAGACACCAAGTCGCCAAGACACCAAGTCGCCAAGACACTGAGTTGCTGAGTTTCTAAGAAATTAAGGAACTAAGGGTGTGAGGAATTGAGGATGCTTGCCCTGAAAGGGCGAAACACATATAGGATAAGGCAACGCCTTATTAATTAGGAATTAGGAGTTAGGAATTATATATTTAGTGTTTGCAACTAGGAGTTAGTAGCCTCCAAAGCGTTAGGGATTGGAGCGGCATCCTTTGCGAGCGTAGCGAGCAAAGATATAGCGGAAAGCCCGACGGCTTCGCCGGAACGCCCAAAAGAAAAGACAACAAGACAACGAGACACCGAGTCCCCAAGTCACTAAGTTTTTGAGTTTCTGAGTTACTAAGTTTCTGAGTCAATAAGTCAGTGTCAGAGTTCAGAGTCCAGAGTCATGCGGTGCCTGAGCTTGTCGAAGGCAAAGCCTTAGTTTTAAGTTTCTGAGATTTTGAATTTCTGAATTTTTTTAAGATTTGTTGATAAAAAAATAAATCTATTTTTATGCAATTCTAAAATTATATTTTATATTTGCATAAAAATAAAAGATTATGGTAAAAAGAAATCTACAAGCAAAAGTATTGGAATTGTCAAGAAAATTTCCATTCGTCTTAATAACTGGACCGAGGCAGTCTGGTAAATCAACTTTGGTGAAGATGACATTTCCTGATTATACTTATATTTCATTCTCAGACCTAGACATTCGAGCTTTTGCCAAGGAAGATCCTCGCGGTTTCATTGCCACATATCCAGACAAGGTGATTATTGACGAGGTGCAAAAAGAACCTTCCATATTGTCATATCTTCAAACTCATACCGATAATGCCAATAAAGAAGGAATGTATATTCTTACAGGTTCGCAAAATATTTTATTGATGTCATCGGTTGATGAGAGCCTCGCTGGTAGAGTCGGAATGTTGAATCTGCTTCCGTTTTCTAATGAAGAGATGATTGCTGCTGGTATTAATAAAAACACAGTCGATGAACAGATATTTTATGGGAGTTATCCTCGTATTTATGACAAAGACATCGCTCCGACAGATTATTATCCTAATTACATAAGGACTTATGTTGAACGAGATATCCGTAACATAAAACAAATAGGCGATTTGTCTTTATTTGTTAAATTCATTAAGTTATGTGCAGGACGAATAGGTCAGCTTTTGAATAAAGCATCATTGGCAAACGAATGTGGTATTTCAGAACCTACCGTGCAGTCGTGGTTGTCGATACTTGAACAATGTTATATAATTCATCTTCTAAGACCAGATCATAAGAATTTCTCAAAAAGACTTGTCAAAACTCCGAAGTTGTATTTTTATGATACGGGATTGGCTTGTTCGTTACTGGAAATTACTTCCTCATCTCAGATTGCTTCACATTATCTCAGAGGTGAACTGTTTGAAAATATGGTTGTCAATGAATTAATAAAAAAAGAGTATAATAGAGGTGAAAATCCTGATTTTACATTCTGGCGCGATAGCAATGGTAATGAGGTCGATCTGTTGCAAAATAAAGACAACGAGGTTTTTGCTTATGAAATAAAATCAGGAGCTACATTCAACAAGAATTATTTTAAGGGACTTAATTATTGGTCAAAATTGTCAGATATTGATAGCGACCATAAAACCGTTGTGTTTGGTGGCGATAATGCAATGACAAGTTCTGATGGCAAGGTGCTACCATGGAATAGGATATGAAATGCATGGAATAAGTCACCAAGACATCAAGTCACCAAGACACCAAGTTGCTGAGTTTCTAAGTTGCTAAGTTTCTAAGATTTAAAAAAAAATAACTCCTAACTCCTAATTCCTAACTCCTAACTAAAAAAATCTGTTGTCTGTTGTCTGTTGTCCGTTGTCTTTTTTTATCTTTGTAAAAAATATCTCTATGAAAATCTTAGTGACATACGCTTTTGATGAGGAAATAATTCCTTTTGAATTACAAGGTGTTGATATTACATTCCTTAGGACGGGAATGGGCAAGGTGCTTTCGGCTTTTAACTTGACGAAGGCTCTTTGTGAAGACAAATACGAGCTCGTCGTTAATGTCGGTACTGCCGGCACTCTTAATCATAATGTCGGCGATATCTTCGTATGTCATCGTTTTGTGGATAGAGACTTGGAAAAAATCGTCCTTCCTCATGTGTGTTCTGATATTTCATTTCCTGAGAAGGTCGGAATTGATGTCATTGATAGGTATGAGAATGTCGGCGTCAGCAACACTGGCGACAGCTTCGTGACAGAAGTGGGCAATTTCACTGGTGATGTCATCGACATGGAGGCTTTCGCTCAGGCTCATGTGTGTAAGCTGATGGACGTGAATTTCGTCGCGGTGAAATATATAACCGACATCATAGGTCAGAATTCGAGAGAGGTATGGTTGGACAAGCTTCGTGACGCTCGCGAGGCATTAAAAGAATTTTTCGCATGAACTTATTAGATTGGCTTCCGATAACAAAGAAAGAGACTGACTTACGCGGATGGGACGAAGTCGATGTCGTGATTATCACTGGCGACGCATACGTCGACCATCCTGCTTTTGGCGCTGCTGTGATAGGCCGCGTCCTTGAACATCACGGCTACAAGGTGGCACTCATTCCGCAGCCTAACTGGCGCGACGACTTGCGCGACTTCAAGAAATTCGGCAGACCTCGTCTTTTCTTCGGCATCTCCGCCGGCGCCATGGACTCGATGGTGAACCATTATACCGCCAACAAGCGCCTGCGCTCCAACGACGCCTACACTCCAGGCGGCGAAGCGGGCTTCCGTCCTGATTACGCAACGATAACATATTCCAACATACTGAAAAAATTATATCCAGATGTCCCAGTCATCATCGGCGGCATAGAGGCTTCCTTGCGAAGAGTGACGCATTACGACTACTGGGCTGATGAGTTGAAACCTACTATCATGCTCGACTCTAAAGCCGACCTCGGCGTCTATGGCATGGGCGAGCTTGGCATAGTGGAGATTGCCAAAGCTCTGGATAATGGTAAAAAAATTGAAGAGATAACGAATGTTCCTCAGACTTTCTTCCTTAAGAAAAAATCGCAGAATGTGAAATGTGAATGGAACGACTTGCGTCTTGTCTCTCATGAGGAATGTCTGAAAGATAAGAAAGCGTATGCTTCTAACTTCAAAAACGTTGAGATAGAATCTAACAAGAAAAAGGCCAATCGTCTGCTTCAAGATGTTGGCGATTATACATTATACATAAATCCTCCTTATCCAACGATGACGGAGGCTCAGATTGACGCTTCTTTCGATTTGCCTTACACTCGTCTGCCGCATCCTAAGTACGCGAAACGTGGCGTGATTCCGGCTTACGAGATGATTCGTCATTCGGTTAATATCCATCGAGGATGTTTCGGCGGCTGTGCCTTCTGCACCATTTCTGCGCATCAAGGCAAGTTTGTGGCATCAAGAAGCAAGGCTTCTATCATGAAAGAGGTGAAGCAGGTGACGGAGATGGAAGACTTCAAAGGTTATATCTCCGACCTCGGCGGTCCGTCAGCAAATATGTATCGCATGAAAGGAAAAGACGAGAGTCTTTGCGAGAAGTGTATTCGTCCGACTTGCATACAGCCTAACGTTTGTAAGAACTTAGATACCAACCATCATCCGCTGATTGAACTTTATAAGGAAGTGGATAAGTTGCCGAAAGTGAAAAAGGCGACTATTGGTTCTGGCATTCGTTATGACTTGTTTTTGACTAATGAAGACCCTTCGGGAAAATTGGGTTACGATGAATATTTCGAACAGCTGATGAAACGTCATGTCAGCGGTCGTTTGAAAGTGGCTCCTGAACATTCCAGCGACGAGGTCTTGAAACTTATGCGTAAGCCATCGTTCAATCTCTTCGTGAAACTGAAAAAGAAATTCGATAAGGTCAATGAGAAATATCGTCTCAACCAACAGTTGATACCTTATTTTATATCAAGCCACCCAGCATGTACTTTAACCGATATGGCAGAACTTGCTGTGAAGACAAAGGAACTTGGATATAAGTTAGAGCAGGTTCAGGATTTTACTCCTACACCTATGACATTAGCGACAGAGATTTATTACTCTGGATATGATCCATATAGCTTGAAACCAGTTTTCGTTGCCAAGACAAAACAAGAGAAATTAGATCAGCAGAGATTCTTCTTCTGGTACAAGCCAGAGAACCGTCAGTATGTGAAAAACGCCCTGCGTAAAATCGGCAAGGCGTTATGGATTGATAAACTTTTTAGGAATTAACAGTTAACAATTGTGATATGAAAGTAAAAAAGGATGGTAAAATTTACGGTATAATTGCCAAAAATGGTTGGTAAAATCAATATAACCCATTAGTACATAGATAAATATAATAACTTTGATGAAAACGTTTTCATCAAAGTTATTTTTATTTCAAAATTTGATAGTGAAAAGTATACTCAAATCAGCTC
>JBGVET010000034.1:0-47279 GCA_045120395.1 Candidatus Limimorpha sp.
TATATTCAGTATTAGGGATAAGGTCGTTCCATAAGTTTGTTGAAGGACCTTGTCTTTCGATGCTCCATTCTTCAATGAGTTGTTCCAATGTCACGCCGAAAACCATTGCCCATTGTTCCATTGAAGCTTCTGTGTCGAGCAGGATATAATATGAAGCACATTCTTCTGCTGGAGTGAAAGAGACATTAACAGATGTTGTTGTCACTTCTGTAACATTTATCTCTACCATTGGAGTCTGTTCGTCTGGTTCGTCTTCGCCACCACATTCATATTCTTGGATACCGAAAGGAGTGAGGGCTGAGATTACGTCTTCAGCTTCTTTCATTGGAGAAATGTCTTGAAGCACTATGCTCTTATCAGGAGCGATGAGGAGTGTTGTAGGATATTCCCATACTTGATATAGTATTCTAGTAATATCAAAAGCATCGCCTTCCATGCCGTTGCTTTCATCTGTGTTATGAATCATTGGGAATTCAATTCCGTATTCTTCAACATATTTCTTTGTTATGTTTGAAGTACCGTTAGGCACTATGCCGATGAAGAACACATCATGTTGATTACAACCTAATTTTTTGTATGCTTCAACCAAAGGAGGTGTCACTTCTGGTGTTGCTTCATTTGTTCTTGTGTTAAAATGCAATAAGACATGCTGTCCGCCTTCAAGTATTTCGTACAAGTTAATTTCGTTGCCGAAGTAATCTGTAGTAGTAAAATCTGGAGCTTGTGTCAATTCAGTTTGTGCATTCAGACCGAGACTGAACATCACGGCGATGATAATAGATAATAATTTTTTCATAATAGTTTTGAGTTTAATAATTGTCACAAATATAGAAAATATATTTAACAAAAAAAAGCAGCTACTAAAATTTTAGCAACTGCTTTTTCTCATAAAGTTATTTAGTTTCTAAATATTATTCGATAACTAATTTTTGAATGTTGTAGCTTCTATCTTGTTGAACTGAAACGAAGTAAACGCCTTTGTTCAAGTCTTCAACATTGATAGTAGCATTGTTCATATTTTCTACAGTAACTTCTTTTACGCAGCGACCTGTCATATCGAAGATACTTACTTGAGCTTCACCATTCAATGCTGATTTGATGCTAATCATTGATTGAGCTGGGTTAGGATAGATATTGAAATCAGCTTCAGTTTCTACTAATCCGTCTGGATCTGTTGAGAAGATTTCAACGGCTGTTTCACCCCATTCGTTACCAGCGTTGAGAGCTGAACCTAAAGCAACATATTCTGTATTAGGTGTAAGATTATCCCATGATGATTGTGATGCTTGATAGTATGGGTAACCATCGTTACGGATTTGTTGGATTAAAGTCTCAGCACCGAAAGCATCATAAGTTGCTTTTCCTACGAGACCAAAGTGGAATTCAACTGTGAATTCGTTTGGAATAGCTGATATTATTGCGCTGGTTGTTGATTGATTTACTTTTAATGTAACAGTTGCTGGACCAACAGGTTGTTCAACTACGAATTCATAAAGTGTTGGAGCAAACCATTGACCTTCACCGTTTCTACCTACAGCAACGAGGTAATAAGGTGTATTAGGGAAGAATGTTGGTGTGCCATCTTCTTTCTTAATAGGCAACTCGTATGTTTCTGCGTCGCAGAATGGATAATTGTCGTTAGCGAGTGAGTTAAGGAAGATGAATTGGTTTTCTGTTGGGAATATTGCTCCATCAGCACCTTCATCATAATATTCTTTTCTTGTGAAGCCGAAGTGATAGTCTGCTGTTGATTCACTTGGAACAGCTTTAGCAATAACGTGTGATGCTGAAATGTCAACAGTAAGTTCAAATGTTACATCACCTCCATCACCAGGGCATAATGTCTTTGTTTCGAGAACTGATTTTTCACCGTTTGTGCCGTCGTGACCGATAGCTTGTGCATAAACGTAGTATTTTGTTGATTCTGTCAAGCCTTCGAATGTGTGTGAGAACTCGTTGCTTTCTGCTAAAGTACCATTAGCGATAACTTCTTCAGATGTCAATTGTGCTGATTCTGAAATTGTGTAATAGAATTTATCTACAGCAACGTTAGCGCGGAAGTCAACGTGAACTTTTGTAGAAGCTTCGAGTATGTCTTTACCTGTTGCGCCGTCAACTTTTGTTGTTACAACAGAAACTGATGGAGTTTGGTTGCCACAGTAACTTTCTTCAATGTCAAAAGTTGTTGTGAAGTATTCAACCATTGATTCTGCTGATTGTGGGAAATAATCTTGAAGAACGATTTTACGGTCTGGAGCGATGAGGATACATGTTGGGTGAGATGTAATGCCATACATTTCTTCAATCTTATCGCCTGTATCGCCACCTGTTTGTGTGTGAATTGTTGGGAATGGAATGTCAAATTGTGCGAACCATTGACCGATAGAATAAGATGCATTGTTGTCAGTTGGTGAAACTTCCATGAAGTAGATGTCACCTTCATTGCAACCTAACATATAGTAAGCATCAATGAGTCTTGGTGTTGATTCCTTACATGGACCACATGTTGAGAAGAAGAAGTCAATCAATACATATTGACCACCGTCTAAGATTTCAAAAAGATCGATTTTTTCGCCATTATGAGCTGTTGATGAGAAGTTAACAGCCTCTGTTAATGTTGTTTGTGCGCTGACGCTGATGCTTAAAAACAAAGCGAAAGCAAGTGTTAAAAATTTTTTCATTCTTTTTTTAATTAAAATTAATTTATGTGTTTGAAAATGATTTGCAAAAATAATATAAAATGAATGATTATGAACTAATGTTGAAAAAAATGTAGAATGAAAAATGAAAAATGAATAATGAATAATTCTCAATTCTACATTCTTAATTCTTAATTCTTAATAAATCTATTAACAACTTCTCCTTCGCTTGTAACAACCTTCACGAAGTAAACACCGCTGTTCAAGTTAGCTACATCTATTGAGTTTCTGAGTTTCTGAGTTTCTGAGTTTCTAAGATTTTGAACTCTACCATAAACATCGTAAACTACTACTTCCTCAATCTCTGATTCAGTTTCGATATATAATTTATCGCAGACAGGGTTTGGATAAATATTGAAGTCATTTTCAACGAGTTCTGCTGTACTTTCCATTGATGTGATGAATTCAAGTTTTGTTATCTCGCCCCATTCGCCTTTAGCGTTCTTGCCTTGAGCGATGGCATAGAATTCAGTGTTAGCATTCAAGTCAACCCATTCCCATTCGTCTATATCATAAAGAGCATATGGGTCTGTATGGATAATCTGCATTGTTGAGTCAACACCTATTGAATCAGCGTATGCTTTTTCAATAAGGATATAATGATATTCTGCTGTCTCTTCGTTTGGTGTTGCTGTTACGAATACAGAAGTTTTCGACAATACTTCAACTTCCAAATCTATTACTGATACGCCTTCGCCACCGAGAACTTCTGTTGACACTTTTGTCTTTTCCATTGGCAATGCGTTACCTTCAGCATCTTTAGGAAGGGCGTAAATTGTATACTCGGTGTTAGGTATCAGTTCATTCCAGGTGTGAGTGTAAGTTTCGTTTTTCTCTAAGCCCCAAGAAACCACCAACTCTTCCTCCGACATTCCGAACATTGTTGTCCATTGTTGCATTGAAGCTTCTGTATCGAGCATCAAATGATATGAAGCACATTCTTCTGCTGGTGTAAATGTAGCTGTTATTGTGGTATATGTTGTTTCATCAATAGTCACATCTACGACTGGTTCATTGACGACAGGTTCATCACAGCTGTGTTGTTCGATACCGAATTGTTCGAGTTGCTCGATGATGTACTGAGTTTCTCTTGCTTTGATAGAATCGTAATTGATGTCTTGCAACAAGATTTTATGGTCAGGCGCTATCAATACCAATGAAGGATATGACGGAATATTATAAGCTTGCTGAATCTCTTTTCCTCCTAATTCTTTGCTGATTGTCGGATATTGAACGCCGTGTTTTTCTGCCCACCATTGGCAAATCTCAGCATTGTCAGCGTGTGTTACTTCCATGAAGAACACATCATGATTGTTACATCCGAATGCTTCGTATGCCTCGACGACATAAGGAACAACTCTTTCACAAGGAGGACATGAATAGAAATAGAAATCTATGAGAACATGCTGTCCTCTGTCTAAGATTTCAAATAGATTTATGACTTCTTCACCATAACAATCTGTTCCTGTGAAGTCGACAGCTTCTGTTAAAGATGTCTGAGCTTTGACATTAAAACTCAATATTACCAATAAGATAAGTGATAAAAATTTCTTCATAAAATAAAATTTTGTTGATGTGGCAAAGATAATGTTTTTCATGCAAATAAAATTATCTCCTTTTTAAAAAACATAATATTTTTTAAGGTAATATTTTATTATTTTTGCTGTGAGCTATGAGCCATGAGCTACGAGCAATGCTCACTGCTCAAAGCCCACTGCTCAAAGCTAAAAAAACGTTATGAAAAAAAGAGAGATTATAAAGAAAGGATTTTCTAAGCTTATCAAAGAAGACAAATTGAAGGCTGTTGCTGAATTTGTCGAGAATTCTAGTGAATTTATTAATTTATTGAAAAGCTTCTGGCATCGTGACGATGAGTGTCAGAAACAATTTGACGAGTTCAGCGAGAACACCATTTCAAATTTCCATATCCCTTACGGTGTTTCTCCTAATGTGATTATCAATGGCGAGACGTATATCGTTCCTATGGTTATCGAGGAAAGCTCTGTTGTTGCAGCTGCTTCTGCCGCAGCTAAGTTTTGGGGCGAACGTGGCGGTTTCCACGCTGAAATAGTCGATGTGAAAAAAGTAGGACAGGTGCATTTCTGCTGGAAAGGAAAAAAAGAGACGTTATTAAACCTCATGCCTGAAATCAAGGCAGAACTTCTGCGCAACACCGCTTCCATCACCGAGAAGATGGAGAAACGTGGCGGCGGCATCCTCGACATAGAACTCATCGACTTCACAGATAAGATTGAAAACTATTATCAGCTTCGCGTTACCTTCAACACCTGCGATTCCATGGGAGCCAACTTCATCAACTCTATTTTGGAAAGCTTCGGACGCAGCCTTCAGGAATTTTTCTCATGTCAAGAAAATCTAAAAGAAGAAGAAAGAAGTGTTGAAATCGTGATGTGTATCTTGTCGAACTACACTCCAGAATGTAAGGTAAAGGTCTGGGTGGAATGTCACACCGATGAACTCAACGGTGTTTACGAGCAACTCGATGGTAAGGCTTTCGCAGCTAAATTCAAAAAAGCTGTCGACATCGCTCACATCGACGAATATCGCGCCACTACACACAACAAAGGAATATATAACGGCATCGACGCCGTCGTCATAGCAACGGGTAACGACTTCCGTGCTGTGGAAGCTGCGGGGCACGCCTACGCATCAAGAAACGGTCATTATGCAAGTCTGTCTTATGTCGACATAAAAGACGATATCTTCAGATTTACCCTTGAAGTTCCTTTGGCACTAGGCACTGTAGGAGGCCTCACTTCATTACATCCTTTGGCAAAGAAATCACTCGAACTGATGGGTAATCCTTCGGCAAAACAACTGATGATGATTGCTGCCACAATGGGTCTTGCAAATAATTATGCAGCGGTCAAATCATTGACAACAAAAGGCATTCAGCAAGGACACATGAAGATGCACCTAGCAAATATCCTCAACCAACTCGGCGCAACAGAAAATGAAAAGACTTTGGCAACAGAATATTTCAAAGATAAAACCGTTTCATATTCTGAAGTTGAGAAATTCCTTAATACAATTCATAATGCATAATGCATAATGCAAAATGATTATTATGAATTGTGGATTATGAATTATGAATCAAAAAAAAACTATGGTTTTTAAATCGAATGGCAAGTTTTTGTTAACGGGTGAGTATCTCGTTTTGAAAGGTGCGACGGCGCTGGCTTTGCCTTTAAAGAAAGGACAAAGTCTTGATGTAGAAATTCTGGATAGCAACGAAGGTATCATCCATTGGGACGCTTTTTATAAGTCAACAGCCCAAGTTCAGAGTTCAGAGTTCAGAGTTCAGAGTTCAAATTATCACTGGTTTTCGGCTGTTTTGGACAAAAATGATTTCAGCATAAGAAGTACCGATGACAAGGAGAAAGCTGAGCGTCTGTCTGATATTTTATCGAAGACAAAATCATTGAACGGGAATATCTTCACAGAGCCTCACGATTACAGGTTTACCACGCTTCTAGATTTTGACCCGCAATGGGGCCTTGGCAGTAGCTCTACATTAATTAATAATGTGGCAGAATGGGCAGAGATAAATCCATACAAACTGTTAGATTCCACTTTCAAAGGTTCTGGCTACGACATAGCATGTGCAAAATCTAACCATCCTATTTTCTTCAAATTGATGAAGAATGACCCTAATGCCATAAGTCAAAATATTGAAACTGCCAATTTTGACCCAATTTTCAAAGACAACTTATATTTCGTTTATCACGGTCATAAACAAAGTTCTGCTAATGAAATCAAGGCATTTCTAAGCAAGGACAAAAATTATGAGAGCGAGATAAAATCGATAAGCGAAATTAGCAGAGTGTTGCCTGAGATTGAGACATTGAGTGATTTCTGCTATTTCATCAAGATACATGAAGAGATAACAGCGTCATGTCTGGAACAGAAACGTCTCAAGAAATATTTTAACGATTTTGAAGGAGAGATAAAATCACTCGGAGCATGGGGTGGCGACTTCTTCCTGGTAGCGACAGAATGGGATGAGGAAAAAGTTAAAAAATATTTCGACAGCAAAGACCTTGACATTGTTTTTAAGTATAATGATATAGTGTTATAGTTAGGAGTTAGGAATTAGGAGTTGAGGGTATGAGGATTTTTTAAGACACCAAGTCTCCGAGACACCTAGACACCGAGACTCGCGTAGAGGCGCACCGACATGCGACTTGGTTCAGAGTTTCATGATGCCTAAGCCTGTCGAAAGCTAATAATAAATTATGAATTAGGAGTGGTAGAAATCACAAATAAATTGCAAAATGAATAACAACCAAATAATAAAACGTAGTCCTTCTAATATCGCGATAGTGAAATATTGGGGCAAGCATGGAAATCAGCTTCCTAACAACCCTTCGATAAGTTTCACTTTGAGCAATTGTTTCACTGAGACAAAAGTGACATATAAAGAAGCAAATCACGATGATATCTCGATGGAATTCTATTTCGAAGGAAAAGAAAATCCAGCTTTTAAAAGTAAGATAGAGAAATTTCTTAATGCCAACGAGCAATATTTCACATTCTTAAAAGGCTTAGATCTAAAGATAGAAAGTTATAATTCTTTTCCTCATTCTTCAGGCATAGCATCGAGTGCTTCTTCGATGAGCGCATTGATAATGTGTTTGTTGGAAATAAAATATAAATATAGTGAAATTGACTTGCAAGAAGCTTCGTTCTTGTCGAGACTGGCATCTGGAAGTGCAGCACGTTCTGTCTATCCACTAATGACATTGTGGGGAGAGACACCATCATTATCAAATAGTTCCAACGATTACGCTATTCCAATCGGCGATATGATACATCCGGTCTTCAAGACTTATCACGATACAATTCTGATTGTGAGTTCTAAAGAGAAAAGTGTCTCTAGTCGTGCTGGACATTCACTAATGGACAATCATCCTATGGCAGAGATGCGTTACTCTACTGCAAGAAAAAATACTGAAGACTTATTAACGATATTAAAACAGGGTGATTTAGAAGGTTTTATAAGAATTGCTGAAGAAGAAGCAAATCAACTTCACGATCTGATGGCAACATCAACACCATCATACACCCTCAAAGAACCTAATACTATCAATATAATCAATAAGATTTTAGAATTCAGAAAAGAGACAGCTCTTCCAGTGTGTTACACCTTAGATGCAGGTCCTAACGTACATCTTCTCTATCCAGATTCATGTGCAGAACAAGTACATAAATTCATTGATGAAGTGCTAAAGGACTATTGCTTCGAAAACAAATACATTGACGATAAGGTTTTAAGTTGCTGAGTTACTAAGTTGCTGAGTTGCTAAGGTGATGACAACTCAAAAACTCAGAAACTCAGAAACTCTAAAAAAATGAAACGTTACAATGGCAAACTCATATTATTCGGGGAATATTCGATGATATTCGGATCGGAGGCTTTGTTGACTCCATATTATTCAGTTTTTGGAGAATGGAGTTCGGTCATAAAACGTCCGTCAGAAACGGCTTTAGAATCAAATGCCAACATTCGTAAGTTCTATGAGTATCTGTGCAATGATGATACATTCAAGATTCTAGATTTAAGAAGATTAGGCATGGAACTCGATGCAGGCTTGTTCTTCGATTCTAATATTCCGTTAGGCTATGGAGTGGGTAGCTCCGGCGCATTGGTAGCTGCGATTTTTGACCGTTATAAGTTAATAGAAATTAACGAAATACCTAAATTGAAAGAATTCCTTGCAAAGATGGAGTGCTATTTTCATGGCAGTAGCTCTGGCATGGATCCCTTGCAATGTTATTTGGGAAAACCGTTTATTTTAAGACAACAGACTTCTTTTACAATATTAGACGATGATTTTATGTCGGAAGATATTCATATCTTTCTGATTGACACTAATATTAAAAGTCCGACAGCTCCGTTGGTAGAGCATTTTAAGAGATTAAGAGAAGATACATCATATCTTGATAAATTTGACAATGAATATGTTCCACTTGTAAGTAAGTGTATCAAATCCATGACAGATAAAAAAGATGATGAGTTTTTCAATTATTTATCACAACTTTCAAAACTACAACTTGAGTTGCTTTTTCATACAATTCCAAAAGAAACAAAGAATTTTTTCTTAACAAATATTAAGGAAGATGGATTCCAAGTGAAATTATGCGGTGCTGGGGGAGGAGGCTTCTTGCTAGGATTTACAAAAGAGATTGAAAAGACTAATAATTATTGGCAAGACACAGAATATCATATTCATTGGGTGAAATAATTATATTAAAATATTAAAACACTTATGGTATAATATTTGTTAATTTCATAGCATTACACATATAATAAATGATAAACTAAATTAAACTAACTTAAAACTTAATAAAATGAAAAAACAAATCTTAACTTTAGCAACAATTCTCTTATTAGGAGTAAGTGCTTTCGCCCAAAATGGCATGTCTAAATTTGAACAACTTCCTGCAAAAGCACAAGAATTCGTAAACAATTATTTTAAAGATTATACTATCCAATACATTTTCTGTGATAAAGAATTTGCGGATGTAGATTACAAGATTCGTTTCGAAGATGGCACAGAGATAGAGTTCAATGCAAAAGGAGAATGGACAGATGTAAGCGGAAAGAAAAAATGTATTCCTACAGCTTTCATCTTAGCGGAGATAACAAATTATGTAGAGATGTATCATAAAGATTTGTGCATCACAGACGTAGAAAAAGAATTCAACCGCATAACAATTGAGCTCAACAATAATTTAGAACTTGAATTTAACAGCAAAGGAAAGCTTATCTCTTACGACGATTGATATTATCTATGATATAATAAAAAAACTCCAGCATTTGTATGTTGGAGTTTTTTTGTTTTTATCAATAATATATTACGTTCAAATCAGGGAATTTCTGCTTCAGCAATAAGATATGCTTATTCTTAATCTTTGTCTTATAAGCCTTGAGATGCTTCAAAGAAGTGAGGTTTTCCAATGGCACAACACTTTTAATATATGTGTTGACAATAGATAAATCCTCCAATGACTGATAATCAGCGATTGGCTTGAGATTTCTTACAGAAGTACCGCCAATATTGAGAACCTTTATATTCTTCAAGGAAGCTATAGGTGTCAAGTCGGATACTGGAGTGTTTTCTATATTTAAGTTCTTCAGAGAATGAGAGTTAGCCAATGGAATAATATTATCGACAGGATTGCCGCTTACTGAAAGCACTTCCAGATATTCCTTGTCGCTCAATGGCGTAAGGTCTTGAATCTGATTGTTATTAATTATTAACTTTTTCAAGAAAGCCATCTGTCTTAGTGGTTCCAGACTATATACCACATTAGTTGGATCGACGTTAACTTCTTCAATATCAATGATAGACTGCAACTGTTCGGCAGTAGGATTTGAGTCGCATAAGAGATGGCTGTTGAAAATCTCACGCCATGATAAGTCGAGATTGCCCCACCACATCCTGAGCTCATCTGTCTGATAAACAACAGTTAGCTGTCTTTGCTGTTTCTTAAGTCCAATTACTTCATCTCTATTAACCTTACTTCCGTCAGCATGAATAATAGACAAATTCGACAACTCATAAAGAGGTTTCAAGGATTTAACATCAGTATTTTCGATGTTAAGCTCCTTTAAGTTTTTCAGATTAGACAATGCTGACAAATCAGAGACTACAGTATTTTTAACATTCAAGGATTTGAGATTATGCAAGCCATAAAGTGGCGACAAATCATCAATCTTAGAATCTGACATGTCGAGGAACTCAATGTTTGTCAATCGACTAATTGGTTCTGCATCCTGAATGAAATGATTTATCTTAAGGTTTCTTATATTAATAATAGAGTGTAATTCTTCCTTTGTAGGTCTCTTGCTTGTCATGGCTTGATCGGTCAACAGATCTTTCCAGAAGGAAGGAAGAGCATTCCACCATGACTCAAGAGCCTTTGTCTCATAGATGACGAGAACGTTAGGATTTGAACTCATGAAGGTGTCTGTCATTTTCTTATCAACCAATGAGTTATCGCAATAGATCTTGCTCAATCGTGACATCTTGTCCAATGGCATCAAATCAGAAATCTGAGTGTTTGAGAAGTTGATTTCATTAAGTCCGTCCAAATTATTGATAGGACTTAAGTCTGTCACTTGTGTGCCTTCTATGTTTAAGAAATGAAGATTGACTAGAGCGTGCAATGGAGAAATATTAGATACAGGAGTGTTGCTAATATCCAAGTCATAGAGATTTAACAAGTTAGTCAAAGGAGTTAAATCGGTGATTTGTGTTCCCGATAGATTGAGAGTTGTCAGATTTGTGCAAACTGCTATTGGGTTGATATCTTTGACGTTGGTATTAGCTAAAGATAAATTATTCAAATCTTTAAAGAAAGACACTACTGAGATGTCGCTAATAGGTGTGTTATCGGCTTTAAAGACTTGAACAACATTAGCATATTTAAGGTTAGAAATGTCTGAAATATCAGTTTCGCTGATATTCAACTCTTTAATCTTGTTTAAGTTACGTATAGGATTGATGTCAGACACTTTGGTATCGGCACAATCAAGGAAACGTAGTTCTGACAGCTCTGACAAAGGATTGAGGTCTTCTATATTTTCATCACCAGCCACATTGACTTCTGTGGTTTTTGCTATTTGTTGAAGTGTTTCATAAACAGCTGATGTTGATGTTATAATAGTATCTTCAACCCAACGAGAAACCACATCATCTATGTAAACTATTGAGTCTGGACTATGTCCGTAGAGTTCATCGATACGATCCATCGACATGGTGTCGTTACCAACAATCATGAAAGAATCTTGCAAGGCAATCTCTTTTTTAACAAAGATTGTGTAACCATCTGTCAAGATTTTATCAATGGAGCTAAACTCCACATCTTCAGAGATATAGTAATCTTTTGCTAGATGTTTCTTCCATGCGTCGCTCATAGAATTCCACCAGTTAAACAGCTCTTCTCTAGCATTTGGCTTGGTAGTGTAGAAGCTAACTATCTTAAGTTCTTTCTTATAAGTGTCGAGGTTTATCTCTAAGAAACGGCTTCTGGAATTATGTATTGTATCGCCAGTGATGGTGTTGCCAGCAATAGTTCTTATCATTTCCACTTTGAAAAAAGTCTCGCCCAATTCATTTATCTGAGGTATAACATTTTGGATATCAAAGGTAAATTCAACATTATCAAAGAAGAAATCTATATCTTTAAGATAAGCCTGTACGTCTTTATTTATTGTTGTACCTCTATTTTCATCGAGGTCGTCTTCCACTTGAACATTATCATCTCTGAATATTTTGCTATAGCTTTCCTTGAAGATAATATCCTTTTCTTGAGCATAGTTATCGGGATCACCGATGAAGTTTACAGTCTCTTGAAGATAGTTAACCATCTGATATATCTGAGTTTCATACTCTTTAATATCTTTATCAGACAGATTTTGAGCTGTTATTGATAATGTTAAGAAAAATAATATTAAAGATATTGATATTTTTTTCATTGTTGTTTATTGATATTTGGTTGATAAAATTTCAGAAGTTCTTCTTTTTCATTATCTTTCAAGAAAATAAGATTAGATATTAACCATCCTGTATTCAATCCGTCTCTGTTGAACCACGATACTTCGAAATACCAGTTATCTATTTGAAACACATGGAATTTCTCGCTATTTATCTTTTCGAATACGAGGTTACCATTTTTTATCTCATAGAAAAACATAGAAAGGTAATCTGGTGAGTAAGTATTAGATGCGTAATATTCAATACATTCTGGTGTTTTGAACACTTTATGTATATTCATAAAATCCAGTTCATGGCTCATAGGATGCAAGAAATGTTTCTGTTGTTCTGCTATATCGCCTTTAGGGAAAAGTTTGTTAAAGTCGGAGAAGAAGACATTGGTTAGCACCCATTTAGAACCGAGGTTTTCTTGTTCTATTGCGAATATCATACTGATGTCGACGCTTTTACCATTCATCTTGAATGTTGCCGACACTTCTGAATACCATTTGCCTCCGAGGAATTCGAAGTAGTTAGAATCTGCTTGTGTCAAATCGGAGATGAAGAAATCACGGAGAGAGCCATTTGTTCGTGGGTTTTCCATATCGAACAGAAGAGGCAGCACCGTCTTGCGTTTCATTCTATTTCTGTAATCAGGTGAGTCGGGATGTATTTTCTTTCCATACTGATCTTCTTCGTAGTTGAAGCGGCTCATAAACTGACTCATTTGTTTTGTCATTGTATAAAAAGCCTTTTCGTCAGTTTGTACGTCACCTAGATTGGTATAAACTTGAGCTTCAGATAACTTAACAAGCACACCTAACAACAGCAAAGTGCAGATTCTCAAAAATTTATTCATTATGATATTCTAGTAAAAACAGCTCCGAATTTAGGAGCTGTTAGTTATGTTTTTTTATTTTACTGAAGTTTCTTTAACTCTCATATCGCCGAGCAACACATCCCAGAAACCAATGAGACGACCACCTATTTGTGTCTCTTTACGTTTCACGTAAACGGTGATATCTTTTTTAGTTGTGTCTTGATAGATGAGACGACCTTCTTTGTCGAAGCCTTTGAATGTCTGGAACACTGTGATGACACCTACATAAGTTCCGTCAGGCTGACGTTGCAAGTCGCTGACATATTCTATCTTGTACCAGTCAATTTCAACTCTATCGTAGTTAAGACGCATCAAACGTTCGAGGTATTTACGTACCTTATAATATTGAACCTCATTTGATGACAATGAAGAAACGCCAATTTCTGCATCAGGGGCGAAGAGTTCTTCAGCGCGGTCGATTACTCTGTTAGCTTCACTCCAAGGTGTTTCTTTAGAACCTACGATTTTAATATATTTACTAAGGTCACGGACTTTTTCAAGAGCGAGGCTGTCGACTGCTTGTTTGCGTTCTGGACTTAATTCTTGAGCTGCAAGCTGTGTGTTACCGATAAGAAATATACCGAATAATAATGTCAAAAATATCTTCTTCATAACAATTACTTTTTAATTAACTCTAACTCAGTGATTTTGTTGTTGTTGTCATATTTGATATTGTGGATACCAACTGCCACTTTCTTTTGGTCTTTGATATAATTCAAATATTTCTCAGCTGTTGTAGGTGCGTCATAATCAATGATATCACCAACATGATAAACGATGATAAGTACAGGTACATCAGGTGATGCAAACAATTGCAATGCTTCAGCTATTTTAGTGTTTGCAGCGTCTGCGTCTGGAGCAGCAGCGATGATGTTGAAGTAGTCTTCTATTGATGTTTCCTGTTTGATTTTATTCTGTTCTTCTATCTGTCGCAAACGTTCCTCTTCAGCAACACGTTCTGCCTCAGCGATTTTACGCTCTACAACTTCTTTTGCCTTTACGATTAATTCATCTATTTCTGCATTTTGAAGATCAGATTTTTCTATTTCATCAATTCTTGATTTTTGTTCTTCCAATGTCCATTGTGTAGTTCCTTCAATGATAGCATTCAAGTCAGTCTTTGCTTGCAAAAGCTTAGCTTCGTATTCTTTCTTTGCCAGTTTTTTCTTACTGCTGCAACTTGTTGTTCCACCAATAGTTACAAGAGCCATCATGGCGATGAGAATAAAGTTTTTGATTTGTAATTTCATAGTGTTATTTTATTAAATTGATTTTTGCAAATATAATAATTTTGACTTAAGTTTTGAAATGATTTTTTTATGATTTTTGCAATATGATAAAACACTACAACATACCTATTTTTTTGCCGGAGTTGGCATGTCCTTATCGATGCGTTTATTGCAATCAGTTCAGCATAACAGGATTGAATGATATTATCAAAGCTGAAGATGTTAAAGCTATTATAGACAGTCATTTAGCTTCTTTTAAAGAAGAGCAGCGTTTTGTTGAAGTAGCATTCTTTGGCGGCAACTTCACTGGATTGCCTATTCAGATGCAGAACGATTATCTGGAAGCGGTGCAACCTTATCTCGACAAAGGACTCGTCAATGGCATACGTTGTAGCACACGCCCCGATTATATCTCATATCATCGCGTCCAAGAAATAAAACGCTACGGAATGCGTAACATCGAACTCGGTGCGCAAAGCACTAACGACGAAGTGCTGAAACATTGCAGACGCGGCCACACATATAACGATATCGCAGAAGCTTCTCAAATAATTCTTTCCCAAGAAATTACATTAGGCTTGCAAATGATGATTGGTCTGCCCTTCGACACCGAAGAGAAAGATTTTCATACTGCGAAAGATATAGTAAATCTAGGAGCAAAAGAAACACGCATCTATCCATGCATCGTTGTTAAAGATACTGAGTTGGAAACAATGTATCGCAATGGAGAATATCAAGCACTTACTATCGAAGAAGCAGTAAAACGTTCTGCAAAATTATATTCTTATTTCACAGAAAATCAAGTGAAAGTGTTGAGAATCGGACTTCATACCTCCGATGAATTAGATAACGAGGCTTACGTTGCAGGTCCTTATCATAAGAACTTCGCAGAGATGGTTTTCAGTAATATCTGGAAAGAGAAGCTGACACAGGCTTTGACTCAGACTTTGACCCAGACTCAGAACATTATTATCAATGTTCCAGAATCGCAGATAAACCATGCGATTGGATGGAAGGGCGAGAATAAAAAGATTCTTAGTGAGCAATTTGGAAATGTGATTTTTAAGGTCAACGGACAACAGACAACAGACAACAGACAAGGGTGCCTGAGCCTGTCGAAGGCAGAATTCGGCACTTCGACAAGCTCAGTGATCGACTTTGATTTCACTATAACTTCAAAAGAAGAACTTCCTGCTATCATAGCTGACGGAAGAATGCCTGAAGAAGCAAAGAAGAATCTCAAAAAACTCGGCGATGTCTTGTTTTTAAATCCTACTGAAACAACTTATAAATCAATATCTGCTCATCCTGATATTTTCTTTTTCCAAACAAAAGACGGACTCATTTACGCGCCTAATGCTCCGAAGAAAATCGTCAAGGAACTGAAGAAAAGAAAGATAAAATTAACAGAAGGCAAGAAAGAAGTCGGGAAGAAATATCCAGAGACAGTTCCTTATAACGCAGTCGGTATCGGCGACACTTTGATACATAATCTAAAATATACCGACTCTACGATTTTATCGTTATACGAAAATCAGATTCATGTTAATCAAGGATATACGAGATGTAACCTTATGGCGTTGAACGAGAATGCTTTTATTACGTCGATGGAAGACTACAAGACTACAAGACTACAAGACTACAATGAAGTCGCAGAGACACAGAGACACAGAGTCGCAGAGTGTTGCGCTTCGACAGGCTCAGCGACCGAAAAGCTCAAAGCTCATGGCTCAAAGTTCAGAGTTCAAAGTTCAGAGTTCAAAGTTCTCTACATCGACCCTAAGCAAATCAAATTAGAAGGTCACGACCATGGATTTTTCCCTGGATGTTGCGGCGTTTGGAAAAACAATCTCATCGTTTGTGGCAGCACTAAATATTTAAAAGAAAAAGAAGAATTAGATAAATTCCTAAAAGACAATAATTTCAACCTCATCGAATTATACGACGGAGAGCTGGTTGATGTGGGAAGCATTTTTTTAGTTAGGAATTAGGAGTGTGGAGTTAGGAGTTGGTGGGGTTGCTTATTGCTCAAAGCTCATGGCTCACTGCAAAAAATCTTTCAATACAGCAATCCGAAAGTCCATAATGGAACGATATTATCGGAACCGTATTCTATGTCGTCTTTAACGAGATACGAATCTTTAATATCCTTTATCTGTTTCTGCTTTTTATTCTTGCCTCCCAATTCAAAAGTATATTTTTTATCAACAATAAAATCAGAATGCGGAGATGAAGTAATATCATATATCGGATTTAACAACGATAAAAATACTGTTTCTCTGGCATTTCCGATATCAGTCATATCTCCTACCAAAGCGTAAGACAAATTCGTGTTGTTAAGATATATTTTCTCAACTTTACCCAAAGAACTTATTCCAAAAGAATTATCACGTAAAATAGTGATAAGCTGTGCCTTTTCCAGATATATCATCAAGTCGGAAGCCAATTTTCTATTGACATCTATATCATTGGAAATCTTGCTATAATTAGGTTTAAACGGAACCGACTGTGCTATTATATACATCAATTTCTTCAAAGCACGAGCCGTTGAAACCGTCATTTCTGCAAAATCTTTTATATCATTCTCAAGTATCTGATTTACAATTGAAGATAACCTCATATAATATCCATAATCATTGAAAAACGGATAATAACCTTCTTTCATATAATCCCTAAACAAAGCCAAAGGTTTATAGTCGGAATACGGAAACTCAACTTTGTGTGTTAATATTTCTTGCAAGGAATGTGTTTTCACATTGATGTCACGAGAAATCATCAAATATTCTCTAAATGACAAGCCTGGTAACCTATACTCCAATTTTCGACGTGACAAATCAGCTCCGCCTTTTTCGAGTTCCAAAATTGACGAACCTGTATAAACGATTCTTAAATCCGGGAACGAATCATAAATGTTTTTTATCTCCTGAGACCAATTATTATACTTATGAATTTCATCTATATATAATGCTTTTCCACCCAAATTGTAGAATTCATTGGCTAAATCCAACAAAGTATGAGCTGAAAAATAAATATTATCTGCAGAGACATACAATGTTGTATTTATATCTTCATACAATTTGATATGTTGTAAAACTAGTGTAGATTTTCCAACACCACGAGCACCAAGAATTGCAATCAACCTTGACTTCCATTCAATCTTATCATGTAAATACCTCACATATTTTGTTGAAACCAATTCTATTTCTTTCAAAAACACATTTTTTAAAGCATTCATAACACAATGATTTTTAATTTATAAACGCAAAGATAATAAAAATTGTAATCTCTATCTTACATTTTTTTTAAAAAATGCAACTTACATCTTACATTTTTAAAGTATCTTTATAACATATTATAAATCAAAAAGTTTTTTTTAGTTAGGAGTGTGGAGTTAGGAGTTGGTGGGGTTGTTTATTGCTCAAATAAAAAATATCTTGTTGACTTGTTGTCTTGTAGTCTTGTTGACTTTTCTTATCTTTGCAACAAACATTTCCTTATGAAAAAGATAGAACTCTTATCGCCGGCGAAGAATCTGGAAGTTGGCATCGCTGCCATCAACCATGGCGCTGACGCTGTATATATAGGTGGACCTAGTTTTGGCGCTCGTGAAAAGGTAGGCAACAGCATCGAAGACATAGAGGCATTGTGCAGACACGCTGCTCTCTTCGATGCGAAGGTTTACGTAACTATGAACACTCTATTGTACGACAGTGAGTTAGAAGACGCTCGCAAGCTCGCTTACGACTGCTGGAACGCAGGCGTCGATGCACTCATAGTTCAGGATATGGCATTGTTAAATATGGACATGCCTCCTGTCGCATTGCACGCTTCAACACAATGTCATAACATCGAAGCAGAGAAAGTCAAGTTCTTGGAAGACGTCGGTTTCTCACAAGTGGTGCTTGCCAGAGAACTCAGCATTGAGCAGATAAAAGATATCAGATCAAAAACCACAGTACCTTTAGAATATTTCATTCACGGCGCATTGTGCGTGTCATATAGCGGTCAGTGTTATTTGAGTCACGTCATCGGCGGTCGTTCTGCCAACAGAGGTGCCTGCGCTCAGCCTTGTCGTCTCAGCTGGAATCTGGAAAACGCAGAAGGCAAACGCCTGATAAGCAATAGACATCTTCTTTCATTAAGAGATTTAAACAATTCTAAAAACATAGAAGAACTCATCGACGCAGGTATCACTTCTTTCAAAATTGAAGGAAGATTAAAAGACATCGATTACGTTAAAAACGTCACTGCATATTACAGAAATAGAATCGACGAAATAATTGCAAAACGCGATGACATCTGCAGAAGCTCACGTGGCGAAAGCAATCCTACTTTCTATCCAGCACCAGAGAAATCGTTCTCAAGAGGTTTCACCGACTATTTCATCCACGGTCGCCAGAAATACATCGACGCTCCTTATTCTCCAAAATCAATGGGAGAATATCTCGGTACGATAGAGAAAGTCAAGAATAAATCCATCACAATACGAACAGGAAAAGAACTTCATAACGGGGACGGACTTTGTTTCTTAGACAGAGAAAACAATCTGTTAGGATTTAATGTTAATGCAGTAGCTGAAAACAAGACACGTTCTTTAACTCAAACCGTTACGAGCAACACCGACATCTCGATGGCGACGAGATTCAAGATTGAAGGAAGCAAAATTTTCAGAAATTCTGACCTCGTATGGCAAAAAGAAGTCGAGAAATCTAATGGCAACAGAAAACAAAAGATCAGTCTGAGATTTACCGACACCGAAGACGGATTTGCTTTGTCAGCTAAATTATATAATGAAGATTGCGAATACGTTACGACAAATATCTCCATCGAAAAAGAAATTGCGATAAACACAGAAAAGGCATTAGATAATATTAAGAGTAAACTTTCTCAATGGGGCGATACGGAATTTGCAGTGGAAGAGATTGATGTTGATTTTAAAGACTACAAGACCACAAGACCACAAGACTACAAGTCAGAGCCAATGGCCAATAGCCAACAGCCAATAGCTTATTTTATCAGGGCATCGGTTTTGGGTGAGATGAAAAAAGATTTGGTTGAAAAATTAAAATCATATCTCATTGAGAAACATCGTAATGAGAGAGATACGTTTGTAAGACCTGAGACAAATGCTATTTTCCCAAAAGATAATTTAAGTTATCTCGGCAATGTCATCAATGCAAAGTCGAGGGAATTTTATGAGATGCATGGTGTAGAAATAATTGAAGACGGATTGGAGAAATTACGTTCTAATGATGAATTAGTCGTGATGACGACAAAACACTGTGTTCGCTACGCTAACAATATATGTAGCAAAGAGATAGGCAAACCTGCGACATCATTGTATTTGGTCAATGACAAAGGCAGATTCAGATTAGATTTCGACTGCAGAAATTGTTGCATGAAAGTGATAAAAGAAAAATAAAATTCATTATTTTTGTAGGTCATTTTAGAATAAAATAAAACAGATATAATATGTACAGAACACATACTTGTGGAGAACTTCGTCTTGCAGATGCAGGAAAAGAAGTCGTTTTAAGCGGTTGGGTGCAACGCGTCCGTGACAAAGGCACTCTCATGTGGATTGACATCCGCGACAGATACGGATTGACACAGCTCTTCTTACAAGAAGGCGTCAGCTCAGCAGAAGTCATTGAAAAAGCTCGTACTTTAGGACGTGAGTTTGTCATCCAAGCTAAAGGAACAGTGATTGAAAGAGAATCAAAGAATCCAAATATCCCAACAGGAGAGATTGAGATACAGCTCAACGAGTTGAATATCTTGAATGCAAGTAAGACTCCTCCTTTCACAATTGAAGACAAATCAGACGGCGGCGACGACCTCCGCATGAAATATCGTTACTTAGACTTACGTCGTAATCCTTTGAAGAACAATCTCATCTTACGTCATAACGTAGCTATCGAGACAAGAAGCTATTTGTCAGAACAAGGATTTATCGAAGTAGAGACCCCATGTCTCATCAAGTCAACACCTGAAGGAGCACGCGACTTCGTCGTTCCATCACGTATGAATCCAGGTGAGTTCTACGCTCTTCCACAATCACCACAACAATTCAAGCAATTATTGATGGTTGCAGGTTTCGACAAATATTTCCAAATCGTACGTTGTTTCCGTGATGAAGACCTCCGTGCCGACCGTCAGCCAGAGTTCACACAAATCGACTGCGAAATGTCATTCGTTGAACAAGAAGACGTTTTGAATACATTCGAAGGTTTGACAAAACATCTCTTCAAGAAAGTCAAAGGCTTGGAATTCGACAAATTCCCACGTATGACATGGCACGACGCTATGAAATATTACGGCAGCGACAAGCCAGACATCCGTTTCGACATGAAGTTCGTTGAACTCACCGACTTAGCAAAAGGCAAAGGATTCCCAGTCTTCGACGACTCAGAATTAGTCGTTGCTATCAACGCTAAAGGCTGTGCATCATACACACGTAAGCAAATCGACGCTTTGACAGACTTCGTCAAGAGACCACAAGTCGGTGCTAAAGGCTTGGTTTACGTTAAATATAACGAAGACGGCAGCATCAAGTCATCAGTAGATAAGTTCTACACACCAGAAGATTTGAAGACATGGTTAGACCGTTGCGGTGCAGAAGCAGGCGACATGTTACTCATCTTATGCGGCAAGACAATGGAAGCAAGAGAACAGATGAACTGCTTACGTCTTGAAATGGGTAACCAACTCGGACTTCGCAATCCAGACGACTACAAGCCATTATGGGTTATCGACTTCCCACTTTTGGAATGGGACGAAGAGACACAAAGATACTACGCAAAACACCACCCATTCACAGCACCTAAGCCAGAAGACGAATATCTTTTGGACGAAGAACCAAGCAGATGGGCTGAAATCAGAGCTAACGCTTACGACATCGTATTGAACGGCGTTGAAATCGGTGGCGGTTCAGTACGTATCTTCAACCGTGACTTACAAAACAAGATGTTCCGCACTTTAGGCTTTACCGACGAAAGCGCACAAGCACAATTCGGTTTCTTGATGAACGCCTTCGAATACGGAGCACCACCACACGCAGGTTTGGCATTCGGTTTCGACAGACTTTGCTCATTGTTCGGCGGACAAGAAAGCATCCGCGACTTCATCGCATTCCCTAAGAATAATATGGGTCGCGACGTCATGACAGAGTCTCCTTCTACTATTGCCGACGCACAATTAGAAGAATTACAGATTAAATTAGATTTAAAATAAAATAAACATCATGTAGAGACGCAAAATGTTGCGTCTCTACGATTATAAAAACACCAATCAATATGAAACGTGCATTAGTATTAACAGGCGGTGGTGACTGTCCAGGTTTGAACGCCGTGATAAGAGCCATCGTGAAGAGAGCCTCACAGGAGAAAGACTGGGAAATACTCGGCAGTATCCAGGCATTCAACGGAGTGTTATGGGAGCCATCAGAGATAGTTCGTTTAACACCTGAAACCGTCAGAGGCATCCACTTCAGAGGAGGAACCATTTTAGAGACAACAAACAAAGGCGGCCCGTTCTCTTGGCCAGTCAAGAACAACGACGGCACATGGACTACGGTAGACCGTTCCGACGAGATGATTAAGAAGCTACAATATCTAGGCATCGACTGCGTCATCAACATCGGTGGCGATGGATCGCAGAGAATATCTAAGAAATTATATGATAAAGGATTAAATATTATCGGTGTTCCTAAGACTATTGACAACGACTTATCTATGACCGACAGTACCTTCGGTTTTCAGACCGCTGTCGAGATAGCCACTGAGTCGGTGGATAAACTCGTCACGACAGCGGCGAGTCACAACCGCGTCTTTGTATTAGAGGTGATGGGACGCGACGCCGGATGGATTGCTTTGAATGCAGCTGTTGCTGGCGGAGCAGAGGTATGTCTTCTTCCAGAATTCCCTTATGACATCGAGAAAGTAAAAGAGAAATTAGAAAGCAGATTCGTCAACGACAGAGGATTTGCTGTCGTAGTCATCTCAGAAGGCGCGAAACCAAAAGACGGACAACAGGTCTTTGAAGTAAGCAAGGAAGTAGGTTACGAAAACGTGAGACTCGGCGGTATAGGACAGAAGTTCATCGAACAGATGAAAGCCGCTGGATTCAAACACGATATGCGTGAGACTACTTTAGGTCACCTTCAAAGAGGTGGTGTTCCAGTTGCATACGACAGAGTGCTCGCATCACAGTTCGGTGTCAAGGCATTCGAAATGGTGTTGAATCAAGAATATGGCAAGATGGTAGCATATCGTCATCCTAACATCATCTCAGTACCTTTGGAAGACGCAGTGGCAAAAATGAACTTCGTGACAATGGATAACGACCTTGTCAAGACAGCCATGGGACTTGGAATATCTTTGGGAATCTGATATTGAATCTCAAAATCTCAGAATTTAAGAATCTCAGAACTTCAGAATTTAAGAATATTTTTAAGTTATGAAGTTTTGAGATTTTTGTTTACCTAATATTACCACAGAAATCCAAGACGATGACGTCGTTTCTGTAGTTTAATTCTGCAAACTCGCGATGGTTCACGAGGAACACCACGATGTCAGCAGTGTCGTATGCTACTTTATAATCAGTGAGTTTGAAGAGATTGTTTTCTTTTACGTTAGGTTCCACAACCATGATGTCAGGGTTGTTACAAGCCTGAATCACATTTGTTGTTATTGACTTGGCAGGTGACTCTCTCAAATCGTCGATATTAGGTTTGAAAGCGAGACCCATCATCGCCACTTTTGGTTTGCGGTTGTTTTTAAGCTCGAACTCAAGCATGCAGTTCTTCACTTTCTCTGCACACCATAGAGCCTTGTAATTATTTATCTCTCTTGCTGTTGAGATTATCTTCGATTCTTTTGGATAATCAGCTGTGATGAAATAAGGGTCGACAGCGATGCAGTGACCGCCGACGCCGCAGCCCGGACGAAGTATGTTAACTCTTGGATGTTTGTTTGCCAAGTCGATGAGTTCCCATACATTGATGCCCGCCTTGTCGCAGATGATAGACAATTCGTTAGCGAAAGCTATCTGCACGTCGCGAGAAGAATTTTCTGTGAGTTTGCACATCTCGGCAGTGCGGCTGTTTGTTGAATGAAGTTGACCTTTAACAAATATTTGGTAAAACTCTTTCGCTTTCTCTGTCGATGCCTCGTTAACGCCTCCGATGACGCGGTCGTTGTTTTCGAGTTCGAATATCACGTTGCCAGGAAGTACGCGTTCTGGGCAGTAAGCGATGAAAATATTGTCTTTAAGTTCTGGGCGAGTCTCATAAATCAGCGACATCATTTTCTCTGTCGTTCCAACAGGAGATGTCGATTCTATGACGAAGAGGTCGTTAGGTTTCAGGAGAGGCAGCACCATGCGAGTGGCTGCTTCTACATAAGAGATGTCAGGTTCGTGGTCGCCTTTGAATGGAGTAGGAACGACGATAAAATAAGCGTCGCATTCTTGAGGCTCAGTGTAAGCCTTGAAATTACCGCTGGCGATGACATCTTGAAGAAGCTGTTCCATACCAGGTTCAATGATATGAAGCACACCTTTGTTAGTAGTCTCAACCACATTTTTGTTGATATCCACTCCAACCACATCGACGCCATGTTTAGCCGCGATTATCGCTGTCGGCAGACCGATGTAACCTAAACCCATGAAACAAGCTCTCATCTTACGAAATTTTATTTATCTGCAAAGATAAGAAAAAAAGACTACAAGTTTTTTTAAAACACAAGAAATTCAGAATCTCAGAACCTCAGAAGGACTTTGGCTTTTGAGCTAAGGCTTTTGAACTTTTTTTTAAAATCTCATAAATTCAGAAACTCAGAAACTCAGAAACTCAGTAAATTTTGAGATTCTGAATTTCTAAAATTTTGAGTTTCTTATCATGAATATTTATTTAAATTTGTAATCTAAAGTATAAAGTTATGAAAACATTAAAACAAATTTCAATCGCAGTTTTTATGATGACCATGTTAGTTAATTGCACAAATAACAAAAATGAAAAGCCTGTCGTTTATATAACAAACGACATCTCTCCAGAGGGCTTGGTAAAAGTATATGATGCTCTTGGCGGTAAAGCTGAAGGCAGAGTGGCTGTCAAGATTTCAACAGGCGAACCTGGCGGCAAAAATTTCTTGAAACCTGAACTTATAAAAGACCTTGTTCAAAAAGTGAACGGAACATTAGTTGAATGTAACACAGCATACGCCGGAAAACGTAATACCAACGAAGCTCACTGGCAGACTTTTAAAGATCATGGCTTTATGGCAATCGCTCCTTGCGACCTTATGGACGAATTCGGCGAAAAGAAAATCCCTGTCAAAGACACAACTCATATCAAATATAACCTCGTTGGCGACCATATCGACAACTACGATTTTATGATTAACCTCGCTCACTTCAAAGGTCACGCTATGGGTGGCTTCGGCGGTGTTCTCAAAAATCAGTCTATCGGCATCGCTTCTGCTAACGGCAAGGCTTATATCCATACTGCTGGAAAGACAGCCGACAAAAATCTTATCTGGAAAGAAAACAGAGACGTTCCTCAAGATCATTTCATCGAAGCAATGGCAGCATCAGCTCAGTCAGTTCACGATTATTTCAACGGAAAGATTATTTATATCAATGTGATGAACAACCTCTCCGTCGATTGCGACTGTAACAACCATCCTGCTGACCCTGAAATGAAAGACATCGGAATCCTTGCTTCTACCGACCCTGTCGCTCTCGACCAAGCTTGTGTTGACTTAGTATTTAATTATCCTTCACAAGAAGGCGATGACGCTAAGGCTCTGATAGAGAGAATCAACTCACGTCATGGAGTTCATATCATCGAACATGCAGCAGCAATAGGACTCGGCTCGAGAGAATATGAACTTGTCAAGATTGACTAATGACTAAAGGCTAATGTCAAAAGTTATTATGAAAAATGCATTTAAGTATTTGATATTGACTTTCTTAATCTTTTTTACAACAAGTTCTGCCGTCTGTTGTCCGTTGTCTGTTGACAAAATAAAAAAGTCTGTTGAGCGTCAGCTGAACGACTTTCCAAAATCGACTTTGCAGGATTTGTACAAGAGTTTCTTTCAAGACAGATTCGGTCCGGGACATCTTGTCAGCGACACTTCTAAGGCTGGAAATTATCTTCGTAACGAATTGAATCATTCGACAGTATATCATGAGAAATATTACGAGCCGACAGGTTACGAATCTAATTATTACAGAGTCAATCTTTCGGTTATAAAAGAAAACAAAATATCGTATCAAGATTTCTTCGATGCTTTTTTAAGAAGTGTTGAGAATGTTAATCTGAATGACGTTGAGGAATGGAAGACGGAATGGTCTGAGATAGAAGCTGTCATAATCTCGATGGATTTGAATCTTGAAAATTTTGAAAAAGATCTGGAGATGATACATTCAGTTTTGGAACGAGGTGAATATGCAGTCCATCACAGCGATATTTACAATTCTGAATATCATCCGCATTACAGAATCATAGAGAAATCGATTTTTGAGAAAGAGATATTACCTTTATTAGTTAGGAATTAGGAGTTGTAGAGACGTATCATACGACACGGAAAAATAAACAATATGTCGTTGATGCGTCTAATTAATTAGGAGTTAGGGATTGGAGATGTTCATTAAAAAAATCTTTAATCTTTAGCTTTTAGCCTTTAGTCTTTTTTTATCTTTGTACAAAATTATAATCATGAATAATTATCCTATCATCAAACTTCGCAAAGGCAAAGACGAAGCCGTAAAACGTTATCATCCATGGATTTTCTCTGGTGCAATAGAAAGTGCAGCTGCTGATTTACAAGCAGGCGACATCGTCACTGTAGTTGATTATAAAAATAATATCCTTGGAACTGGCTTCGCAGAAGCTGGCAATATCGCAGTTAAAATATTGACTTTTGATAACAGAAAAATTGATTCAGATTTCTGGAAAGAACGTCTCGCTAAAGCTTTTGAACTCCGTAAGTTGATGGGATTGACAGATAACGAACATACAAATTGTTATCGTCTCGTTCATTCTGAAGGTGATAATCTTCCAGGTTTGATAATCGATATTTATGGAAAGACTGCCGTCGTTCAGGCTCAGACTGAAGGCATGGCTCTCAACGTGAAGGCTATCGCTGATGCACTTATGACTATTGAAGGTCTTAACATAACCTCTGTCTATAACAAGAGTTCCGAGGCGATGCAACGTATGGGAAAAGATGCCGTTGAAGACGGTTATCTGATAGGTGAAAGTTCTGATGAATTTGTGTTGGAGAATGACTCTAAGTTCTTCGTTGACTGGGAAGAAGGGCAGAAGACTGGTTTCTTCCTCGACCAAAGATTTAATCGTGATTTAGTGAGACAGCTCGCTAAAGGAAAGAATGTTCTCAATACATTCTGTTACACAGGCGGTTTTTCTGTAACGGCATTGAGAGGCGGTGCGAATAAAGTCGTTTCTGTCGATTGTTCAAAGAAAGCTATCGCTGCTTGTGAGAAGAATATCGCTCTCAACGGATTCGATATCAATGAAAACCCTAGCGTCGCTGAAGATGCGAAGCTTTTCCTTCAGAATATGAAGAAAGGCGAGTTCGACCTTATCATCCTCGACCCTCCAGCATTCGCTAAGAATCATAAGTCGCTGCACAGAGGTTTGCAAGGTTATAAGTTTATCAATAACGAAGCGATTAAGAAGATAAAAGAAGGCGGACTCTTGTTCACTTTCAGCTGCTCACAGGCCGTCGACAAGGCTCAGTTCCAAAGCATAGTGATGGCAGCCGCTATCGAGGCAGGACGTAAGGCTCAGATAATATTCCAACTCGACCAGCCAGATGACCATCCAGTAAATATTTATCATCCAGAAGGAGCTTATCTGAAAGGATTGGTGCTGAAGATTGATTGATATTTAATGTATAATGTACAATGTATAATTCTTCATTTTTCATTGTACATTATACATTATACATTATACATTCTTCATTAACCCTATCGTCTTCGTCGTAGAAAACCCTTCAACTAATTCTATCGTCTCTACTTTTCCACCTTTGTTGGTGACGATGTCGTAGCCGACGATGTCTTCTGCCTTGTAATCTTTACCTTTTACAAGTACGTCAGGCTGAACGCGTTTGATCAAATTATATGGTGTATCTTCTTCAAAAAACATTATCGCATCTACGAATTCCAATGCTGCCAGCACCACAGCGCGTGCTTTTTCATCATTGACTGGTCGCGATGGACCTTTGATTCTTTTTACCGAAGCGTCAGTATTCAAGCCGATTATCAACACATCGCCAAGGTCAGCGGCTTTTGAAAGATATTCCACATGACCACGATGTAAAATGTCGAAACAACCATTTGAAAAAACTATCGTCTTTCCTTCCTCACGCCACAAATTCAACTTCTCTTCAAGAGATTTGTCATCTAAAATCTTATCGTAAATCTTTTCTAAATGTTTCATGTTAATCCTCCTTTTGCCTTTTGTCTTTAGCCTTTAGCCATTAATCGGTTTTCTTCTATCAATAAAGAACATTAAGACGTAAGAGATAATGCCTGTTATGAGATAGAATATCATCTGACTTGTGTGGTTTATTGTGACAAATGAAACCGCTGCCGCTTCTGAGATGCCGTAAAATCCGTTTAATAAAAGTATTCCGATGAAGTGATAGACTCCCATTCCACCTGGAACCGGTGCCACGACTCCGAGTGTCGCCAATCCTAATAAAGTGATGGCTTCTGTCAATCCGAGATGCGATGTCTCAGGAAGCATATAAAATGGCAGCCACGTCATTACGACATAAAATCCCCATATTAATAATGTATAAAGTATAAACAGGCCTTTCTTCTCCATGGTGAAAATTGTCTTGATGCCATCGAGGAAGCCGTTGCATATCGAGGCGATTTTCTTGTAGATTTTGTTTTCTGTTATTATGCTTTTTTTCTTTTTGAAAATGAATATGAAAACAACGAGAAGCAATATCAATGCAGAGATTGAAACTACACCTAAAACGACATTATTTTTTAATGATTCTATCAAAGGATTAAGCCATGAAGTTATCAGACTTCCGAGCAGACTCCATTGAAACAGAACGACTAATATCGCCATTGCGAAAAGAACAGCAAGGTCGAGGACGCGTTCTGAGATGACGGTTCCGAATGACTTGTCGAAAGGTATGTTTTCTTTTTTGGTTAATGTTCCGCAGCGTGTTACTTCGCCGAGTCGTGGGAAGACCGTATTGGCGAAATATGCTATCAGAACCGACTCGTAAGTCGTTGACACTCTTGTTTTATATCCAAGAGATTCTATGAGTATATTCCATCGTAATGCTCTGAAAAATAAAGATATTCCTAGACATGCCAGACTTAGCAACATCCAGGAATATTTGGCAGTCTTGACATAATCCAAGACTTCTGTGAAATTTATTTTTCTAAAGCAAAGCCATAAAAGAAGAACTCCCAATAAAAGGAAAACTATATATGTCAATGTATTGGAAATCTTCTTGTTCAATGCTTTATTATTTTATTGAGACGCATTATGATGCGTCTTTACCATTATAATTTGTTGTTTTCTTTAGGGAATACGATAGAAGGTTTGTGTTTCTTTGCTTCTTCGAAATCCATTGAGCAGTAAGAAACGATGATGACGAGGTCGCCTACGTTTACTTTATGAGCTGCTGCGCCGTTGATTCCGATGACGCCAGAACCGCGTTCACCTTTGATAGCGTAAGTGCAAAGACGTTCGCCATTGGTGATGTTATAAATGTCAACACGTTCGTTTTCAATGATATTAGCAGCATCTAATAAATCTTCGTCGATAGTGATGCTGCCGATATAATTAAGGTCGGCTTGTGTTACTGTAGCGCGGTGGATTTTGGATTTAAGAACTTCAATATTCATATTAAAAAATTCTAACGTTATCAATTAAGCGGACTGGACCAAGTTGAAGAGCTACGAAGATACGAGCATGTTCACATTCGTTCCAGTTATTTATAGATTGTAAATTTATTTCGTCTGTGATTTCAACGTATTCCACGTCAAACTCCTTTATCTCAGCATATTTAGCGAGAGCATATTCTCTCATTTCTGCTGGTGACATTGAATCTTTTTTTGAAACGGCATCGTTGAGAGTAGCGAAGATTTTAGGAGCTATTGCACGTTCTGCTTCGTTGAGACGTACGTTGCGAGAACTCATTGCGAGACCGTCGTTTTCTCTGATGATTGGACAAGGAACTATTTCCAAACCCATATTAAGGTTGCCAACCATTTTCTTGATGATTGCAAGTTGTTGGAAATCTTTCTCTCCGAAGTAAGCTCTGTCAGGATTTACTATTTCGAACAATTTGCGGACCACGATAGCCACGCCGTTGAAGTGACCAGGACGACAAGCACCTTCCATGACGCGTTCTAAATCTCCGAAGTCGTAGTGGTCATCCACTTTTTCAGGATACATCTCTTCTACAGAAGGCATGAAGACAGCGTCGCATCCTGCGTTTTGGAGTTTCTCTATGTCGAGTTCTGGAGTACGAGGATATTTCTCTAAATCGGTAGGATTATTGAACTGAATTGGGTTTACGAAAACGCTGCTAACGACAATGTCGTTGTCTTTTTTAGCACGATTTATCAATGAAAGATGACCTTCGTGAAGCGCTCCCATTGTAGGAACGAAACCTACTTTAAGTCCTAAGTTATGTTTTTCTTCTACAAAACGTTGAATATCAACGATAAAATTAAAAACCTTCATCTTGTGAAAATTCTTTATTGTGAAATATTAAAATCCCACAAAGGTAATTATTTTGGCAAAATAATAAATGTAAAATGAAAAATTAATTATTGACAAAAAATCACTATTTTTGCAGACGTAATTGGCGAAAGACAAAAGTCTAAAGTCTAAAGGAAGTTATTCATTTCAATTATGCATTATGCATTATGAATTAGGAAAGCCCCTATAGTTCAACGGATAGAACGAAAGTTTCCTAAACTTTAAATCTGGGTTCGATTCCCGGTGGGGGTACAAAAACAAAAAAGGCTGCTGATTAGCAGCCTTTTTCCGTTATAACTTATAACTCACTTTGAATCCGTCGTATTTTAATCTGTTGGATTGTATGTGATTGTACGCTGAAAGTTTCATGACATATCCTGTGATGCCAGCTCCAAGTCCTACTACTGTGCATAAAAGTGCTGTGTCAACAGATCCGCAAAATGCAGCCATACTTGTAAAAACACTGCCAGCTATAATCAAAATATCACCCGACAATGCTTGACGTGCATATTTGTCTAGATAATAGTTTGTCTTTGCTAATTGCATGCTCGTGGCTTCGTATTCAGCCGCTAATTTGTCGTAGCCTAATTTTGGAGTGCTTTGTAGTTCGCTTGTCTCACCTGAATTTTGCTTGTCAACAATAACATAATCGTTTTGAGCGATTCCTATATAAGAGAATGCTAAAAATAAAATGACTAATAATCTTTTCATGGCTGTAAGTTTTTAAGTTATACTTTTAATTAATTTTCCACCACAAATATTGTATTTATTTTTTATAAAAACAAGTGTTAATGGAGTTTTTTAAATAAAAATCGGGGGGGTAATACATTGATTGTTAAATTATTATAATCATATCTGTACCTATAGTATGATTGTTTTCATATAAAACATTCGTTATTTACAATAAAATTTTAACAAAAAATATCACAATAGTCTCTAAACTTAAACTTCACTACTTTAACCATTTGTCTTTTGTCTTTGGTTGATTATACCCTTTAAGGTATAATTGAGTCTTTTGCTTGTATTTTTATACCCGAAAAGGTGTAAAATAAAATATTTTAATTATATTTGCACCCTAAAGGGTATAATTATGGAACAAAGCAGTTTATCAAAATATGTAAAACTAATGCGTAAGCAGTATAATCTCACGCAAATTGACTTGTCTGAGAAATCAGGTGTCGGTCTTCGTTTTGTTAGAGAACTTGAACAAGGCAAACAGACTCTTCGTTTAGATAAAGTCAATCAGATTTTGAATTTATTCGGATGTGAAGTGGGTGTTGTTAAGATTGAAAAAGATATTGAATTATGAAACAAGCTACCGTTTTTTTACGAGGTGAAAAAGCTGGAATTCTTACCGAGGATGAGAATGGGTATACATTTCAGTATGATTTGGATTTTCTTTATTCAACTAAAGCTGAAGCTATAAGTTTAACATTGCCATTGACGGAAAAACCGTATAATGAAAAAGTTCTTTTCCCCTTTTTTGACGGACTTATTCCAGAAGGCTGGTTGTTGGATATAGCTGAAAATAATTGGAAGATAGATGCTCGTGATAGAATGTCGTTGTTAGTGGCATGTTGTAAAGATTGTATTGGTGCTGTTGGTGTTGAACTTATAAATAATGAGGAGAAGTAGTATGAAATGTTTGTTTTGTTATAAAGAGCTTGCTGATAATGAGATAGATTTTCATAGTTCTTGTTCGAGAAAAATATTCGGTGCAACAACAGCTCCAGAGTTGCCTTATACTCGAGACAATCTTACCGAACTTGCAAGACAGGTTGTGCGTAGCCAAACGACATTAACAGGCGTACAAGCAAAATTGTCTTTGGATATAAAAAAAGGCGGTCGTAATGAGGCAGAGAGATTCACAATTGTTGGTTTGTGGGGAAGGTATATTCTAAAACCTCAGACGGAACGTTTTGCAAATCTTCCTGAATTAGAGGATTTAACTATGCATTTAGCTGAAATAGCGAAAATCCAAGTTGTTCCTCATAGTTTGATTCGGTTTTCAGATGGTGAACTTTGTTATATAACACGACGTATAGATCGTACTGAAAATGGTGAAAAATTGGCAATGGAAGATATGTGTCAGCTTACAGAACGTTTGACGGAACATAAGTACAAAGGCTCGTATGAACAAATTGCAAAAGTCATACAAAAATATTCATCTGTTCCCAAATTGGATTTAGTAAACTATTGGGAACAAGTTGTTTTTTCATGGATAACAGGTAATGCAGATATGCATCTGAAAAATTTTTCTTTGTATAGTAAAGTCGATCATCTATATAATCTTACACCGGCTTATGATATGTTGTCAACGGCTTTGGTTATGCCTGAAGACATTGAGGAACTTGCTCTTACATTGAATGGAAAGAAGCGTAAAATTAGAAAATCGGATTTTGAAATTTCAATGCGGGAGTCGGAATTAGAAGAAAAAGTTATTGGAAATATTTTTAATAAATTCTTGAAAGTAAAAGATAAATGGTTCGACTTTATAGATATTTCTTTCTTACCAGATGAAATGAAAATTGCATATAAAGACATTATCACAAATAGGTTAAATTTATTGAACTGATTATGCGTCTCATCACAACTCCAAAAATATTAAGACTTTTCTATCCTTCGCTGATATGGGAAATGCCTAAAGGCGAAAAGAAAATCTATCTTACTTTCGACGATGGTCCGCATCCTACAATAACTCCGCAGGTACTTGAAATCTTAAAGAAATTTAACGCTAAAGCGACTTTCTTCTGTGTTGGCAATAATGTTAAAAAATATAAAGAAACATTCGAACTTATTAAAAAAGAAGGTCACTCCGTCGGAAACCACACTTTTAATCATGAGAAAGGTTTAATCACAAAAACCAAAGATTACTTCGATTCTGTTATCGAAGCAGACGCATTGATTCAATCGCCGCTGTTCCGTCCACCTCATGGTAGGATTAGATTTTCGCAGATAAGAGAACTTAAAAAGAAACTCAGAATCTCAGAATCTCAGAAACTTAGAAACTCAGAACCTCAGCAACTCAGAAACTCAGAAACTCAGAAACTCAAAATCGTCGCTTGGACTGTGATTTCCTACGATTGGGATAAATCATTGACTCCAGATGATTGTTTTAATAATGTGATAAAAAATGCTGGTGACGGTAGCATAATAGTCTTCCACGATAGCGAAAAAGCTCTCAATAATATGATTCCAGCTCTTATAAAAGTCCTTGAATATTATACGGAGAGAGGCTTTACTTTTGAAAAGTTAGGAATGAAGTAGAGATGTTTCAATGTTTCCATAAAAATTAACATACATTGAAGCGTCTTATCAATTAGGAATTGGCAAAAAATCTTTAGTCTTTAGCCTTTAGTCTTTAGCCTTTTTTTATCTTTGCAATTATGAAAAAAATCTATCAATATATATTCAACTGTCTCGCATTCATTCTGATGCTGAGCTTTATGAGATGTGCTAATGTCGTCTCTCCTTCTGGTGGTCCTAAAGATAAAATACCTCCTGTAGTATTGTCTGCAACTCCTGAAAATCAATCAACTAACTTTCAAGATAAGGATATACATATCACTTTCGATGAGTATGTAACTCTTAATAATCCAAACTCCAATATCTTGATTTCACCACCATTGGAAAAAAATCCTGACTATAAACTTAGTGGTAAGTCGTTGATAATTAAGTTTAAAGAACCATTGAAATCTGATGCCACATATTCTATAAATTTTGGAGAGGCAATCAAAGACCTCCATGAAGGCAACATCTTTAAAAATTATTCTTTCGTCTTTTCTACTGGAGCAAATATTGATACTTTAACTTTAGAAGGAACATTGCTTCAGGCTGTAGACCACAAGCCTTCTGCAGATTATTTAGTAATGCTTTATTTGGATGTAAATGACACTATTAGCCTCGATTCTCTTCCTTATTCCGTAAAACCTTATTATGTTACAAAAAGTGACAAAGATGGTAAGTTTAAGTTCTCGGGATTGAAAGAAAGCGATTATCTAATATTTGCTTTGAAAGACGAAAATTCAAATATGAAATTCGATTTGCCAAACGAAAGCATCGCTTTTTTAGATAGTCTGGTCTGTCCAATTTATAATACAAAATACATTATTCATAATGATTCTTTATCGAATGACTCTGTAAAACATGAGGTTAAGAAACATAAGCCTGTTACTTTATATACATTTTTGCAAGAAGATACAATTCAAAAATTACTTAAGAAAGAGGTTGTAGAAGATGGACTTCTTCGTTTCGCCTTCAATCGCCCAGCGCAAGATGTTAAAATAGAGGTGTTGGAAACCTTGCCAGATACCTTCAATATATTGAAAACATATTCAGTAAATTACGATACTATAAACTGGTATTACACTCCTAATAAAGATAGCCTTTTGTTTGCTATAAACTACGATACATTAATAAATGATACTACCTTGTTGAGTCTGAAAGCTCGTAAGGCTAATGCAAAAAGAGGCAAACAAGAAGAAGTAGCTAAATCGTTGGAAATTAAGACAAACATTATTTCTAGTAGAATTATTCCTGAACAAGATTTGATACTTTCTTTTAAAGAACCTGTCACAAACATATCAATGCGTGACACTACTTGGTATATAGTGGATAATGATACCATAATCAATGATTTGCATTTTGTAAAGATAGATTCTTTCGGCTTGAAATATAAACTTGACAAGACTTTGGAACCAGAGAAATCGTATAAAATTATTATCCCTGATTCTGTGTTTTATAGTTTCAAAGGAACTACTAACGATACGACGCTATTTTCTTTCAAAGTGCCTGCTTTGTCGGAATATGGAAATATTTATGTAACTGTTGAAGTGCCGGAAAATGTCCCACAAGTTATAGTAGAACTTCTTGATGATAAAGATAAATTCGTTGCAAAACAAATAGTTGACAAATCGAAGAAAATAGAATTCAGATATCTTTCTCCAAAAAAATACAAGCTCAAAGCTATCATCGATAATGACGGTAACGGCAGATGGTCGTCAGGAGATTATTCCAAGAAACGACTTCCAGAAGCAGTTTATTTCCATAAAGACGTCTTCGATGTTAAAGCAAATTGGGACATCGATTTGGAAGAGACGTGGGAATTTAATTAAGAAATTCAAAAAATCAAAAACTTAGAACCTCAGAATTTTTTGAGTTTCTGAGATTTTGAGTTTCTGAGATTTTGAGTTTCTGAGATTTTGAGTTTCTGAGTTTTATTCAAATAGCGTTGTGAATTCGAATTTCTCGCAGTCGAAGAGTCCTTTGTCGCTGAGTTTTAATTTTGGTATCACGAGCAACGACATGAATCCCATTGTCATGAACGGGTCATTTAATGTTGATCCGAATTCTTTCGCTAAAGCTACTAATAATATATAATCATCTGCTATATTATATCCGTTTTGATCGGTCATAAGTCCTGCGATAGGAAGTGGAATACATTTGTGTTGATCGTAGCTCCAGGCTACTAATCCGCCTTTCGACTTGATAATCATATTGGCAGCTCTAGCCATCTCCTCATCGCTGCAACCAATGACAACGATGTTATGGCTGTCGTGTGCTACACTTGAAGCAATCGCTCCTTTCTTCAAACCGAAATTCTTAATGAAACCTAAGGCAATCTTTTTCTTCTCATAACGGTTGATTACAGCGATTTTCAAAATATCGTTGTCAACATCGCTGACTAAATTATTATTAACACATTTAGGTCTGCCAATAGACTTTTCTGTTAGAACTTCACCACTTATAGCACTGATAATCTTTACTTCTTTTCCAATATCGGCTATTCTGAAATCTTTGATTAAGACTTTCTCGGCTGCGAATTTATTTATTGAGTTTACTTTGTCGGATGTTATTAGTGACTTATAATTTTCAGCGACTAAATTACCATCAATATAAGTCTTTAAGATATTGAAATTGTTAAAACTATCGATTATGATAAAATCTGCAGGGTCGTTTTTCTGCAATAATCCGACTTCCAGATTATAATGTTTTACAGGTGTTAAGGTGGCAGCTTTTATTACATCTAAAATATCGTAACCCAAAGAAATGGCTTTTTCCACGAGTCTGTTGATATGACCTCTGATAAACTCATGAGGATGCATGTCATCGGAACAGAACATGATTTTGTCGGGATGTTCTTTGATGAGAGGGATGAGAGCATCGAAGTTGTTGGCAGCGCTGCCTTCGCGAATCTGTATCTTCATGCCAAGAGAAATCTTCTCGCGGGCTTCTTGAATATTCGAACATTCGTGGTCAGTACTAATCCCCGCATTGCAATATTTCATTAAATCGTTTCCACTTAAAAGCGGAGCATGACCGTCGATAGGCTTGTTATGTCGTTTCGCTGATTCTATCTTTTTTATAACTTCTTCATCTTCAAAGATGACTCCAGGATAGTTCATCATCTCACCAAGATATTTTATCTCATCTAAAGAGAGAAGCTCGTCGACAGCTGCCGAATCCAGGATAGCTCCTGATGTCTCGAAAGAGGTGGCAGGCACGCAGCTCGGAGCTCCGAAATAGAATTTCATCGGAGACTTCTTTCCATTCTCAATCATATATTTGACGCCTTCTACGCCTAAGACGTTGGCAATCTCATGTGGGTCGCTTACTGTTGCTACAGTGCCATGGGCAACAGCGAGATGTGCAAACTCGGTAGGTACAAGCAATGAACTTTCGATATGAATGTGTGAGTCAACAAAACCAGGCATGATAATCTGATTGTTGTCGTTGTCATCTTCTATTATGTTGATAATCTTTCCATTTTCAATAAAGATAGTTCCTTTGAAAATACGAGAGTTTATCACATCTACGATTTGTCCGCTTACTTGAAATATTGAGTCCATACTAAAAAAATTATGAGCAAATTTACTATTTAAACCTGAACATTTCAAATAAACAATGGTTTATTAATAAAAATAAATTGCCGGTTATGAAGACGATATATGACTTTAAAGCTTTGACTTCAAATGGAAAAGAACTTGATTTCGAGCAGTTCAGAGGTAAGGTTTTACTTATTGTTAATACTGCGAGCAAGTGTGGCTTCACTCCGCAGTTCGCAGGTCTCGAAGAATTGAATCAAAAATATAAAAGTGCAGGCCTCGTCATCTTAGGTTTCCCTTGCAATCAGTTTGCGCAGCAAGACCCGTGGAGCGACGAGGAAATCAGCAACTTCTGTCAGGTCAACTATGGCGTGACTTTCCAGATGATGAAGAAGATAGACGTGAATGGCGAGAATGCTTCACCGATTTATACTTTCTTGAAAGAGAAAACGAAAAATATCCTGGGTGATGACATCAAATGGAACTTCACAAAATTCCTTATCTCAGCTGATGGAAAGAAAATAAAACGTTACGCGCCTACAGTCAAACCAAGTAGATTGGAAAAAGACATCGAGGCGATGTTGTTAGTGACGGTTTGATGTATTGGATTTGAGGGTATGAGGGTATAAGGGTATGAGGATTTGAGGGTATGAGGGTATGAGGGATTCCTTAGTTCCTCAATTCCTTAAGTCCTAATTCATATCCTTCTTCGTAGAGTGCTATCAGTTTCTTGCTGTCGCGTTCCATTCTATCGACTTCGATAGGTCGTTCTGGACGGATGACAACGATTTCGCCACGTTCTTCCATGGCTTCAATCATAGAGATTTGTTCGTTGTAAATCCTATTACGATTTCTGATAGCTTCTTGCATCGCTGGATATTGTTTGTAAAATAAAGACACGTATTTCATGTCTTTTTCTTTCTTGCGATATCCTTTGTTGCGAGTGAGAACAACTACGTTGTTGTTGTAGCCTAATTCTCTAGCTCTCATGATTGGGATGGAATCGGCTATGCCACCGTCTAACATAGGTTCGCCGTCGACGTATGTTATTGGACAAACGAAAGGCAGGCTACTCGATGCCTTCACAATGTCGATGACTCTTTTAGGATTTTTCTTTTCTTCGTAATAACAGGCTTTGCCAGTCTTGCAACTGGTGGTGACCATCTCGTAATGTTCCTCGCAGCTTGCTAGCTTTTCATAATCGTAAGGAATTATCTCATCTGGAAAAGTATGAAACAGCAAGTCGAAGTCCATGATGTTGCCTTTTTTCAAGAGATGTCTTATTCCGATGTAATTATATTTTTCGAGTAAATCGATGTTGCTGAATTTGGCTCTGCCTCTTTGGTTTGAGATGTAAGACAGTCCGTTACAAGCACCAGCGCTGACGCCAATGGTGTAAGGGAAACGGATGCTATTATCCATGAAGCAGTCCAATACTCCGGAGGTGAAGACACCTCTCATGCCTCCACCTTCGAGTATAAGTCCAGATTTATTAGTTATGTTTATCATTAGGCGTTGCCATACGTTATATCTGTAACAGCCTTTCAGGCTAGAATTGTTAATTATTAATTGTACATTGTAAATTGTACATTATAAAAGCATAGATATCAGCTTGTTCTTCGATGACTTTAGATATTGGCTTGCCAGCGCCGTGACCTGCTTTGCTGTCGATTCTGATGATTTTTACGTTGTCGCCTGTCTGTGCATCTTGCAATGCAGCTGCATATTTGAATGAGTGAGCTGGAACGACGCGGTCGTCGTGATCTGCTGTAGTCACCATAATAGCAGGGTAGTTGACATCCTCTCCGTTTTGGATTGTATGTAATGGTGAATATGCATAAAGCGCTTCAAACATCTCTTTGCTTTCTTCGCTGGTGCCGTAGTCGCTAGCCCAGTTCCAGCCGATTGTGAACAAATGATAACGTAACATATCCATGACACCCACTTGTGGAACAGCAGCTGCGAATAAGTCAGGGCGTTGGTTTACAACAGCTCCTACCAACAAGCCGCCGTTGGAACCGCCGTTGACTGCCATCTTGCTTGTATTGCTGTAGCCGTTCTCGATGAGATATTCAGCACATGCGATGCAGTCGTCGAAGACATTTTGTTTCTGTAACTTAGTTCCTGCTATATGCCATTCCTCACCATATTCATTGCCGCCGCGAAGGTTCATCAAAGCATAGACACCGCCGTTTTCAAGGAATGGAAGTCTCGATGTTGAGAAGCTAGGATTTAATGTGATGTTGAAACCGCCGTAGCCATAAAGCAATGCTGGGTTGTTACCGTCTTTCTTCATACCTTCTTTGTATGTCAAGAACATAGGAACTTTGGTACCGTCTTTTGAGGTGACGAAGACTTGTTCTGTGACGTAATCTTCAGAATTGAAATCGATGGCAGGAGCGCGGAACACTTCAGAAGTATTGTCGTCGATGTTATATCTGTAAATCGTTGTTGGGAAAGCGAAAGATGTGAAGGCGTAGAAAACTTCTTTGTCTTTATAGTCGCTGCTGATGCCTATAGAGCCGAATGTTGGCAGTGCTATTTCGTGTAACATCTTGCCGTCCATAGTGTAGACGTAAGCGTGGTGTGAAGCGTCTTGGTCGTAAGTGACAATCATCTTGCCATCGGCGAGGTTGATGCCAGCGATGACATTTTCACATTCTGGAATAACTTCAACCCAGTTTTCCATCTTAGGATTATTAACATCAACCTTACAGATTTTGCCTTTAGGTGCGTTGTAGTTTGTTGAGATATATAATGTTCCGTCGATGACATCGATTGGGCTGTAATTATAATTCATGTCGAAACCGATTTGTTCGAACTTGTCTTCAGGATTTTGCATATCTCTAATCCACAAGGTGTGACCTGCGCCTTGACCGCTTTCTGTCATGAACATATATTTTTCGTCTTCAGTGAGATATACGGTGTGGAAGTAGCGTGGTTGTTCTGGATTTTCGTAGAACAAGACATCTTCTTCTTGAGGTGTGCCGAGTTTATGGTAATATATTTTATGGTTTTCGTTTACGTTGCTGAATTCCTTGCCTTCTTCAGGACGGTCGTATGCGCCGTAGAAGAAACCGTCTTTGTACCATGACGCGCCTGTGAACTTAGCCCATTGGATGTGGTCTGTAAGAAGTTGGCGTGTCGCGATGTCCATGACATAAATCTCGACCCAGTCGGAGCCGCTACGTTGGATGCTGTAGGCGAGATACTTGCCGTCGTTAGATTGGAATGTGCCGCTTAAAGCCACGGTGCCGTCGTCTGACAAGGTGTTAGGGTCGAGGAGGACTGAAGGCTCTTCTTCTAATGAGTTTTGGATATAGATGACATTCTGGTTTTGGAGGCCGTCGTTCTTTGAGAAGATATAACGGTTGAAGCGTTTTGAAGGAAGGCTGAAACGTTCGTAGTTGACGAGTTCGGTCATGCGTTGTTTCAAAGCTTCGCGGAAAGGAATCTGAGAGAGATAATCCTCTGTCACTGCACGCTGTGCGTCAACCCATTGTGCTGTCTCTGCAGTGGTGTCGTTTTCTAGCCAGCGATAAGGGTCAGCTACTTTTGTTCCAAAATATTCATCGACGACAGTAGCGTCTTTTCTTGTTTCTGGATATTCTTTAACAGAAAGTTTTGTTGCATTATGTCCGCAACTTAACAAGGTGATCATGCTTCCCATGATGATAAATTTAGCTTTAGTATTCATAATTGTATGATTTTCTATTTTCTGCAAAGTTATTATTTTTTGTCAAAAAAAATTATCTTTGCAACATATAAAATATTGAAAAATGAAAAGGGTATTCTTTAATCTAATAATATTGTTTACATTATTTTCATGTGAAAAATGTCTCCCGACATTTACGGAATTCAATTATCCAGAATCAAAGCTTTGGAAACACGGCGTTTATTCAAAATATGAAGCTCAAGAATTAGAAGGTCTTTTTGAAGGACTTGAAGTTGATGTGATTTATTCTCCGGAAAAAAATGACATTTATGTTGGAAGAGTCGTGGCCGACACATCTAAAAATCTGCCTCTGAACGAGTGGCTGGCAATGTTGAAAGAACCAAGCAAGACTTATTATTGGATCGATTTCAAAAATCTTTCATATAAAAATGCAAATCAGGTTTTTGATGTTCTAAATCCGTTGGCAGAGAAGTACGGAATAAAAGATGTTGCGTTTGTGGAAAGTCAGGATTTGGAAGCTTTGAAAATTGCAAAAGACAATGATTTTCACACAATATTGTGGGTTGACAATCTCTATTATTGGAAAAATAGGAGACCTGCTGATTCTGTTAGTATCGTAAAAATAATACGTTCTAAAATAGAAAAACTTCAGCCTGATGCGATAAGCTGTGAATACACAATGTTCCCTCTTTTATGTGATAGCTTCCCAGAACAGAATATTCATTTCTGGGATACACCAAAGGAATATACACCTGAAAATGTGGAATTCACAAAGAAATTATGCGAGAATCCTAACGTGAAAGTTGTCCTTGTCGATTATCCAACACCAGATATTTTTTAGAATTCTAGGGTCCTAAAATTTACAATGTTCCTAATACCTTGATGTTAACATTCTTTAACATAACGCTATGTTCTGGATTCCATAGATAGTCCTTATCTGCGGATTTTAGATATATATCGAAATCTATATTTTTGAAATCTTTGACGTTGAATACTTTAGTGAATTCTAATTTAGTTACTTCATTAGGGTTGTATTCTCTATTTGAAAAACTCTTTGATATATTGTCGAAAGCATTTATCTTTTGACCTTTATTGTAATTTAAGTTTACACCTAAATTGATAAACTGATCTTGCCAAACATTGCCAGTATATATCACATCGGCAGTCATAATAATCTTTATTTCGCTATAAATAGACTCAATGTCATCAGAAATTATATTCACGGCATTAGGTTTTCTAATGCTAGGTTTTTCTGCCAATGATGAGCAATATACTGAATCAACGACATATTCACTAATGACTTTAAATTTGTTTTGTGGGAAAATAGGCTTTTTGCTTAACTTATTATTTGTGTATGAATAATTGTCGGCATATATCAGTGTTTTGAAATTTTCATCGATATTATTAACCAAATCATTGTCATTTACTTCTGTAAGTTCAAGATTTTCATCAATGAAATATGCTTTTTTAGATTTGGAGAAATCGTAATAATAGTTTTCGTAAATGCCATCAAAGATAGTTCTGTTGTATCTCAAAAAGCATGTTTTTAAGTCGCAATGGAAATCTCGTATTGTATCGAGTTCTTCTCCGACCCAATGTATTGTTTTTGGTGTTTTGAAATTATAATTATCTCTTAATAACGCATTTAAAGTAGGAACTATATCATTGTGTGAAACTACAGAATTAAAACTATCTGTGTTTTGCAACATCGGAGACCATATAATTAAAGGTACGTGAAATGCATCCAAAGGATTTTTTGGATTTATGTTAAGACTGTGGTCTCCAGTGATTACGAAGATGTAATTGCCATCTTTGTAATATTCTGAATATCGGTTAATAAAATGTCGTATTGCGTCATCGCCATATATTGTACCAGCTAGAAAACCTAAGTTTTCGCTCATCTTGTTACGTTCACTTTCTGGCAATGTCTCTATAATTTTAGAAGCTTTTTCATAATATTTGTCAGCATCTTCTTTTTTGTTGAGCCTTAATCTGTTATCGTGTTGAGATATCGTTATGAACACATCAAAATATGATTTGTTTTTATCACGTTGTTCAATGATATCCATGCTTTTGTCAAACATAGGCATGTCGTGATAACCCCAGTAAGTGTAATCTAGGTGTTTGTTTTCTTTCTTTTTCTGATCTTCAAAAAGCGGTGCTAAAAAATCAACTTTTTGAGATACCAAATAATCGTATACTTTATCGAAGGAATATTCTCCTGAGTAGAATACACTTGTATAATAGTCATTATCTTTCAACACGCTGAATAATGAATTATATTCTGGGATGTCTCCAAATTGGAAGCCTTTTAATCCATGAGGTACTGAACCAGTGATGGCTGGAACGGCGCCAAAACTACGTGGAGTTGTTGATAAACAGTTGGTCCACAGCAATGAATGTCGTGACAATGAATCTAAGAAAGGAGTAAATGTGTAACCGTATTTGTTAACACCAAATAAGTCAGCGCCTAAAGATTCAACAATGATGAAAACGATATTAGGTTTTTCTTTAGATTTTTTGAAATATTGTCCTAATACATTATTAATATTATCAGTTCTTTCCAAAGGATATCTGTCGTCTGAGATTTCTCTCTCTGGGAATATCGATTTATATTTCTCGATTTTTTCTTCGTTAAATTCTAATTTGGATAAAACAATATCAGCGTTTTGTGCTTCTTTATCCATAAAGCAAGAATAGAAACAATACCAAATTTTGTTTACTGCATCATTATTTTGATGAGGTTTTATGATGAAAAATAAAGGTATTGAAATCAGCATTAACACTAGGACTATTTGGGCTGTTGGCTGATGGTCGTTGGCTTTTGAACTTTGTCTTTTGACAATTTTATAATTAACAAAGATAAATCCGGCTATAAATAATATTGCCGCTGCTATCATCCAGAAGTTCAATGTGCTTTTTACTGTGGCGATGGTCTCCCATAAAGGTCGTTCTATCAACTCGTTACCCATCATAAGACCTGTCGATCTATAATAAAATATCAAACCTATTTCAGCGAGGATGATTATGGAAAATAGAATTGAACAGATATAAAAAGCGACCTTTTTTGAAAAAATGGAGAATATGTTAAAAATAATGAAGACACAGGAACTCATTAACAAAGAAGCGATGAGATTGCTATAAATCATTTCTGAGAAACATGTCAGTGTTACAGCATCTGATGTGAAGAATTCGAAGCATTTAACGCAGAATAGGACTGCTATGAAACATATTGTTAACGCAAAAAATGATTTTATTGATTCTATGTATTTTTTCATGAAAATTATTTAATGTGTAAGGTATGCAAAGATAGTTATTTTAATGAGATATTAATTTGTTATATTTTATTGTTTTTGTAATAAATCAAATAAAAAAAGTGACATGCCAAGCTTGAACTGACATGTCACTTTGATGCTGTATTTTTTTACAATGAATCTTTTATTCTTTTACGAAGCGTTTTGTTATTTCGCCATCAGTTGTATTTATTTTAATGAAATAAATACCTGATTTTAAGTGAGAAACATTTATTGACAATGACTGTTGACCAATGACTGTTGTCTGTTGTCTTCCATAGATATCCATAATCGTAACGTCTTCAATATGAGATTCTGTTTCTATGTAGAGTCTGTTTTTGACAGGATTTGGATAGATGTTGAATTCAGATTCATTTTCGTCAATGCTTTCGCCTGGTTCATCATCATCATTTGTTTCACAAGCTATTTCATATTCAAAGAAAATAGGTTTTTTCTTGAAAGTAGTGTCGATGTCACCGATGTTAGCTCTGTAAAGTTCTTCGCCTTGGAAGTTGATGATAAATCCATTTTCTTCATCCCAGTTTCCAGGAACCCATGAGAAAGAGTAAGTGTCAGGACATAATTCGAAAGGAATCATCACAGGATTGTTAGTAGCTCCGCCGTCTGACAATTCAGCTCTATATTCTAAATCGCTTGACGATCCTTTAATGCTGATATATCCGAAGTCCCATCCATCGCCGTATTCGTCTGTAGCTACAATAGTAAGTTCGCACTTGTCATTTTCAGCGCAAGGGTAAACTGTAGGTCTGATTACATTTGAAATTTCTGAGAGGCATCCGTCATCGTATTTTGCTCTGACAAAGAACTGATATTCATCTGATTCCATGTTGTCGAAAGTGAATGTTGTCTCTGTGATGCCTTCTGCAAAAGGAGCACCAGTGTAGTTTGTGTAAATGTTATATGTTACATTTACAGCATTCTCTGGGGCTTCCCAGTTGAGGATTACGTTGTTGTAGTTAGGTTGTTCGATAGTGTATGTCAAGTTTTTAGGAGCTTCACAAGCTACATCTTCTATAGTTAATATGAAAGAACTTTCTTCGCCATCAATAACACCTGCGCCGATGAATGTGTTGCCGTCAGCTGAAACATTTGTTATACTATAAACAGTCCAGTTTTCTGCTTCTTCAATACCTTTGAGTTGTAAGTATTCTGTGAAATACATCAATTCGCCGCCGATATAAGCAAAGGCTCTTCTTTCTATAGGAGAACCAGCGTCAGAATGACCGAAAATACTACCATTATCTGTTACGCAAGTGGCAGACAATGAGTTATGTACTTCGAGGGTGTTTGCTATTTTAACTAATTTGTCATTAGGGATGTCGTAAACGAAACATTGTCCATCCAACAAATAACCGCAGACGTAATTGCCATTATGAGAAACATTTAAAGCTTCGCCGAAAAGATGAGGGAATCTGAATATTTCGCCGTCGACCCAATAGCAAGGAGTCCATTCGCCTTTTGTTTCGTGAGCAGCGAAACCTGCTACCACTTTGCCATTGTCACTGATAGCGTTAGGTCTTGTTTGTGAAGAAACGCCATTAGAAATCTGTGTATAACCATTGTCTCTTGTCCAAAGATATGAAGTTGTAGTCCAGTCTGGATATACTTGCATAACGCCGACAGTGTAGCCGTCGTTTGTCATTGACCAAGCGCCATTGTATTCGGTATCGCCTTCAACTGTTGAGAATTCTGGGACGGCAGGGTTCATTCCAAGGAACTCCCATTTTTTTGTTGTTGGAGACCATAATCCAGCTACGTTCATGCCGACGCCATTAGTGTAAGTTCCTGCAACGATACCTTCGTCAGAAACAGCGTAAGGATATCCTGTCAAAGCAATGACGCCAGTTTCTTCTGACCAGTAATAACCATCAACAGCACCGAATCCTTGGATGACGACATGTTGTTTATTATTGGAAATGTCATAAGGCCAGTTGTAGCTGTCAAGGACCTCGACAAGAGTGAAGTTTTCGTTTCTGTCAACTCTTACTTCAGGAGTAGTTGCATTTTGGGATCTTAAATTGACGCCGCAAAATAATAGTGTTGCGAATAACGCGAATTGTAAAGATTTTCTCATAAAATAGAATGTTTAAAAATAATTAAATGATAATTGAATTATCATGTGCCCGACTACAAATTATTGAACGATAACCCAATATGACAGGCAAAGGTAATATTTTTTTCGAAAGAAAAAAGATATTTTTTTGTTAATAGAAAAATAATTTGAAGAGGGGAATATTATTTTTAAACATTCAAAATTGTTACATATTTTTCTCCACGAACTGCCAGTTTATGATTTGCCAGAATTCATTAAGATATGCGAGTCGTAGATTTTGTTGGTCGAGATAATAGGCGTGTTCCCAGACGTCGCAAGTTAGAAGAGGTTTCAAACCTTCGTGAGTGAGTGGCGTTTCAGCATTGCTTGTCTGCATGAGCGACAATCTGCCGTTATTGTCTTCTACGAGCCAGAGCCAGCCAGATCCGAATAGAGTAGCAGCCTGTTTTATGAACAACTGTCTGAAATTTTCGAAGCTTCCGAAGTCGCGTTCAATAGCATTGAGGAGTTTGACTTGGGGTTTAGTGTTAGCGTTTGGTGTCATGCAGTGCCAATAGAAAGTGTGATTCCAGACTTGAGCGGCATTATTGAAAATGGAACCTTCGCTTTTCTTGATGATTTCTTCAAGGCTCATCGTTTCAAATTGTGATCCTTCAATTAGGTTGTTGAGATTTTTAACATAACCAGCATGATGTTGACCATAATGAAAATCGATGGTTCTCTGAGAGATGTGTGGTTCTAAAGCATCTCTTTTGTACGGTAATTTAGGTAATTCTATCATAATTGTTGTTTTTTTTTGAATAACAAGATAATGTTAATAATTGTTCGAAATGAATTATTGATTTGATAATCAAAAAGCATATCTTTGCAATATGAAAATTTATATCGTCAACGACATTGATTCTTTCGATGAGACACTTATCGAAAATTGTTTGTCTTTCTTTCCTCAATGGAGAAAAGACAAAATGTTGAATTATAGATTTTTAAAAGGAAGGATACAATGTGCTTTGGCGTATCTTTTATTGATACACGCATTGCGAGAGGAAGGCGTTTTTGATGAGATGCCTGAATTTTTTTATGGAGAGCACCAGAAACCATTTTTGAAAAATTACCCTGGATGGCATTTTAATTTAAGTCATTGTAAAAATGCAGTGTGTTGCGTTTTGTCTCGTAAAGAAGTCGGCATCGACATTGAAGAAATAAAGGAATATAAAGAGTCTCTGGCAGAATATGTATGTAATGAACAAGAGTTGAATCTATTACATTGCAGTGACAATCAAGCTGATGAATTTTATAAGTTATGGACAAGGAAAGAGGCAGTGTTTAAGAAGCATG
>JBGVET010000035.1:0-6545 GCA_045120395.1 Candidatus Limimorpha sp.
CTTCGGACTAATATCAGGATTGTTAGGACTGATATTTTTAACGCCATTGTCGAGAGCTATCGGCGCTACACCCGACATAATATCACAATCTAACGACTATCTGTTTTATATCCTGATAGGGACGCCGTTCATGATGTCGGCACTGTCGCTGAACAACCAGCTGCGACTGCAAGGCAACGCACGTTATGCCATGATAGGAATAACATCGGGAGCTGTGCTCAACATCATACTCGACGCTGTATTCATCTTAATATTCGACATGGGAGTGACAGGAGCTTCGCTGGCGACACTCATAAGCCAGATCGTCAGCTGGATAATACTGCTGACAGGCACCCGCATGGGAGGCAATGTACATATAAGACTGAAGAACTTTTCCCCAACCTTAGAACATTACAAACAAATCTTAGACGGCGGACTTCCATCCTTATGCCGTCAGGTATTGGCATGCACTTCAACGATTTGCCTCAACCACGCAGCTGCGATATATGCGACAGCAGGCAACGAAGCATCTACCATCGCGGCTTTCTCAATCGTTTCGAGATGTATGATGTTCGCCTTCTCCATAGTGCTCGGCATCGGACAAGGATTCCAGCCTATATGCGGCTTCAACTATGGAGCCAAGCTCTACGACAGAGTGAGAGAGTCGTACACTTTCACTATGAGCATCATGACATTATTCCTGCTCTTCTCTGGAACATTAGGATTTATCTTCGCACCAGATATCATCAGCTTCTTCAGAAACGAAGACAGCGAACTCATCGCCATAGGAACAAGAGTGCTGAGGTGGCAATGTATCTCCTTCCCTCTCATCGGATTGTCGACATCAACGAATATGCTGCTGCAGACATTAAGAAAGACATGGCCAGCCACTATATTATCCATGTGCCGCCAAGGAATATTCTTCCTTCCGATATTATACATCGCACCATTATTCCTCGGATTGCAAGGCGTTGAAATGACACAAGCCTTGGCCGACGTATGCACTTTCTTGTTAGCGATACCGATGGCGGTTAAAGTCTATAAGTCACTAAGTCACCAAGACACCGAGACACCGAGACACCGAGACAATAAGTCTATGAGTTGCTGAGTTATTAAGGTTCTTTGAGTCTTTGTAACTTTGAGACTTTAAGACTATAATCGGATTCTAAATCAAGCTAAAAAAAGCTTTTCATTTTTATAAAAAAATCAATATATTTGTGCATTATATTACGTACGTTATTTATAACGTATAGCTGTGGCTCTAATTGCAAACATACATAGATGTTTCTGAATTGAACTACAAGAACATTGCTTTTCTTACTTTAATTATTACAAACAATGAAAAGAATATTATTAGCTACATTATTAACACTCTCGTTAACAGTTAATGCACAGAAAATCACATTCACTCCACATTGGCTACCTCAGAGTCAGTTCGCCGGTTATTATGTAGCACAAGAACTAGGATTCTACAAAGAAGCTGGACTCGATGTTGAGATAGAACATTCTTCCGCTTCCGACTTCGCGATAAACCGCCTTAAAGACGGATATTGCAATGCCATCACCATGAACCTTTTCGATGCCATCGTCAACATCGGCAATGGCATAGAAATCGCCAACGTCTTGCAGACCTCATTACACACAGGCCTCGTCATAGTCCCTCGCGACAACAACATCACACAACTCGAAGACTTGCGCAAAAAGAAAGTAGGCATCTGGAGCACACATTACAGCCTACTTTCTCAAATAATAAATAACGATTACGAACTCGACATTAATTGGGTGCCATTTGTACAAAGCATCAATCTTTATATTTCGGATGCTATCGATGCCACAATGGCGATGATATATAACGAAGCATATAGTATTTATTCTTCTGGCTTTGAAGATATCAAATACATACATCTTGCTGATTACGGCTACGACTTCCCTGAAGAAGGTGTTTATTTTACAAAAGATTTTATCAAGAAATATCCTAATGAGGTCGAAGCCTTTGCTCAAGCATCACAACGCGGTTGGGAATGGGCACACCAACATCCAGAAGAAACTCTCGACATTGTGATGAAAATTATGGAAAAAGAAGATATGCCTGCAAACCGACAACACCAAGAATGGATGCTGGAAAAGATTCTTAGCCTTCAAATCGACAATGAGTCAGGCAAACCTACATTTGAGCTATCCGAAGAAAAGATAAATCAGATTAATGAGATTCTGTTAAAGAATAATCGTACTGACAAGAGAATAAGCAAACAACAGCTAATAGGAGAATGATTATGAAACATAAACGCAAAATAAGAAGAGGCAACTCATTATCAACACAGTTGAGTTTGTTTATCTTGATATTGACAACAACATTGTTGATAGCCATTGTTTTTCTTAATTACAACTCATCGCGTAAATTAGTACGTGAAGAATCGATTGAACACGCACAAGACGCTCTTGACAATACCATATTACGCATCGACAAAGTATTAAGTTCTGTGGAGATAGCAGTGCAAAATTTAGGAATGGTGGTAAAAGAAAATATCAATGATCCTGATTATATGTATGGCATCACCAGATATCTCGTTAGAAGCGAAGAATATATCTGCGGAAGTGCAGTAGCTTTCGAACCAAACTACTACCAAGAAAAAGGTCATTTCTATTCACCCTATTCATATCGTGAAGGTGACACTATTATAAGCAAGCAGCTTGGCAACAACAACTACGACTATCATTATATGGACTGGTATCAGATTCCAAAACTGCTCAACAAACCTTATTGGAGTGAACCTTATTTCGACCAAGGTGGTGCCGATGCCATTATGTCGACATATTCTTATCCTTTATATGACGACAACGGGAATATGTTCGCCATACTCACCGCTGACATTTCATTGGAATTGCTTGCAGAACAAGTCAACTCCATCAAGACATACCCTAATTCATTTAATCTGATGATTGGACAGGGTGGAACATTCCTTGTTCATAGAGATAAAAATTATATTCTTAACAAGACTTTGTTCGAAATCGCCTTGCATTATAACGACTCACTGACTTTAAAGGCAGCACACGACATGGTTAACGGCAAGCGTGGCATGGTAGAATATAACTATGGTGAGGAAAGATTCCTTTTTTATGCACCAATCCAAGCTGCAGGATGGTCGGTGGCTGTAAGCTGCATGCACTCCGACATATTCTCTAAAATCGATGACATGAGAGCCAAGGTGATGACAGTTGCCATACCAGGACTGTTATTGTTAGTAATATTATGCTATATCCTTATACGTTATACGATGCATCCTCTCAACGAATTTGCACATTCTGCCATGGAAATAGCAAGAGGCAATTTCTCAGCCAAATTGCCACGTCACAACAATAGTTACGAGATGAGGACATTACACAAATCGTTTAGCTTTTTGCAAGAGTCATTACAGAATTATATCGATGAACTGAAACAAGCAACTGCCAATAAAGAACGTATCGAGAGTGAGTTACGCATCGCCCGCGACATACAGATGGGTATGGTTCCTAAGATTTTCCCTCCTTTCCCTGAACGCGAAGATGTTGACTTATACGCAAAACTCATCCCTGCCAAGGAAGTCGGCGGTGACTTATATGATTTCTTTATCGAAAATAACAAATTGCATTTCATCATAGGCGACGTATCCGGCAAAGGAGTACCAGCATCTCTCGTGATGTCGGTGACATGCCGCTTGTTTAGAACTGTAGCATCAAGCGTTCATGTGCCTTCAGGGATAATCAAGTCGCTCAACGATGCTCTTTCAGAGTCTAACGAATCTAATATGTTCTGTACCGCCTTTGTGGGAATAATGGACTTTGGTACAGGAACATTGAAATATTGCAACGCTGGTCATAACCCTCCCGTCATTATCGATGCCAACGGAAACGCTTCTTTTTTACCTGTGATATCTAATCTCGCACTCGGGATATGGAAAGATTTCGATTTCGAAGATCAAGAGATAAAGATAGAAAAAGGTTCTAACATCTTCCTTTATACAGATGGTGTAAATGAAGCAGAAAGCATTTGTAAAGAACAATATGGAGAAGAAAGAATGTTGAAATGTCTGGCAAAATATCATTCTAAATCACCAAGAATTATAGTGGAAGAGATACTTAATGAGATAAAGGCTCATACTGTCGATGCAGAACAGAATGACGACATTACCGTATTATGTTGCAAGCTGACACTGAATGAAGATATCGCTCCAGACAGCGAACTCGTGATGCGCAACGACACTGCCGATATCTTGTTGATGGCTGAATTTATAGATGGAGTGTGCGAGAAATACCAACTTCCTATGGATATCGGATTCAGTCTGAACCTAGCTCTGGAAGAGGCTGTCGCCAATGTAATGAAATATGCTTATCCAGAAGGTGAAGTGCATGATATTGTCTTGTCTGTTAAATTGACAGATAACAGATTGATGTTTAAATTAATCGACACCGGCAAACCATTCGACCCTACTATAGTCCCTGACGCTGATGTGAATCTATCAGCAGAAGAACGTCAGATAGGAGGCTTGGGAATATTCTTGGTCAGACAAATCATGGATTCAGTAGAATATCGTCGTATTGATGGCAAAAATATCCTTACAATGATAAAACTTTTATAATATTGCAAATAATAAACAATTTAAATTTATACTATGGAAATAAATATTTTTAAAGAAAATGAAACATCGGTTGTAGCAATCGAAGGCCGAGTAGATACAATAACAGCTCCAGAATTAGAGTCAGCAGTGAAATATCTTATCAATATGGGAACTTCTGTCGTGTTTGAATGCGAGAAGCTAGAATATATCAGCAGTGCTGGACTTAGAGTGGTGCTTGCAACACATAAGCAACTGACTGCATGTGCAGGAAAATTCGCTTTACGCCACCTTAACAAAGAAGTGAAATCAGTCTTCGACATCACTGGTTTTTCAAAAATATTAAATATAGAAGAATAAATTTCTGTCTCCAAGTCACCAAGACACCGAGACAATAAGTCTATGAGTCGCTGAGTTGCTGAGTTGCTGAGTTGCTGAGTTGCTGAGTTATTAAGGTAATAAAAATAACTCCTAACTCCTAACTCCTAATTGGTTAATATTGTAAATCAATATATTGCTATTTTTATGGTACAAATACGGCGCAGTTTGATGACGACGATTTGACTGGAAATAACGAGCAAATATAAGGATTTTTATTGTCGCTATCGTGATAAAAATAAATTTACATAATATATGATAAATTGAATCAAAACTAGCATCATCATATATTAGGCTATAGATAGCATAATAACTATTGGTATTACCTTCTATACTTATTTATTCTGTTCCTGCTTATATATTTTTCCGCTTCTGCTTCGATTTCTGCGTTGGTCTTTATTCTGCCTGATTTCAACCATTCATCTATTTCTGATTTAAAAAAATATAGTCTATTACCTTTTTTATAGTGTGGTATGAGACGTTGACTTGTCCATCCATAGATGGTACTTATATTTGGTTTATCTGGAAGATAGTCATGTAATTCATGTAGGTTCATCCAACGCTCTGATTCTTGCACTTTTAGATTGTTGATATTGCTAATATTATTGATATTACTGTTAGCAATATTAATATTGATTTCCTTGACTAATTCTTTAAATTCTCTTACTTCTTTGATTAGAATTGCCACTGCTTGTGGTAAATCGTTAAATGTAATTGTCTCTAAATCTTGTTTCATGACTTCTGAAGTTTTATTTATATGTTACAAATGTAGGAAAATAAAAATAGCGTGCAACTCTTTGGTTACACGCTATCTGCTCGAGATTTCACCTGATGGTTACTCTATCGTCATGCTACCTACATAGTCTGAGTCTGAGACGAGTGTTCCGTCTTCTGAGACAAATGCCAAGTAGATGTGAACTGTGTCTCCTACCCAGTCTGAAGGGTATCTGAGACTTGCGCCTTCGTCACCTCTGCATGCTGAACTGATGTCGTAGACTGCTTCTTGCTTGTTGGCGTTGTATGCCAAGACCATTGCGAAGTCGGTGTCTAATGCGTTTGCTGTTCCGCTGTTGTCTTGCCATGAGACTGCAATCTCGTTGTCGTTGTTCAACTTCTGGATGTTCAAAGGTTTTGCAAGACTTCCTCTTGAAACCATTGCTTGTGTGTAGTCAATGGTGAAGCTTGGATAGGTGCCTTTGATGACGTTCTTTAATGTGTAAGACATTGCGGCATTGAAAGCTGATTGTCTGTGTGCATAGGTTTTGAAACCTATCTGAATGAATGACTGGATTGGTCTGATGAAGGAAAGTGCGAGTGAGAACTTGTCACGTTGTGCGACTTGCTTTGCTGTGCGAGGGTTCTTGACATTTTGTGCTTGTCCTCTCATGTAGCTGATGCCTTTCCAGCTTGAACCGACTACGGTCCCGACTTTACCGGAGAAACCTCCGAGAATACCTTGTTTAATTGTACCCATTTTGTAAAAGTTTTTAGTTTGACAATAAATTGATTAGTGGACTTGGTATGGAGCAGGTACGGAGAAGGTATTGTCCGTGTATGCTCGACCTTATCACAGAAACAAAGGTAATATATATGTAA
>JBGVET010000036.1:0-61852 GCA_045120395.1 Candidatus Limimorpha sp.
TGTCATATTAGAGTTTTGCTTGTTTTCTTTTTGCAACACTAAGATAAGTGAAAATTCTGACATGGCAAAATCCTGGGCAACTTTTTGTTGCTCAGGAACTTATAAATAAAGTTAAATTATAGTGTTGCGGAATTAAGGATATTAATACCAATTTAAACTTCTTATCCTCAGTACAATAAACACTATCATCGATATGTATAATCTTTGTTTATTGCAGTATTTCCAAGAATTTGCAAAGGTCTCACTAATTTTTTAATTATGCAAAGAAATTTTTTAAACCCCAAGTCACACATTTTTAAAGACGCACATCCGTAACCCAGTGTCTCAGAAACTTAAAAAACTCCTCAAATCCTCATACCCTTAATTCCTCAATTCCTTAGTTCCTGAACTCCTAACTTTCGACAATATAAGATAAATCCTACACTCTAAACATCGTCGTCGTTTGCAATAATATTTATACATATAAAGAGCAGCCTGCGTCTGAAATGCATTACTAAAAGCCAAACCTTCGTTATTGAAATTCCGGATTATCACATTATCTTCAGCATCTATTTGCTCCAAGTAACACATGGCTTTTTCCTTATAACTTTCCAAGGAATGATAATAACCATAATAAAACAACATAGGTACCACCGCATTTATAATAATAGAATCCACCGCAGTCTTCCCCAACGTTTTCTTCACATTACGAGCAGAAAGCTTGTCAAACAAGAAATGATTATCCCAATAACTATTTATCTCCACATCAAAAAGATCTTTCACCTCCTGTATATCATCTGCATCTTTGATTTTGGAAAACATATTCCCATTCTTCACTATTATCGCAGCAATCTGAGCCAGTCTTATTGTGGGGAAGTTTGGTGGTCTGAGTCTTAGAAACTTCCAATTAGAAACAGGCATAACCTTCAATCCGAACTTCGACTTTAGCATCTGAAACTCACGCCTTAGAAGCTGTGGGTATTCTTCGGGAGAACCAAAAACCAAAAAACCTGAACAACCGAACATCATTGACTCCACATAAGTTGTATTATCAAGATGTTTCAAAAGAACTTTTAAAGGTAAAATCTTAGAGAGATACTCAAAAGAATCATTATTTACCTTCATACCGAAATAACGCATAAGTCGCTGATAAAAGGTCTGTTCCCAATCGATATTATTTCTTTTCAACTCAGAATCAAGAGTCTTACACTCACGTTCTAGATGTTCGACAAGCATTCTGTCGAACCACGAAACTAATGTAAACTCTTGCACACCACCAATCAATCCGCCACAGGGAATCCAATTCTTAGAATTGACGAAGGTATTATAATTGAGTAGTAACGAAATATCAAACTTATCTTTAATTTCAAGAGTCGGAATCTTGAGCGAGTCCGTATCACATTCATAGACAACATGAAGAATCACATTATTATAATTGTCGTCATACTGGTGTTTATGTCTAAACCAATCAGAAGCACGCACATGCATCTCAACCTGCCCTGCCCATAAAGTACCTCCTATTTTAATACGAGCATTAACATAATCCGCACCTGAATTATAGTTACGATTGCCGACAGATATCACCGATATTTCCTCTCCTTCTGTAGTCTTTAAATCCAGATTGAGAAGACGATTTTCCCACAAATAATATATGAATTCCTCTTTCATTATCACGGTTTCTAAACTTTGGACTTCAAAAATACGAAACCGAAATATGATTTGTCAAGGATTTTTGAAAGAATTTTAAACGCTTCGACAATTTTTTACAAAAAAGTCGGAAATATTAAGATTATATGTTAAAAACAATTAAGAATCAACAGTTTTTCACTCGGTTTCAAACCAAGTCCGAGGCATTTTCTTTAAATCTTTTAACATATACACAAACACATATTTGGCAGACTCACCGCCACGTTCAATAGTGATAGTGTCCGTCGGAATTATTTCTTTAAAATATGGTTTCAGATATTTATTAGGCTCGTAATAATCAAAGCTCTCAGTCAAAAACCAATAATCATTTCCCAACTGCAAACCGCCTCTCTCCTTATTAATCCACGCGTATTTATGTATTTCTGCAGGATTTCTAAAACCATACATATTGATTCCCAAAGGGTAAGCCACATAATAATCCATATTCGCCAAAGGAAACCACTTCAAAGCAATCATTCCATCATCTTCTTTCATTTTTCCTTCTGAAATTGCCTCTTCTCTAATCTTCTGAAACTCAGGTTTTATCTGTCGCCATCCATACATATCAAGAGTAAAATCACCCTTTCCATAATGCTGTACAGTCTTTGATTTTTCTGTATTATTCAAAGGAATAATTCCAGTTTTAATTTCCACAACACCAAATAGCAATACAACAGCTAAAACCGATAACGCAGCAATTATTGATTTAGGAATAAGGACATTATCAGCATTAACTTCATATTTTTCTGAAAGTTGAGCTGCTACAATTATCAACAACAACACAAAAGAAGGTGATGTCCAATGAGGCAAAATCTGTCTTGTCAGAGAGAAAAACCAAAACAATATTATCAAAGGAAGTGTAAGACATAATATCAATCGTTTTGGCATATCAGAGATAAATTCACGACCTTTGATTAAAGCCACCAAAGCTATGATTGTCAGCACATAATTAACAGGATTATTATACAAAAACTCACCTGCCAACTCTGCAAGAAAATATTCAGGATGAAAGTCGCCGAAGAAACCGACTCTGTTACCATGGAAAGTAAAACTTATAAAATCGTTATTGACATTCCACAACAAAACCGGCAGCATACAAACTTCTGACATTAAAGCTGAAAGATACAAAAACGGATTCTTGAATTCTTTTCTTGAATAAAAAATTATGTACAACCCTACTCCTAACCAGATAAAAGCGCCAGAATATTTCGACAACATCGCCAATCCAGAGAAAATACCAGCTAACAACAAATGCTTGTTTTTCTCATCTTGAAAATATTTAACGAACTGCAAGACAGCTAGTAAAGTAAACACGCCCAGCGGAGTATCAGGCAAGATGAAAATTCCAGTTATTACAAAAGCATAAACCGAAGCTGTATAAAGCAAAGCCGCATAAAAACCAGTCTGTTCGTTTTTCACCTGTTTGCCTATTAGATAAATCAGGTAAGTGTTAAGAGTCATTGAAATGACAGACGACAAACGTAAAAAGAACTCACTATCAAACAAAAGGTTACAACTAAACAGCTGTATAAACCAGCCAACCATTGGCGGATGATCGAAATGACTCCAATCTGGAAACTTGGCGTAAGTCCAGTAATAGACCTCATCATTTCCAAATTCAAGGAAATATGCCAAAAAGCCTCTTAATAAAGCACTTACGCATAATAATAAAATCAAACATTTGTTTATATTCTGTTGTTTTATCTTCATCAAAAAAGGTTTTAAAAATAACGTATAAGACTGCAAATATATGCTAAAAACGGACTTTATCGTATCATAATTTTTTGTATTTTTGTAAAAAATTATAAATATTACATATTACTATTAAACACTAAAAACAACGATATGGATTCAAATCCTAATGAAAATATAATTGAAAAAGTAACCAACAAAGAATATGAGTTCGGCTTTGTGACTGATATTGAAACAGATTTCGCGCCGAAAGGTCTCAACGAAGACATCATCAGACTCATTTCCGCAAAAAAAGAAGAGCCTGAGTGGTTACTTGAATTTCGATTAAAAGCATATAGACATTGGTTGACGATGAAACAGCCAACATGGGCGCATCTCAACATCCCTCCTATTGACTATCAAGATATTATTTATTATGCAGCTCCTAAGAAAAGAAAAGAGTTGCAAAGTCTGGACGAAGTCGACCCTGAATTGTTAGACACTTTCAACAAACTGGGTATTTCTTTAGACGAGCAAAAAAGACTCACTGGCGTCGCTGTTGACGCTGTCATGGACAGTACCTCAGTGAAGACCACATTCCAAGACACCTTGTCGAAACACGGAATCATCTTCATGTCGTTCAGCGAAGCCGTCAAACAATATCCTGACTTAGTCAAAAAATATTTAGGCACTGTCGTTCCTCATACCGACAATTTCTTTGCAGCTTTAAACTCTGCTGTTTTCAGCGATGGTTCATTCTGTTACATTCCTAAAGGCGTGCGCTGCCCTTTGGAATTATCGACATATTTCCGTATCAATGCCGCTAACACCGGACAATTTGAACGTACTTTAATCGTTGCCGACGAAGGCGCGTATGTCAGTTACATGGAAGGCTGCACTGCACCACAACGTGATGAAAACCAGCTCCATGCTGCTATCGTTGAGATTATCGCAGAGACAGATGCAGAAGTAAAATATTCAACAGTACAGAACTGGTATCCAGGCGACAAAGACGGCAAAGGCGGCATCTACAACTTCGTAACAAAACGAGGCATCTGCCGCGGCGACCGTTCAAAAATATCATGGACACAAGTAGAGACAGGCTCTGCAATCACTTGGAAATACCCAAGCTGTATCTTAAAAGGCGACTACACATCAGCAGAATTCTATTCGGTGGCTGTGACAAACAACTACCAACAAGCTGACACTGGCACCAAGATGATTCACTTGGGCAAAAACAGTAGAAGCACTATCATATCAAAAGGTATTTCAGCTGGACATAGTCAGAACAGCTACCGTGGCTTGGTCCGTATCGCTCCTAACGCAAGCAACTGCCGCAATTTCTCACAATGCGACTCCTTGCTCCTCGGAGACAAATGCGGTGCTCACACATGGCCATATATACAATGCAACAACGACACAGCAATCCTCGAACACGAAGCAACAACATCGAAGATTTCCGAAGACCAATTGTTCTACTGCAACCAAAGAGGCATCGATACCGAAAAAGCAATCGGTCTGATTGTAAATGGTTACGCAAAAGACGTCTTGAACAAGCTTCCGATGGAATTCGCCGTTGAAGCACAAAAATTATTGTCAATCACATTGGAAGGCAGTGTGGGTTGATATTTTAAAACTTAAAGAAAATTAATAATTATGTTATTCGAAATAAAAAACTTACATGTCTCAGTTGGAGGCAAAGAAATATTAAAAGGTTTCAATTTAAGTGTCAATGAAGGTGAAATTCACGCCATCATGGGACCTAACGGAACCGGAAAGAGCACCTTGGCAGCTGCCATCACTGGAAGAGAAGGTTACGAAATTACAGAAGGTGAGATTTGGTTCAAAGGCAAGAACATCATGGAGATGAGTCCTGCCGACCGAGCCAACGAAGGCATCTTCCTCAGCTTCCAATATCCAGTTGAAATCCCTGGTGTCAGCATCCAGAACTTCATGCGTACAGCTATCAATGCAAAACGCGAATACCAAGGACTTCCAAATATGCCAATGCCAGAATTCGTCAAGATGATGAAAGAGAAACAAGCAATGGTGGAAATCACAGCTAAGTTACAGAACCGCTACGTCAACGTAGGTTTCTCTGGCGGCGAGAAAAAGAAAAACGAGATTTTCCAAATGGCGATGCTCGAACCACAACTTGCAATCCTCGACGAGACAGACTCAGGTCTCGACATCGACGCATTGAGAATTGTGGCTAACGGAGTCAACCAACTTCACAGAGACGACAATGCTTTCATCGTAATCACCCACTATCAAAGACTTCTCGATTATATCGTTCCAGATTTCGTTCATGTGATGTACGACGGACGTATCGTTAAGTCTGGCGATAAATCTCTCGCATTAGAACTTGAAGAAAAAGGTTACGAATGGATTAAAGACACCATTCTTTAATATTAAAATTTGTAACTTATGGAAAATCAAGATATCAAGAATATGCAGAGTAAATTCATCGAATATGCGAACAATTCGATGGAAGCTATTTCTGCCAACGACACTCCAAGAGTGAAGCAGTTGCGACAAGAAGCTCTTAAGAGATTCATCGACAATGGTTTCCCAACAAAGAAAATGGAGAAATGGCGTAACTCAAGAATGATTGAGTGCGTCAATGAGGATTTCAACCTTGACAAAATAGATAGCAAAAATCATGATTTCTGCTGCGTGATACGCGAGCTCGACACTGAAGTCATTTCTATGACAAACGGCAAATTCTCTGAAGAAGAAAGTCTTAGAGTTTTAGAAAACGGCATCGTCATTGGCAGCACACGCAAAGCAATGCAAAAGTATCCAGAATTATTTGAGAAATATTTCGGAACTTGCAACATCAACGACAACAATGGTTTTTACGACATAAACACAGCATTGTGGCAAGATGGTTTCTTTATTTACGTACCTAAAAATGCCATTGGAGAAAAACCTATTCAGATAATAAAAATCATTGACGATGATAACAATCCGTTCATACAGACACGCAACCTCATCATCGTTGAAAACAATGCACAATTACAAATCATTGATTGTGACGATTCTATCAAAGAACAATCAAGTTTTGTAAATTCATATACAGAGATCTTTATTGGAGAAAACGCTCAGCTTGACAATTACAAGCTTCAAAATTTGAACGACAATTCTTCATTATTAAATACCAATACAGCTAAACAATTAGCTAATAGCAGATTGCAGACTCACACCATCAGCTTCAATGGCGGCAAAATCCGTAACAACATTCATGTTGACATCGACGGTGAAGGCGCAGAATGTAATTTATACGGACTTTATCTCGTTGACAAGACACAGCATGTCGACAATCAGGTGAAGGTAAATCACAACGTAGCTAACTGTAACAGCAACGAGAAATTCAAAGGCATACTCGACAACGAAGCCACTGCAGTTTTCAACGGACACGTTTATGTAGCACCTAACGCACAGAAGACCAACGCATATCAAAACAACAGCAATATCATTTTAACTGATAAAGCTAAGATTAACACATTGCCATTCCTTGAAATCTATGCCGATGACGTGAAATGTTCACACGGCTCATCAATCGGACAGTTAGACCAAGAAGCGATGTTTTATATGCAACAAAGAGGCATCAGCAAGGAAAACGCTCGTATGCTTTTGATGTACGCCTTCGCTGCTGAGATTAGCAACAACATTGGCATTGAAGCACTTAGAGAACGTATAGACGATATGATTAAACGTCGTTTGAAAGGCGAGCTATCATCATGCGAAAACTGTGTATTCCAATGCAATACTCCAAAAGAATACGATTTCAAGATTGACTTAAGCAAGATATGATAAACAATTTTGACATAAACGAGATACGCCGACAATTTCCAATCTTAGACAGAACTGTCTACGGAAAGCCATTGGTATATTTCGACAACGCTGCCACTACACAGAAGCCTCTTTGCGTAATAGAAAGAGAACGCGACTATTATATCAACGAAAACTGCAACATACATCGCGGCGTGCACTATCTGAGTCAGGAAGCTACTGAGGCATACGAAAACGCTCGTAAGACTGTAGCGTCTTTCGTCAATGCAAAAGACTCTAACGAGATTATCTTCACAAGAGGAACGACAGAATCATTGAACCTTCTTGCAACAAGTTTAGGCAAACTTCTTATCAATGAAGGTGATAAGGTTTTGGTATCAGCGATGGAACATCATTCCAACATGGTTCCATGGCAACAGATGATACAAGAAAAGCACGGCGAGCTTTTAGTCATTCCGATGGATAAAAACGGCGTCTTAGACTTAAACGCTTACGAAAAATTATTGAAGCAATTGCCTAAGATTGTCAGCATAGCTCACGTTTCCAACACATTAGCAACCATCAACCCTATCAAGGAGATGATTGCTATGGCACATAAATACGACATCCCTGTCATCATCGACGGAGCCCAGTCTATGGCACATCATATCGTTGATGTTCAAGATTTAGACTGCGACTTCTTTGTATTTTCAGGACATAAAATGTACGCCCCTATGGGCATCGGCGGACTTTATGGCAAGATGGAATGGCTGGAGAAAATGCCACCTTATCAATATGGCGGCGAGATGGTCGACAAGGTCAGTTTTGAGAAGACCACCTTCAACAAAGTGCCTTTTAAGTTTGAAGCAGGAACACCAAACGTTGGTGCAGCACTAGGTTTAGAAGCAGCGGTTAAATTCATACAAAGCCTTGACAGAAAAGCCGTTGAAGAATACGAAGAACATCTTTTGAATTATGCAACAGAACAACTTTCAAAGATTGAAGGCATAAGATTCATCGGACAAGCACCAAAGAGAAGTGGTCTCATTTCATTCTTAATCGGTGACATTCATCCTTATGATTTAGGAACTATCATCGACAAAATGGGCGTCGCTGTAAGAACAGGACATCATTGTGCAGAACCTGTGATGACATTCTTCGACATCCCTGGAACAGTAAGAGCCTCATTTGCAATATACAACACAACAGAAGAAATTGACATTTTCATTAAAGCTGTAGAAAGAGCAGCTAATATGTTAAGATAAATTAAAATTATAAGAAATGACTATCAAAGAGATACAAGATTCTATAGTAGAAGAATTTTCAATGTTCGACGATTGGATGGACAGATATTCTATGTTGATAGAGATGGGCAAAGAGTGCCCGATGATTGACGCGCAATATCGTAACGACAACTACCTCATCAACGGATGTCAGTCTAGAGTTTGGTTACACGCCAAGATGGAAGACGGCAAGGTATATTTCAGTGCCGACAGCGATGCTGTGATTACTAAAGGTATCATCAACTTGTTGATTAAGGTTTTATCAGGACAAACACCAAAGGATATCGTCGAAGCCGACATGAGTTTCTTAGACGAGATAGGATTGAAAGAACATCTCTCTCCTACCCGTTCCAACGGATTATTGAGCATGGTGAAACAGATGATGCTATACGCAGAAGTTTTTAATTCTCAAGATAAATAGACACAAAGACTCAGAGTCACAGAGACACAAATAACTTTGAGTCTTTGCGACTTTACATCTCTAAGACTTTAAATTATGTGGGATATTTTTAAAAAGAAAGAACCAATGACAGCAGAAGAAAAAGAATTATTAAAAGAAAGAATCATTGCGGTTTTAGGTACAGTCTACGACCCCGAGATTCCTGTTGACATATACAAACTAGGATTGATTTACGAGATTAACATCGACGATGATGCTAACGTACATATTTTAATGACTGTTACAGCACCTAATTGTCCTGTAGCTGATCAGCTTCCTATGCAGGTCAAGGAGAGAGTTTCTACAATGATGGGAGTGAAGAAATGCAAGGTTGAGTTGACATTCGAACCAGCTTGGAATCCATCAATGATGAGTGAAGAAGCACGTGCCGAGTTAGGATTCGATGACGGATTCGGATATTAGGCCACGAATTGTATATTTGTCATCCACGAAATAACACTAAATAACACGAATAAAAAAGTCCCGACATAAATCGGGACTTTTTTGTATGTCACACCTCACAATTCTAAGATTTTGAGGTTTTGAATTTCTGAATTTCTAATTCTTACAAAGTGTCGTATGCGTCGATCAAGTCTTTAGCAAAGCCGTAGAACATTTGAGCTACTGCTGTGAAGTCCATGTTGAGGTCTTTGCTTAAACCTATCATTTCTTTGAACATAGCAACGTTGTACCATTGCAAGCATTGGAATGCTCTGTGGAAATGGAGACGTTTCAACTCTTCGCTAGTTGGTTTATGTCCGAGGTAAGCTTCTAACAAGCTAAGAGCCTTATCGAAACCAGCGTTTCCATAGCAAGCTATATCGTAATAAGGGTCGTTCATACCTGCGAATTCCCAGTCGAGGATATAAAGTTTTTCTCCATCGATAACCAAGTTTGTTGGCTGATAGTCGCAATGACAAGGAACGTGTTTGATATCTTTATAAGTGTCACGCATTGCATTCAAGCGATTGCGTAAGTCGAGATATTCTTGAGGGTGAGTAAAACCTAAATCGATGCAATATTTTTCATAAGTATCGAGGCGATCGAAAGCATTGTATTCATTGAATTGAATGTCGCTTTCATGCAATTGTTTCAATGCCTTTGCTGACATCTCGTTATAAGAAACGATGTCTGTATTTGACATGATAGTACCTTCCACATAGAGTGCGAGTTTTTCACCTGTTCTCAACTCAACGTATTCTGTTACGTTATTGACGCCAAGTTTATCTACTTTTTGAATATTGTCCCATTCCTCATTTCTGTCAACAAAACGTTCAGCAAACTTGCCAGGAACACGATATGTATATTTATTACCTTGACATTCTATAACGTAAGTATAATTACTCATACCACCTTCAAGACGTTTAAGTATTTTAGCATCGGTAGCATTCATGAGAAAGTTAACTCTATTAACGATATAAGCTTCTATTTCCATTGTTTAGTTTTTTTTAATGTTATTTTATAAAAAATGTACGCAAAAATAAAAAAATATGTAAAATAATTATATCCTTTTGCGATATTTTTTTCGTAGTTTTGCGCACATCAACAATGGGGGTTTAGCTCATCAGGTAGAGCGTCAGGTTCGCAATCTGAAGGCGGCCGGTTCGAGTCCGGTATCCTCCACACTTTAAGACTACAAGTCAACAAGACTACAAGAAACCTCTGTCATTCCCAATGCAGAGGGCGTGCATTTTCGATGTCATCAGCAGAACTTCCTATGTAAAGCTGATTGCGCCCTATGCCATCGACGAATTCATAACGACCTTTAGAACATTCCAGATATACATTATCATCATTAGGCAACAAGGAAATGTAGGAATTACGTCCAGCATTATCTCTTACATCTATCTTCGCTTCGCGGGCTTTTTCTATTATCTCATCAAACGACTTTGTCGATGTATTCCATAACAAGGTAAAACTCAGAAACTCTGCCGCTGTGCCTATCAACTCTGTCTCACCCGTAAGGTCTAGCTTCGCAATAGAATTGATATTCTGCAAATCGTCAGCGACTAACTCAAAACTCTGAACGACACCATCTCCGTCTTTGATAGGCACTGCCTTTACTTTAATCTTGGCCAGATGGTAATTCCCTAAATCATCAATGTTTCCTGTCTGACGCGCAAAAGAAATGGTCTTTCCTATCAAGATGTTTTTATAACTCGAATGATGATTCACTATATTAGTTCCTTCACCTCCTTGACCATTATTGCCAAAATAGTATAGGTGATACTGCCGTGCATTTTGCAAATTATTACTCGGAACCTCACCTGTAAACACCAACTTGTCTGTAGGTTCGTCGATTTCTGCCTTCATCTCAAGCAACTCACCCAAAGTTATTGTTCCTACTCCTTGAACATAGTAAGAACATTTATATGGAATAGACACATATATATATTCCACATTTTTGCTATTTCCCCATTGGATGTTTCCATTGGGAAGCAAGTCATTGAAATCGCTCCTAGTTTTAGAATTCATAGATAATTCAAAACGCACTGGAACCATTCTATCCTCATTAACATCCTCATTCATATTTTCTTTGTTACAACTGCTAAAGAACAATAAAAATGAAATAAACACCGATAACTTCTTCATCTCACCACCTCCTTATTTTTAAAGATTGCATAAAGAGCACCGACACATATTAATATATACAAGCCATTTCCTATTGGCGCATCGACATTAACATTCATGTCGGAAAAACTTGTTCCTAAGGTCTCTACAGGCAAGACTCGTGTATCAAGTCGAGACTCGCTGTAAGTGTCGTATTTAAAAAATGAATCTGACTTTTGTTGGGCCACTACTGAATATGACACAACAACAAATAAAAGTAATGTTGCGACTTTTTTCATAAATTTAAGCTTGGTTAACAATTAATTTATCGTCACAAAAATATAATGTTTTTTCCGAAAGAAAAAGTTAAAAAAAGTTAATTTTTTAAAAGTTATCGGCAGCTTTTTTAAGTTAACGGAATAAAAAAATCGATGACAAATTCAATTCTTTGCCATCGATTTCAATATAATTCAAGTATGAAAATTACCTTTTATATAAAAGTCTTAAAATCTTCATAATTCTTTCTCAACAAGTTAGGAGTATCCAAACCATAAGGACATCTGCTCTTACACAAGTTACAATGCAAGCAGTTTTCTATCATTTTCATTTTTATTTTCCATTCTTCAGAGAGATACACGCTATGAGGTGCGCGACGTAAGAAGAGACTCATTCTCGCACAATCGTTGATTTGAATTCCAGCAGGACATGGCATGCAATAACCGCATCCTCGGCAGAAATCACCTGCAAGTTCTTCTCTGTCTTTCTTCACTTTCTCCCAGCGTTCTTCTGTCATGACTGGTGGGTTTTCCTGATAAGAGATAAACTCATCGAGTTCTGACTCTCTTTGAATTCCCCAGATTGGAAGCACATGTTCAAATTGATCCAAGAAAGCATAGGCACAGGCTGAGTCATTGATGAGTCCGCCAGACATGGCCTTCATACAGATGAATCCCATCTCTTTTTCTTTACACATCTGAACAAGCTCCAATTCCTTCTCTGAGCTAATATATGAAAATGGAAACTGTAATGTTTCATAAAATCCTGATTCTATAGCTTCCTTAGCAATATGATGACGGTGGTTGGTGATACCGATATGACGTATCAAGCCTTTTTCCTTAGCTTCCAACATAGCGTCATAGATACCGCTTTTGTCACCTGGCTTAGGGCAGAATGCTGGGTTATGAAACTGATACATGTCGATATAGTCTGTCTTAAGCAAGCTGAGACTAGTCTCAAGATCTTTCCAGAAGTCAGTAACATTGGTAGCTGCAGTCTTTGTCGCAATGATGACTTTGTCACGAATATCGCTGAGAGCATAACCCATTTTCTCTTCGCTGTCTGTATAGAAACGAGCTGTATCGAAATATGTTATTCCGTTATCAAAAGCTTTACGAAGAAGATATGCCGCGTCTTCTTTCGATATTCGTTGTATCGGCAATGCGCCGAAACCATTTTTATTTACGACAAAACCTGTCTTACCTAATGCAACCTTTTTCATAATTCTTGATTAGAATATCAATGAGAATAATACATATAACCAGTGTGCTGCGACACCTGCTACGAGACCACCTACAGTGTGAGCTAAGATAGCTTTTGATGTGAGGCTACGGAATCCGAGTGAGTCGAGCATTGCAGTGTGTGTGCTGAGATAACCGCTCCAGCACATACCCATTGCTGTGAAAACAGCGATAGCATTACCATTGATGATACCTTCAGCGATGAAACGAGGGATAAGACCGAGAGCTGCACCAACAGCACCGAGAGCTGTGATAGGGAATGCAACTAACTGTGGGCTTTCAAAACCAAACAACCACTGGAATACAAAGTCTATCTTGCCTGCGAGATATGGCAACAATGCGATGCCTTCGTATGCTCCACCACTGTAACCGCCTTCAGGAGCGCCGAATGTGAGCATCATAACGACTGTTGAGATGATAAGAACGCCAGGGATGATAGCGAGGCCGATATCGACACCTGACTTACCACCATCGAGGATAGCATTCAAGAAACGTAAGAAAGCACTGCCTTCTGACTTGAAAGAAATTTGTTGTTCATCACCTTCTTTATCACTTATTTCAACATCGAGTTCTGGATTTGATTTCAAGATGAAGCGTTGCATCAAACGTGTTGAGATGATACTTCCGATAACAGCACCGAGCAAACCAACCAATGCTGCTGGCAAGTAACCTTTACCCATCATAAACATAATTACGACGAGACCCATGCCGAAAGCTGTACCGAAGTTGGTCAATGAGATAAGCTGATATTTCTTGAAATAACGTGCGAAGTGAGCGTCTTTAGAAAGACTGATGATAGCTGGGTTGTCTGACAAGAATGTCATCACGCCGCCGAGAGCTGCAACGCCAGGAAGGTTATATAAAGGTTTCATAAGAGGACGAAGCACTACTTCAATCAAACGTACTACGCCAAATTCAACTAATAAATTACCCAAAGCACCTGAAACGACAGTGATAGCCATGATGTAGAAAACTGTCTCTAACAATAAGCTGTAAGCTGTCTGCATGATGGTGTTCATCATATTGGGCAAACCCATTTTGCTTCCTAAAAAGCCAAAGAAACCGAAGAATACGAGTAAGAAGACAACGGCTTCAATACGACGTTTTGTTAAAAATTTTAAACCTTTCATTTTCTCTATTTTTGTTTATTATTATTTTGCGAAGTTAATTCTCCATGTGACACCAACATTAGCTTGAAGTGATAAATCGCTTGAGTTTGGATTTATCAAATCATCTGCAGGTTGTGTCAATTCATTGAATGCCACGAATCCGTGAAGACGAACGTTCTTGTTTCCTTTGTAAGGATAAGCTTCAAAACCTAAACCTGCGAATGTATATTCAACGCCTGGTGTAACAGCCATATCGTATGGAATCGCTGTTGGGAATGGAGTTGCATCATAGTCAATATAACTATGTTTATTTCTGTCATAGCCGCCTTTCACCATAGCAGTGAACTTATCTGTAAAAGCGTATTTCACTTCACCAATGATAGTGAAGTCGCCCAAGAAGAAATCTTTTTGATTGAAGAAACCTCTGTTCATAAAGTCAACGTAGAAATCCAAGTTGCCAAAATCGAACATATTTCCCAAAGCGATGTAGTTGATATATTCGCCTTTGTTTTGTTCCATCATATTGATAGAATAAGATGTGCTGAATGCTCCCATTCTACCATACCAAATTAAGTTATAAGTATATCTGCCTGGATGTCTGATGAAATCATCGTAAGCGTCATATCTATTAAATGTAGAATTTGTGATTTGGAAAATGATGTCGTGGTTGCCATCGTTGGTATGGTATTCAAGCTGACCGCCTATATCGTAACATGCGAAGTTATTCCAGAAAAGGGATGCGAAATAAACATCAATAGGAGGAAGATCATATTCCCAACCGCCAACTGCGAGTGGCATTCTACCTGCTGTCAAGGACCAGTTCTTATTAGCGTGATAAGAAAGAATCATAAAATCTGTCTTTGAACTACCAGCAGTCATATCTATTCTTTGACGAATACGATATGAGAAATCGTTAAGGAACGAACCTTTCATTTCAAAATTAAAGAATCTTCCATCAAGACCTGAGTTATTTTTGTCGACATAATCATAATCAACACGACCTTCTACAGACAACTTGTCGATAGTGAAATCCTTCTTTTCCTGTGCTGTTGCGCCGTTTGCAAACATTATGGCGATGACAGCGATAATAAAAACTCTTAATACTTTTTTCATATCTAATTTTAATTATTCATTCATTTTAGCTTCATTACGTAAAATGTGACGCATCTCTGTGATGATTGTCGATGACTCTTGTATTATATTAAGGTATAATAAAGCAAGGTCGATATTTTCCTTATTATACTGAATTCTGTTCATCTGTTCGTGACTCATCTCTGTCACGTTTTCTTCTCTGAGTTTGACGCGTTCCATGATAGCATCGACATCTTTATATTCAGAAGTATAGATGGTGATGTCGGCAGCATCGATAGACCACAACACTTTTTCTTTGAGGCTTTCCACTTCAGGAAGATATTTCTTGTCTAATGGAGTGAAGCTGTTGTCGACATATTCTTTACATGGGTCACAGATTCTTCTCAAAGAATAAAGTATCTGTTCAATACTATTGTAAGAAAGGTGGAACCATGTGTTCTTATTCATCTTATCGTCAAGGCGACGCATAATCATGATTTCCTTTCTCTTAAGCTGTTTCATTATTTGCTTAGCATCTCTACAGTCATTAGAAGCTTTTTTCAATGTCTTGATATCTTCCTTCACGAAAGCATCGACGATATTGGTATAGATATCTTTCGACAAGTTAAGCATCTTGTTCATGCTTTCTCTGTTATGCTGGATAAATGACTCGTAAATAACTTCTTGTTCGTTAGAGTTCAAAGCCTTTTCAAACAAGTCGTCGTTTTCTTCTGTCTTATTTGCCTTAGCTCTATTCTTGATGATGATATATACTGCGAGAGCAATCATCGCTACCATTGCAACCACGCCGCCATAGTAGAACAACAATGCGATGAGGAAGCAGATTATGAACGCTACTATCGCTGTGATGAACCAACCGCCGATGACGGAGAACATACCTGTCACGCGATAAACAGCACTCTCTCTAGACCATGCGCGGTCTGACAAAGAAGCACCCATTGTCACCATGAATGTAACGTATGTTGTTGACAAAGGAAGTTTTAATGATGTACCTAAAGCGATGAGCATTGAAGCGAGAACGATACTTACCGAGCCTCTGATAAGGTCGAAGGCAGCGTTTTCTTCAAGTATCATCTCTCTGTTGTCGAAACGTTTTTCAATCCATACTTTAACCTTTGCAGGCAAGATGCTGTCGATAGCATTGACCATATTGTTTGTGAATCTAACCAAAGCACGTGCGACGGCTGAAGAACCGAATGACTCGTTGCCTCCGTTTTGTTTAGACAAGTCTAATGATGTCTGAAGAACTATCTTAGCTTTTTTAGATGTCAGCAAAGTGACAACCATGACGAGACCTGCCAATATGATATATACTGTGTTAGCAGCTGACATTGTGTTGAGCGAATTCATAGAGAGAGAGTCCATTGGCACGCCGCTATTTTTAACGTCGATGTAAGTGTCGAGACCAGCGAGAGGCACTCCGATGAAGTTGACGAGATCGTTGCCAGCGAAAGCCATAGCGAGAGCGAATGTTCCAATCAGAACAACGAGTTTCAACACATTGACTTTAAGGAAGAATAAAATCTGCATCAATATTGTAAAGAAGATGAAACTTGCTCCAAGCAACTGCCATGTGTGTGCGTCAATCCAGGCGTGCATATCTGCTGTGATGAAAGCGGCACCTTTCATACCTTTGATGAGCATGAAGTAAATCAATGCTGTAGTTGCGATACCGCTGAAGATACCTATCTTCCATTTAAGATTCTTTTCGAAATTGAAAGAGAAAATAAGACGTGTGATGTATTGAACTATCATACCGAAGATAAAGGCGATAGCTACTGACAAGAAGATACCTACTATCATTGTCAATGCCTTGTCGGTGTTGATGAGTTCTCCGAGTCCCACGTCGAGAGTTCCGCTATGCATCTTTATCATCGCGATAGCGACGGTTGCTCCTAGCAATTCGAATACAAGTGAAACTGATGTTGAGGTTGGTAGACCCAATGTGTTAAACACATCGAGCAAAATAAGATTGGCGATCATCACCGCCAGATAAATGTAAATGATTTCGTTGGCAAAGAAATACTGAGGCGAAAAAACTCCGTTTCTGGCTATTTCCATCATGCCGTTGCTCATGAGAGAGCCGAAGATAATACCTAAAGAAGCGATGATGGTTACTGCTCTATAAGAAGCCGACTTGGTGCCGACAGCCGCTGACATAAAGTTAGTTGCATCGTTACTCACACCTGCCACAATACCTAAAACTGCCAATATGAAAATAAAAGCAATTACGATAGGAAGGAATGTTTCCATACTTTTCTCAAATTAAAAAATTTGGGACAAATATACTGATTTTTTCAAGTCATTAACAAGTGTGAAAAAAAGAAAAATTCAGAGCTTCAAAACCTCGAAAAACTTTGAACTCTGAACTTTGAACTAAGACTTTTGGCTTTTGGCTGTTGAACTAAAAACCAACTTATAGACTTATAGTCTTGGTGTCTCGGTGACTTGGTGACTTGGTGACTTGGTGACTTGGCGACTTAATTAATCATATCCACAATATCAAGTGGGTTGGCGACGAATAATTTTGCTCCGTTCTCTGCCAAGAACTCTCTGTCTCTGAAGCCCCATAACACCGACACGCAGTAGACTCCTGCATTGTCACCTGTCTGAACATCTACCTCTGAGTCGCCGAAGAATATAGCATCGTCTTTCTCGACACCAAATCTCTCACACATCATATTGATACCGTCAGGAGATGGCTTACGCTTGCATGTTTCACTCTCGCCGAGGACAGCGTCATAGAGACCTTTAAAATAATGTTCGCAGACTTCTTCCGCTGCCGATTGGAACTTATTTGAAACGATACCCACCTTAATTCCTCTATTCTTCAACACTTTAAGAACATCAATTATTCCATCGTAAGGACGTGTCTTGTCGCAACAATGTTTTGAATAATGATCTTTGAAACAAGCGAAACACAATTCAAACTTCTCCTCGCTTATACCTTCAGGAAGAGCCTGTCTCAACAGATGCTGAATTCCGTTACCGACAAATGATGTTATCTCTTCCAATGTACGCGTTTCATATCCGAACAAATCTAAAGTAAAATTAACACTTTGCATCAAATCGTCTAATGTATAAAGCAATGTGCCGTCCAAGTCAAATATAACGAGTTTTCTCATCATTATTTATTTTTTGTGTTGCAAATATAGTCATTAAATAAATAACTTTGATGAAAGTTCACCAAAGTTATTTATTATCTTGATAAAGACATCAACACTATACTATCTGCATACTTTACAGAAGCCTATTTTATAGTATTAATCCAATTTGCAATATCGACAAGTACCTCTTCTGAAATAGTTTCATCAATTGCGCCGTAATTAATAGCCGTTGCAATTGTGCAATGTTGGAAAAGATGATTCAGAGCATCATACTCTTTTACCATATTTTTATTGTTTTTGGGAAGATTAGATTTTATGACAGGAAGATTATCCTTACTCAACACTTGCAAATCAAGATTTCCGTTTAATGCCATCACAGGACATTTTATCTTGCGGATAGCATCTGCTGGAGAATATCTAATAAACCAAGTAAACCATTCTCCTCCAGCGGTAATAACTTCAACAAGATTCGCTTTGAGATTATCAATCAAAACCAAATCATTAGCCTTGCATATATCTTCGACATATTCAGCCTTATTCACAACTTCCTTTCCATCAGCCCTATCTTTGTAAATAATTCTCAAAGCAGTAGCATAGTCACTTGCTATATTTTGTGGCACGCCTTGTTGTTGCAATATCGCCTCATTTTGACCAACAATCAAATCTATGCCATTTGCCGCGCCACCGGCAAGTGAGATAATAAAATCTACACTTTTATTGGCACCCATCATAAAAGCTATAGTTCCGCCTTCGCTATGTCCCAAAACACCAATCTTACCAAACTTATCCAAACCTCGAAGATATGCGATTCCCGCTTCTGCATCCGCAAGATTATTTTCAGTTGTCATTCCTTCCACAGGTCCTGTCGACTTGCCGACGCCTCTGTCATCATATCTTAAAGATGCTATTCCGTTCTTTGCTAAGAAATCAGCTATTACAAGAAAAGGCTTATGTCCGAAAGCTTCCTCATTACGGTCTTGAGCGCCGCTTCCTGTAACCATCAAAACAACAGGAACCGATTTATTTTTATAGCTTTCAAAATCAACCGGATATGTCAGAGTCCCCGACAACACTGCGCCTTCTGCTTCATTTTTAAAGACAACTTCTTCTGTTGTATATGCAAATGGTTCCAAAGGAGTTTGTGGCCGTTTCAATTCAATACCACCTGATTTAAGATTAAGCGGAAGAGAGATACCATATTGGGCAAACACACCTTCAATATCTTCTGACGACACTTTACGTCCATTATATGACGCTCTCAATATCGAAATAGATATATTCAAACTATCTGCGTCATTCTTTATCAGTTCGACTGGGATATTCTTTGCACCTTGTTCTGGAACATCCATAGTGCATGTCTGAGTTCCATCTGATTGCGTTTCAATCACGAAACACACATTGAGTTTTTGTGATCCTGCGCTAAGCGTACCAGACCAACTTTCTGTACTAGTAGCTTCTTGTGCATAACTTGCGACAGAAACAAAGATTACTGCTAATAGTACTAATACTTTTTTCATAAGGCTTATAGTTTATTTGTTATTCTACAAAACTAAATATTAATCTTGTAATATCAAAGCATTTCAATCAAAAAAATCTGTAACTTCGCAGAAATAATTTTCAAAGGTGAAAGAACAGATAAAACAATTTTATCTCAATAGTTCAAATGTCAAGAAACTCACTGACTCTCTTGACAGAGAAGAGCATATATCTTGTCTGGGACTTATAGGTTCAGCAAGGTCGTACGTCGTCGCATCAAGTGCTGACATTATAGGCGGCACTAGCTTCGTTATCTGCAGCGATAAAGAACGTGCGGCATATTTCTATAACGACATCGAAAACATCTTCGGAGAAAAAGATGTCGACTACAGCAAAAAACGTGTGCTTTTCTACCCTACTTCCTACAAAAAGCCTTACGAGCCTGAGAAACCTGACAACACCTATATATTATCACGCACCGAAGTTCTTCAACGCATATCAACAAGCGACAGAAAAACTATCATCGTAACCTATCCTGAAGCCCTCAGCGAAAAAGTCATTACCCGCAAGGTGATGAACAAAAACACTTTCAAAATATCTGTCGGCGAAAACATCTCGATGGACAAGCTCACCGATTCGTTGGTGAATCTCAATTTCGAACATGCCGACTTCGTGGTAGAGCCTGGACAGTTCGCAATAAGAGGCGGCATAGTCGACGTGTTCTCATTCTCCAACGATTATCCTTACAGAATAGAATTCTTCGGCGATGAAATCGACTCGATAAGAAGCTTCAACCCTATCGACCAGCTCTCTATAGAAAAACTAAAAGACATCATACTCATTCCTAACCTCCAGGATTACAACATAAAACAAGAAAGAGAATCGATATTCCAATATCTAAAAAACAAATCAGTAATCTGGATTGAAGAGGAAAATTCTCTTGAAGAGAAAATCAACAACGAATACGACAAAGCTGTCAATATCTTTAACGAGAAAGAAGATTTAGAAGAAGAACCTGACAGCATCTTCACAAGAGGCGAAGAGATAATTTCACAGCTAGAACAACTGAAGACCATCACCTTCGGCAACTTCATCGACAAGAAAGAACGTAACTCTATAAGCTTCAACACCACGCCTCAACCTGCTTTTAACAAAAACTTCGACATTCTGTTAAAAGACATTAACACATTAAAATCGGAAGGCTACGAGATATTCTGTTTCTCAGAAAGCAAGAAACAGCTCGAACGCATACAGAGCATCTTAAACGACATACAACACCTCGACGAAGACAACAGCAACTTCACTCCTGTCAACCATTCTATACAATCTGGCTTTATCGACAGAGACCTGAAGATATGCTGCTACACCGACCATCAGATCTTCGAGCGTTACCATAGATTCCGACTACGCGAAGGCTTCGCCAGCAGCCAGGCTCTAACGATAAAAGAACTATACGACTTGAAACCTGGCGACTACGTCACACATATCAACTACGGCATCGGTCGCTTCGACGGCTTAGAAATCATAGATAACAACGGCAAGCAACAAGAAGCCATCCGTCTCATCTACCAAAACGGCGACCTTCTGTATGTCAGCATCCACTCATTGCACCGCATCTCAAAATATTGCAGCAAAGACGGGTCACAGCCTACACTAAGCAAATTAGGATCTAATTCTTGGAATAAGTTAAAAGAAAAGACAAAGAGCCGCGTCAAAGACATAGCACGCGAACTCATTAAATTATATGCCGAACGTAAGAACAGCAAAGGCTTCCAATATATGCCCGACACCTATCTGCAGACAGAGCTCGAGGCTTCTTTCATGTATGAAGACACTGCAGACCAGCTCAAGGCTACCGTCGATGTGAAACGCGACATGGAATCGGAGACACCTATGGACCGTCTCATCTGCGGCGACGTTGGTTTCGGCAAGACCGAGATTGCGATACGCGCCGCCTTCAAAGCTGTATGCGACTCCAAGCAAGTGGCAGTGCTGGTGCCAACGACAGTGCTGGCTCTTCAACATTACCAGACTTTCTGCAAACGTCTGAAAGGATTCCCTGTCAACATCGATTATATCAATCGTTTCAAGACAGCTAAAGAACAGAAGAAAACTCTCGAAGACCTGAAAAACGGACGCATCGACATCATCATAGGCACTCATAGCATCATAGGAAAAAACGTGTCTTTCAAAGACCTCGGTTTGCTCATCATCGACGAGGAACAGAAATTCGGAGTATCTGCCAAAGAGAAACTGAAACAGTTCCAGACAAATGTCGACACTCTGACACTGACAGCAACACCTATCCCAAGAACGTTACAGTTTTCTATGATGGGAGCTCGCGACATGAGCATCATCAGAACCGCGCCACCGAACAGACAACCGGTAGAGACAGAGTTACATACTTTCAACCCAGAGATAATACGCGATGCTATACAATATGAACTAGCCCGCGACGGACAAGTGTTCTTCGTTCATAACAGAGTGCAGAACATTCAGAACGTATGCGACATGATAACCAGTTACGTCCCAGGAGTGCGAGTCGGGGTGGCACACGGACAGATGGAAGGCAGCAAGTTAGAACAAATCATGCTCGATTTCATCGACGAGAAATATGACGTCTTGCTATCGACGACCATCATCGAAGCCGGACTCGACATACCTAATGCCAACACTATTATCATCAATGAGGCGCAGAACTTCGGCCTCAGCGACTTGCACCAGCTCAGAGGAAGAGTAGGACGTTCCAACAAAAAGGCTTTCTGCTACTTACTAGCACCGCCATTGTCGACACTATCAGATGAGTCGCAGAAACGACTACGCGCCATAGAGGACTTCTCCGACCTTGGCAGCGGATTCAACATCGCGATGCGTGACCTCGACATACGCGGAGCCGGCAACTTATTAGGTGCTGAGCAAAGCGGTTTCATCAATGATATCGGATTTGAGACTTATCACAAAATCCTCGACGAGGCAATACTAGAACTTAAAGAGACAGAGTTCAAAGACATTTTCGAGAACGAACTCAACGACAAGAAATTCGTCAGCGAATGTGTATTCGAATCCGACCTCGAGATATTGATACCTAATGAATATGTAGAATCTTCAGCGGAACGTATCAGCCTCTACACCGAACTCGACCACATACAAAACGAAGAAGGTCTAGAGCGATTCACCAATAACATCACCGACCGTTTCGGACAAATCCCACATCAGACAGAGGACCTGCTCAACACCATGAGACTACGCTGGCTGGCGAGAGACTTAGGATTCGAGAAGATAACTCTGAAACATAAAATCATGACAGCTTATCTGGTCTCAAACCAAGAGTCGGAATACTATCAGACCGACACCTTCATGAAAATCATCAGATATGCTGGCGCAAATCAAAGACGTTGCAAGGTAAAGGAACTCAACGGAAAGAATATTGTCTACATCGATACCGTCACCAACGTTGGAGAAGCATTGAAAGTGCTGAGGACAATTGATGTTAGTTAGGAGTTAGGAGTTAGGAATTAGGAATTAGGAGTTAGGAGTTGGGGATTTTAAAGTTCAAAAGCCTTAGTTCATAGCTCTTAGTTCAAAGTTCAGAGTTCAGTTTCCTCATAATCTTCTCTGTTGCCCCGATGCTGAGTTGGATGTAATCTTGGCAGATTCCTGAGGCTTTGTTATAGAAATCGTCATCGTTCATCAGCTGTTCGAAGATGTCATCAAATTCCTGTTGGTTATTAACAGAAAACATACCGCCATCTCTCACAAGGTCGACAGCTTCGACAAACTTGGTATATTTAGGACCGACCACGACGGGACATCCGAAGACGAGAGCTTCTTGTGTATTATGGATGCTACTCATGAATCCACCACCCACATACGCGAAACGAGCATATTTATATATTTGTTTTAAAATCCCAATAGTATCAACGACTAAGACTTTTTTAAGTTGCTGAGTTACTGAGTTACTGAGTTGCTTAGATATTGGCAAAGTCATCTGGCTATACAAAACATAACTATCAAGTTGAGAGGTAATCTGTTTTATATGAGATTCTGAGATATCATGTGGCGCGATGATAAGGCAGTAATCGTCAGGCATTTTTTTAGAGAATGGAATTATAAACTTCTCATCTGAAGGCCAAGAGCTGCCTGCGATGATGCAATGTCTTCCTGCGATAAACTCTTCTATTTCAGAGAATGACTTCGACTGCTTTGCTATATCATACACTCTGTCGAAACGAGTGTCGCCTGTCACTGTGGTATTTTCTATTCCAATAGATTTCAACAGATTAGCAGTCTCGTCGTTCTGCACAAAATAATGCGACACATTAAGCAGCTGTTTTCTAAACCAAGAAGAATAGAATTTAAAGAAGTAGTGGTCAGGGTGAAGCAGCGCTGATATATAATATAAAGGTATATCGTTTTTCTTCAACACCTTCATATAGTTAAACCAGAAGTCATATTTAACGAAGAAAGCTGCCTTGATGTTAAAGTTTCGAACTAGTTTCTTTGCGTTTTGCAAGGTATCGGACGGCATATATGCCACTTTGTCTGCGAGTGGAAAATTCTTCCTCGGCTCATATCCCGAAGGAGAGAAAAATGTGAGTAATATTTTATACTTCGGAAAATTCTTTTTCAGACTCTCTATGACAGGCAAACCTTGTTCAAACTCGCCCAAGGAAGACACATGCATCCATAGCCATTCGTCTTCTTTGTTTTCAGAGACGAGATTTTCCCATTGCTTGTTTCTTCCCTTCCACCACTGTTGAGCTTTTTTGTTTCCAAACAAAGAAGCTACAGCTACCAAGCCGCTATACAATCTTATAGCCAGAGAGTAAAAGAAATTCATGATTAGAAGTAATAATATTCAGCAGGCATTCTTTTGTATGTTGGAATATAGACAGAGATACGTATTCCGTAATATCTGTCGAGGTAAGTCTTAAGGTCTGGACCCATAAGATTGAAATCCCACTGACGCAATGATTTGGTATGAGCCTGAGTAAATTCGAGTGATACGGAGAAATTCAACACTCTGGAGTTACTCATATACATATATCCTATTTCACCAGAATAAGCTAAACCGCCACGCATTCTGTCATATCCATAACGATAATCTCCATCGAGATTTACAGGTGCTGACGCATAAGAAGAAAATTCTATTCTTATTCTGTTCATAAGATAACCCAAGCCACCATTGACGAAGAAACCGCAGTTAGGATTTGGAGCACATACATTAAATATCTTACCGAACTTAGCTTGCAAATGAAAACCACGTTCGAGCATCGCATAGCTTCCCCAGATGCCGTCGCCGGTTATCAACTGACCACCTTTGTCCAAAATAATACCTAAAATATCTTCACGAGAAGCTCTTATCTTATCTCCGAAAATAAAGTTTGCATTGGCTGTCCACATCCAGTTTTTGTCTGTCTTATAAATAACACTAGCACCTACTGTAGAATTGTTATAATACAAAACCTTAGTATCTGCACCTGGAAACTGATATGAATATGTAGCGCTGAACATAGTGGTAGGCACACATTCTTTCTTTATATCTTTCTGAGCTTCCGCAACAAAAGGGAATATAAAAATCAATAATAAAGGAAGTAATTTCAATTTCATCTCTTAAATTTTACGCATTGCAAATATAATAAACGTTTCGTTATTTGTGTTATTATAAACGTAATTAATTTCCATCTAGCCATATTCTAAAAAAAATATTTTCTTAACTTTGCAAAAATAATTTGAATATGAAATCATTAGTCTCAAACTTAGTTAAAAACAGTGTATTAGTCGCTGTTATAATATTTTTTGCATCCTGCATAAACAGAAATAAGCCAGAAAATTATTTCACAATTGACGATGCCACATACGAGATAAAATCCGGCTCAATAATTAATAAGGGAGAATTGGACAAAGGCTTCAGTTTAGAATTACGTCTTTACGACGAAAGCAAAGAGAACTTCTTAAGTTTTATAATCGCATCTCCACAAGCTGAAAACATTCCTAGCTCAAGCTATACCGATTTTGAAGGCTTATGGATTTTAGGATATAAAGATGGCAATTATTCAAGTATCGGTAACATAAACACAGGAAAAGTTATAATAGACAGATCTTCAGAAGGATACTCCATCGAGATAGAATGTATCGACCAATATAGCAACGAAATCAAAGGAACTTACAAAGGTGGATTATCAACTACCGACGAAAATAATTTAGTCAAAAAACTCCCTGAATACGTTCTTCCTAACGAAATATATGACGAGGTCATCAACCTTTTACCTGTCTATTCAGGCACAACGCCTCCCGACATGAAAGGCGAATACGTTTCATCACCTCATGCCCTCATATATGAATCATACGGAGAAAAACCTGACTCATTACAATTCTACTCAGACCGTTACATGGGATTCATTTATACCAACAAACAAATGAATTTCTACGGAAAACAATACGACTCTACAGAGCATAAATACATAGAAGAAATCCAGTATAATGTCAAGATAACTGGTAGCAACGACCAATTCACATGTTATTATGTTGTAGATGGCTACGTCCAAGGTTATTACTCACAACAAGCTTTCATCTTCAGCGGCAAGAAAACAGATGCCGGACTTGAAGACTTCCACACAGCAGTCATTTTGTTGGAAACCAGCGGCAATCCAAATATGTACGAAAAACATTCTTACAGAGTGTTGAAAGATTACGATGGCTTGGCTGAAAAGAACAACTGGCTTTCTGGCAGAAGTGCTGCTGCAACATCAACAAGAGGAAACAATGCTTTCGACATTTGGATGAAATAAAATATCTGAATCTATAACATCACAAATAACATGTCTGAAGAAAGTATTATTTCCGAATTTATATTACCTAACGGTATAAAGATACTTCACAAACATAGACCTGGAGCCATAGCGCATCTGGCGTTGATGGTGAATACAGGCATGCGTGATGAGCTGGACAATGAGAACGGTCTAGCACATTTCGTAGAACACATGTTATTTAAAGGAACTAAAAAACGTAAAGCTTACCATGTACTGAGCTGTCTAGAAAACGTAGGTGGTGAGCTTAATGCTTATACCACCAAAGAAGAAACCTGCATCCACGCCTCTTTCCTTAAAGAACATTACAACAAAGCCATCGAGCTTATTGCTGATGTCGCTTTCAACAGCACATATCCCGCCAACGAAGTCGAGAAGGAAAAAGAAGTAATTATCGATGAGATAAACTCCTACCGCGATGCCCCTGCTGAAGAGATATTCGACGAGTTTGAAAACAACCTTTACAAAGGTCATGAGATGGGTCGTAACATATTAGGAACCACCGAGCTCGTCAGCAACTACACTCGTAACGACTTATGTAATTTCATCAAGAACAATTATTCTACAGATAAGATGGTCGTCGCTACAATAGGCGACATCCCTTTTAACAAGTTCAAGAATAAGATAATATCACATTTCGGCGACTACCAACAAACAAGCACCGAATGTCGCAGGAAGAAATTCGAAGGTCTGCAAAAGTTCACCAAGATTGAAGAAAGAAACAACCACCTTTCACACTGCATCATCGGAGGTATAGCATATCATATCGACAGTCAACAAAAAATGCCGATGGTTTTGCTGAACAATATCTTGGGCGGTCCTGGCATGAACTCCAGACTCAACCTCAACATACGAGAGAAATACGGTTTCGCTTACACTATCGAATCACAATATAATGCCTATTCAGACACTGGCAACTTCTCGATATACATGGGCGTTGACCCACATTCTTTAGACAAAGCCGTCGACTTGGTCTTCAAGGAAATGAATAAATTGAAAGACAACAAACTAGGAAGCATTCAGTTATCCAACGCCAAAAACCAATTAGTCGGACAACTGGCTTTAAGCTGCGAGTCGGGAATGGGAGAACTATTATCTATGACACGCGCTGGATTCTCTAAAGAAAAGATAGAGCTATTGTCTGAGACAGTAAGAAAAATACGCAGTCTCACATCTGATGACATTCTCGAAGTCGCAAATGAAATATTCGACGACAAGAACATAAACCTTATGATTTACAAAGGATTATAAAACACATCATCAAAAATAAAATAATTCTTGATTTTTTATTTTTTTTATCATACCTTTGGTGTCTCTCTAAAAAATAATGCGCCATGCTAATACAGAAAGACTCCAAAAAGCTGCCCATTATAGGAATCACACAAGGTGACATAAATGGCATTGGTTATGAGATTATCCTGAAAACTCTTTGCGACAGCAGAATTTTTGATTCATTTGTGCCAATCGTATATGGGCAATCGAAAGTTTTCTCTTATTACAAGAAAAACTTCAACATGGAAGACCTTTCGTATTCTCTGATCCGCGACCCGCATCAAGCACAGGCTGGAAGAATCAACTTCATAAACCACACAGATGAAGAACTGAAGATTGAACCTGGCATCGCGACAAGCATCGCAGGCAAAGCATCTTTCGACGCACTTAAACTCGCTGTCGACGACTTGCACAATGGCTACATCGACGCATTGGTGACAGCTCCTGTCAACAACAACACCATACAATCAGAGCAGTTCCACTTCACTAGCCAAAAGGAATATATCAGCTCTATGTACAACGACTGCACTCCTCTCATGCTGATGGTCTCAAGCAAACTGATAATAGGAAGCGTGACTAACCATGTCTCACTGAGAGATACACCTGACGTCATCACAAAAGAACTTATATCAGCGAAACTCGACGTTTTCATCAAAACGCTGCAACAAGACTTCGGCATCAAATATCCACGCATCGCTGTCATGGGTCTGAACCCACACATCGGCGACGGCGGACTCTATGGCAAGGAAGAACTTGAGATAATAATACCTGCCATAAAAGAAGCTAAAGAAAAAGACCAGCTTGTTTTTGGACCATTCTCCGCCGACGGATTCTTCGGCTCCGCTGCATGGACGAAATACGACGGAGTGTTGTGCATGTTCCACGACCAAGCTATGATATCGTTCAAGATTTTAGCCGTTGACGGAGGCGTTAACTTCACCGCAGGACTCCCTGTCGTAAGAACAGGTCCTGACCACGGAACAGGCTATGACATCGCAAACAAAAACATAGCTGATGCCAATTCATTCCGTCACGCTATCTATCTCGCTATCGATGTGCTGAAGAATAGAGAAGAGACTTTATAAGTTGCTGAGTCACTAAGTTACTAAGTTGCTGAGTTGATGAGTGAATTTTACGTAAAAATTTTTGAGTTTTAGAGGTTCTGAATCATTGTTTTTTTCGTATGTTTGCTGTATGAATTATACAGTAGATAAAATAGCGTCAATAGTAGAAGGCAGAATCTTCGGCCATCATAACAATTCTCTTGTTATCAAAGACTTGCTTTTCGATAGCAGACTTATTATATTACCAGAAAACACATTGTTTTTTGCTTTAAAAAGCCAGCGTAACGATGGCAATAAATATATAAAAGAATTATACAGCAAAGGTGTTCGAGCATTCGTCGTGGAAACTCTTCCCGACATTGCCGAAACCGTCAATGACGCTGTTTTCATCTTGGTCGATAATACACTACAAGCTCTTCAGAAAGTAGCGGCTTCTCACAGAAATAACTTCAATATTCCAATAGTCGGAATAACAGGCAGCAACGGCAAAACCATCATCAAAGAATGGCTTTACCAGATTTTCAGTCCTGAAGCATCAGCCATCAGAAGTCCTAAGAGCTACAACTCACAAATAGGCGTTCCTCTGTCGGTGTGGCAGCTTAACGAGACACACCAGATAGGATTTTTCGAAGCAGGCATTTCTCGTCCTAACGAGATGCAAAATCTTGAAGAGATAATAAAACCTACAATAGGAATCTTTGCCAATATAGGCGAAGCACACGGCAAAAACTTCGATAACATCAATAATAAAGTCGAAGAAAAGCTAAAGCTATTTCGTAATGTCGACACATTAATATATTGCCTCGACCATAAAGAAATAAGAGAAGCCGTAAGCAAATTAAATATTAACACTTTCACTTGGAGCAGAAACGATGAAAGTGCCGATGTTTTTATTTCCTCCATCGAGAAAAAAGAAGACCACACAAACATCTATGCATATTTAAAATCTCAGAATCTCAGAAACTCAAAATCTCAGAAACTTAACAACTTAGCAACTCAGAAACTTAGCAACTCAGCAACTCAGCAACTCAAAATAAGCATCCCTTTCACTGATGATGCTTCTATTGAAAACGCTATACATTGCTGGCTCACAGCATTGAAATTCAACATTGCAGAAGACATCATCGAAAAGAAGATGTCACAGCTCTCTCCTATCGCGATGCGCATGGAACTGAAGTCTGGAATTAACAATTGCGAAGTCATCAACGACAGCTACAATTCCGACATCAATGCACTTACGATAGCACTCGATTTCATGAACCAGCAGCATCATGGAAAGAAACGCGTTGTGATATTATCCGATATCTTGCAGAGCGAACTTTCTGAAAACGATTTATATGAAAAGATAGCGCAACTGCTTAAAAACAAAGGCGTTAATCTAATCATAGGCATTGGAGAAGCCATGATACGACAAAAGAGCAAATTCGACATAGAAAAAGTTTTTTACCGCGACGTAAAAGAATTTCTCGCCAGTCACCAAATAGAGAGTTTTCATAACCAGCTGATATTAATCAAAGGAGCCCGCGATTTCGGTTTCGAGAAAATCAGCAAGGCTTTACAAGAAAAAGCACACGAGACCATTATGGAGATAAACCTCAACAACTTGGTCAAGAACATGAATTACTACCGTTCTAAACTAAAGAGCGACACCAAGTTAATGGTCATGGTAAAAGCATTTGCCTACGGAAGCGGAAACTTCGAAGTGTCTAACGTACTGGAATTCCATCGCGCCGATTATCTCACCGTAGCATACGCCGACGAAGGCATCGATTTAAGACGTAAAGGCATCACTCTTCCGATAGTAGTGATGACTCCTGAAATCAACACTTTCGAAAGCATCATCAAAAACAACTTAGAACCAGACATATACAGTTTCAGAAGCTTAAGCCTGTTAGAAGAAGCGATAGACAATCTCGACACCCCACTCCGTGCTCCTATAGGCATTCACATCAAACTCGACACTGGCATGCATCGACTTGGTTTCTTGCCTAATGATATCGACGAGCTTTTGGAAAGAATAAAATCTAACGACAAGATTATAGTCAAGAGTGTGTTCTCTCATCTAGCCGGCAGCGACAGTCAAGAATTCAACGACTTCACCATGAAACAGATTAATAATTTTGAAGCTATGAGTTCTAAAATCGTCAAAGCCTTACCTTATAAAATATTAAGACACATATTAAACAGCGCAGGTATCAGCCGTTTCACCGATTATCAGTACGACATGGTACGATTAGGTATCGGCATCTACGGCATCGCACCATGCGATGAAGACAAAGGCAAGCTAAAGACCGTTGTCTCCCTTAAAACCACTATCGTACAGATAAAAGAATACGAAGTCGGGGAAACGATAGGCTACAGCAGAAAAGGCAAGATTGAGAGAAAGTCACGAATCGGCGTCGTTCCTATAGGCTATGCCGACGGATTGAAAAGAGAACTCGGCAACGGCAACGCTTGTTTCTATGTCAACGGACAAGCAGCACCTATCATCGGTAACATCTGCATGGACATGTGCATGATAGACCTGACAGGAATAGACTGCAAAGAAGACGACACTGCCATCCTATTCAACGAAGATTATCCAGTAGAAAGAATAGCAGAAGCCTGCGACACAATACCTTACGAAATATTGACAAGTATTTCTCAACGCGTAAAAAGAATTTATTATCAAGAATAATAATTTTGATTTTTATTTTGTTAAATAGTATATTGATATGCAATATTTATTAAATTTGTATTCTTGATAATTAAAAACATAAACAGAAAAAAATCAGATATTTATGTCAGAAAATCTTGTAATAATACCGACATATAACGAGAAGGAGAACATTGAGAAAATCATACGATATGTTTTCCAAATGCCAATGTCGTTTGACATTCTTATTATTGAAGACAACAGTCCTGACGGAACTGCCGACATCGTAAAAAGGTTGATGCAAGAATTCCCAGAGCGTCTTTTCATTGAAGAGAGAAAAGGCAAGCTAGGTCTCGGCACAGCATATATCCACGGATTTAAGTGGGCTTTAGCTCGTGACTATCAATATATCTACGAGATGGATGCAGACTTCTCACACAATCCAGACGACCTCATCAAGTTGCATGACGCATGCGCCAACCAAGGCGCTGACTTGTCAATAGGCTCTCGTTACATCACCGGCGTTAACGTCGTCAACTGGCCAATGGGCAGAGTACTGATGTCATATTACGCATCGGCATACGTACGTTTTATCACAAGAATGAAGACAAGAGACACAACCGCTGGCTTCGTATGCTACACAAGAAAGGTATTGCAGACCATCGATTTAGACAAGATTAAATTCATCGGTTACGCATTCCAGATTGAGATGAAATATACAGCATGGAAACTCGGTTTCAACGTCAAAGAAGTACCTATCATCTTTACTGACCGCGCTGAAGGAACATCAAAGATGTCGGGCGGCATCTTTAAAGAAGCCATATTCGGCGTTATCAATTTAAGATGGAGAGGAATGATTGGAAAAATTAAACCTAAAAAAATATGAATTACATAATAAAAAACGCGACACTTGTCAACGAAGGCAAATCCTTCATGGCAAGTGTTGTCATTTCAGGAGATACAATAGAAAAGATAACTCAAACCATTGACACCGACTCTGACTATCCAGGCTATGAAGTCATTGATGCAGAAGGATTATTATTAGTTCCAGGAGCCATCGACGACCAGGTGCATTTCAGAGACCCAGGTCTGACACACAAAGGCGACATCGCTTCTGAGAGCCGCGCCGCTGTAGCTGGTGGCGTGACATCATTCATGGATATGCCTAACACCGTACCTAACACCTTGACACAGCAGCTCTTGCAAGATAAATACGACATTGCTGCGGAGAAGTCAATGGCAAACTATTCTTTCTATATGGGCGTCTCAAACGACAACATCGACGAGGTCTTGAAGACCGACCCTAAGAATGTCTGCGGCATCAAGGCCTTCATGGGCTCTAGCACAGGAAATATGTTGGTAAACAACGAGTCAACACTGGAACGACTTTTCAGAGAAGCACCATGCCTCGTCGCTACACACTGCGAAGACGAAGCTATTATCCGTAACAACATTGAAACTTTCAAAGCGAAATACGGCGATGACGCTCCTGCTTCGATACACCCACTCGTACGCAGTGCTGAGGCTTGTTACAAAACATCATCATACGCAGCAGAACTAGCTTCAAAATTCGGAACACAGCTACATATACTTCATCTTTCAACAGCAAAGGAAGTACAGCTTTTCAATAACAACATTCCATTGAAAGATAAGAAGATAACAGCAGAGACATGTTTACACTATCTCCTCTTCGACGACAGAGACTACGCAACAAAGAAGACTTTCTTAAAATGCAATCCTGCCGTTAAAACCGAAAGCGACAAGTTGGCTCTGATACAAGCCTGTATCGACAATCACATCGATGTCTTGGCGACAGACCACGCGCCTCATACCTTTGAAGAAAAGAACAAGTCATATTTTGCAGCACCATCAGGCGGTACATCAGTACAACACTTATTATTAGGAGCATTAGAACTCTCTAACAAAGGCATCATGACAATAGAAAAAGTAGTGGAATTATTATCACATAATCCTGCTACATTATTCAGAATCAATAAGAGAGGCTACATCAGAGAAGGTTACTACGCCGACTTAGTATTGATAGACCCTAAAAAAGAACAGACTATCAGCAACGAAAACGTATACTACAAATGTGGCTGGACCGCATACGAAGGCATGAAACTCAGTTGCAGCGTCACACACACCTTCGTCAATGGCGAATTAGTATATCATAATGGTAGTTTCAAAGAAGATTATAGAGGCAAACGTTTGACATTCAACAGATAATCATGATAAGAAAAATATTTTTAGCAGTCTCAATACTTCTCGCAATATTCTCATGTTCTAGAAATATAATCATAGAAGACATCACCGAACAATATGAAGACGGCAAAAGCAAAGTCGTTCATTATTATCAAGAAAAGAAAAACGGTGAGAGGGTCTGGATTAAAGAAACATGGTTCTACCAAGAAGGCATGAAACATCTTGAAGGACCTATCGTTGACGGCAAACGTAATGGCGAATTCAAAGCATACTATAAATCAGGAAATGTTTTGAGCGAAGGCAATTTCGTAGATGGCAAGAGAGAAGGCAAAGCTACTGTCTACTACGAAAACGGCAAGGTCAACTACGAAGGTTTTTACAAGAACGGCAGAGAATGTGGAATATGGAAATTCTACGACGAAGAAGGCAACTTATATAACGAAATAAACAGAGATTCACAATGAAGCTATCTGTATTTTCTGACGAATATTACATGCAACAGGCACTTAACGAAGCTCTTATAGCAGAAGAGAACGACGAAGTGCCTGTTGGTGCCGTCATTGTATGTAACGACAAAATCATAGCACGTGCACACAACCAGGTGGAGCAACTGAACGACGTGACAGCACATGCCGAGATGCTTGCTCTGACATCAGCATTCAATGCCATGGGTGCTAAATACCTAGATAACTGCACCTTATACGTCACTTTAGAACCATGCGTCATGTGCGCTGGAGCATTGGCACACGCACACGTCAGCAGAGTGGTATGGGCATGCGACGACACTAAAAACGGATTCAGCAAACACGGCAATCTGCTTCATCCAAAAGCCAAAATACAAAAAGGCATCCTTGAAGAAGAATGCCTTAAAGTATTGAAAGGTTTTTTTGAAAAAAAAAGAGTTTAATTTAGGGCCTCAAAACTTCAGACATTTTGAGATTTTGAATTTTTGAATTTTTGAGGTTTAAAAAACTATTCATCTAATACATGATGTATCGCTTTCAATCTGAATGCTGACACTATTTCAGACAAGCCATAGATTATGAATGAGATTGCGATATAAGCCGCAACAGTCACTACTCCTAATGTCATAGGACGCAACAAGATAAGCATTGCTAACACTAGCAAGACGATGCCGCAGAAGAGTGTCAATCCGTAACCTTTAACCTTGAAATTCTTAAGGTCACCGGCATAACTGATTGTCATGAAACTTTGATAAAGCATCCACATTCCAAGGATGAGCGGCAAGGTAAGAGCAGCTATTCCAGGATTAGCGGCAAGCAAGATACCTAATACTATATTAAGTACCGCACCTATTATCACGGCAGCTCGCGACACAAAGATATTTCTGCTGAAGATACCGACAATCATCTCAATAACACCAAAAATCAACAATGCGAGTCCTAACAGCAATGTCATCATTTCATAAGTGATAGCTGGATTTATCAGCATAAACACACCCAAGATTAAAGCCAATACGCCTATTATTAAATACATCCACCAATGTTTTACAGGCTCCATGGCACGTTCGTATAAATCGTATGTTTTCATAATATAAATTTTACCGAAAAACAAAGGCTTGTCGCTATTGTTCACGAGTTAATTATTTTTAACTTTTTTTCACTTTTTTTCTATCATTTTTAATGTTAAATTTGCAGTGTAAGGGCTTCATTATTTTAAAAAGAAAAGATTATGGAAATATTAATATATGTATCTAAGATAACCAACCGATTATTTTACATCATCGAGTTGATTCTCAAAGAGGAACTTGGCATCAGCTTTAAATTTACCACCGACAAAGAGAAATATCTGTCTCACGAAGGTCCTAAAATGCATTACGGCAAATCGCCTCTTGAAAACGACAACGGATTATTCTTGCAATCGGTAAATCTGCTTTTCGAGAGAGACATCGCCGACCAAGATGTTAAGCTATGTAAATATAATGAAACTAAAGCTATATTTCCAGTATTCAACGACAATTCAATACTACCGTTCGACGTTCTTGCAGCATCGTTCTATATCATAACACGTTACGAGGAATATCTTCCTCACGTAAGCGACCAATATAACAGATTCCAGCCTAAAGATTCTATCCTTTATAAAATGGAAACCTATGAAACACCTATCATCAATATTTGGGTGAAAGAACTAGGCGAGATTATAAAATCGAAATATCCTGATATTCAACTGAAGAAAAAGACTTTCAAGTTCATCCCTACATACGACATCGACGCTGCATGGGCTTATCGTAACAAGGGTCTTTTCAGAACGACAGCCGCCTTCCTTAGAGATGCACTGGTGTTTAACACCGATGAAATAAAAAGACGATACGAGGTTTTAACAAAAAAGAAAATCGACCCGTTCGACACTTTCGACTATCAGATTGAATTGCAGAAAGAGTTAAAACTCAAGCCTTTATATTTTATCCTATGCGGAGATTATAACACTAACGACAAAAATATCTCCATAAGAAACAAAGAGTTTCAAGAACTTATAAAACATATAGGCGATTACGCTCTCGTCGGCATTCATCCTTCTTTCTCATCATATCTGCAAAAAGACGTCATCAAAGATGAAATAAAACGTCTCTCCGAAGTGTTAAATAGAGATGTCACCATGAGTCGTCAGCATTTCCTCAGATTAAGTCTGCCCAAGAGCTATCAGATTCTAAATGAATTAGACATCACCGATGACTACACCATGGGCTATGCGTCACAAGCTGGTTTCAGAGCTGGCTATGCCGACACCTTCGCTTTCTTCGATTTGGAAAACGACACCAAGACAAAACTCAACATACATCCTTTCGCCTTGATGGACGGAACGATGCGCGACTACCTCGACCTCGACGTGCACGAGTCGTTCGACAAAGCGAAGAAACTTATCGACGAAGTAAAAAAAGTCAACGGAACATTTATTCTTTTATGGCATAATGAAACATTATCGGGAGAAAAACGTTGGGAAGGTTGGATTACATTATACAGAAAAATTCTCGATTACGTTATTAGTCAGTTATGATAAAAGTATTAAAACATAACAAGATAGATAAGAAAAGCTGGGACGACTGCATACATAAGTCGTTCAACGGCAACGTGTACGCACTGTCGTGGTATCTCGACATCATACATCCAGAATGGGATGCTCTGGTGGAGAACAACTACGAGCGTGTCATGCCACTGACCAGCAGCAAGAAATTCGGTTTGTCTTATATGTTTCAACCTTTTTTCGCACAACAGCTTGGCGTGTTCTCCACCTCACAGCTTTCTCAAGAAGACGTGGAAAGATTCATCAACGCCATTCCTAAACAATATCTTCTGACACAATACAGACTCAACTCATATAATAAAGTCGATTATGATTCTGAGATAATTGCTAGACATCGTAATGTAGAACTCGACTTGATATATGATTATCAATATCTTTATAATAATTATAACAACAACACTAAGCGTAACCTCGCAAAAGCAGAAGACGCTGGACTTTCCATCAACCACAACATCAATCCTGAAATCATCATCAATCTTTTCAGAAATAATAGAGGGAAGGACATCACACATTGGAAAGACAAAGAATATGACAGGCTTCTCGAACTTATTAACACTGCGATGTCGCAAGAATGCTGCTTCACTGCAGGTGTCAGCGATATAGACAACAACACCATAGCTGGAGCCGTTTTCATGCATAGCCACGATAGAATCATCTTCTTATTCTCTGGCAGTGACGACAAACATCGTGACAAACATGCTCTGACATTACTGCTCGACAACGTGATAAGAGAATTCAGCGAGACTCAATACACCCTCGATTTCGAAGGCTCTGACAACGACGGACTTGCTCGTTTCTACAAAGGCTTTGGCGGTAGCGAAGTGTTCTATCCAGAAGTGAAATACAACAATCTAAAAGGAATATTGAAATTTATTTATAAACTAACAAGAAAATAGAAATATATGATCAAGATTAAAAATTTAGGAGAAGGTAACAGCGTCATCAACAACTTCATCTCCGAATTAAGAAATGTTGACATTCAAAATGATAGATTCCGTTTCAGAAAAAATCTGGAACGTCTCGGAGAAATTTTCGCTTATGAAATCAGCAAGACTTTGGAATATAAAAGCGAGACTGTAGTCACGCCATTAGGCAGCCTCGAAATGAATATCTTGAAAGAACAGCCTGTGTTAGCTACAATCTTGAGAGCTGGTCTGCCAATGCATCAAGGATTTCTCAATATCTTTGACCAAGCCGACAACTCCTTTATCGCAGCACATCGCAAATACGACAAAAACGAAAACTACGACATCAATATCGAATACTATTCTACAGCAGATTTCAACGATAAGGTTTTGGTCATCATCGACCCAATGCTTTCAACAGGCGAGTCGTTGGTGAGATGTCTAAACGATTTGGTTAGCGACGATATGATGCCAAAAGAAATACATGTTGCTAACGTCTTGGCCAGCAGAGACGGCATCGAATATCTCAACAGAAGCCTCAACCACTTGAACATCACTATCTGGGTTGGTGCCATCGATGAAGAGCTTACAGCGAAAGCTTACATAGTGCCAGGCTTAGGTGACGCTGGTGATTTAGCATACGGAAAAAAAGAAAAATAATAAAATATATTGACTATGAATGAAAACAGAGATGGCTTTGGCTCTAAGTTAGGAGCCATTGCTGCTGCAGCAGGTTCTGCAATCGGATTAGGCAACATCTACCGCTTCCCTTGCCTCGCTGGTGAAAACGGAGGTGGCGCGTTCTTACTTATTTATATAGCTATCGTATTATGTCTCGGCATCCCAATCATGATGGCTGAGTTTTACATCGGACGCCGCGGAGGTAAAAACCCAGTAGGTTCTATAAAAGAATTATCACCAAAGACACATTGGAACTTAATAGGTTACATCGGAATCCTGGCAGCTTTCGTAGTGCTGGCATTCTACAGCACAGTATCAGGATGGACATTAGAATATATCTACAAAGCTGCTACCAACTTCTTCGCTGACAAAGACATCGCAACGATAGAACAAGGCTTTGTCGACTTTAATAACAATCCTTTCCGTCCTTTCTTATGGCAGTTCCTCTTCATGGGATTGACAGCCTTCATCATTTTTAAAGGGGTAAAAGAAGGCGTCGAGAAATACACCAAGATTTTGATGCCAGCATTATTTGTCATCCTCATCATCTTATGCGTCAAGTCATTGACATTAGACGGTGCTGGCGAAGGATTGAAATTCTTATTCAAGCCAGACTTTTCAAAAGTTGATGCCAACGTATTATTAGCAGCCTTAGGACAGGCTTTCTTCTCGCTCAGCGTCGGTATGGGTGCTCTCATCACATACGGCTCATATATCAGCAAGAAAGACAATCTCGCAACCACATCATTGTCCGTTGTAGCAGCCGACACATTAGTAGCTATTTTAGCAGGTATCATCATCTTCCCTGCCGCTTTCTCATTCGGAGTACAGCCAGAAGCTGGTGCAGGATTGGCATTCAACACATTGCCAATGATATTCGATAAGATGACAGGCGGTTATTTCTTCTGCATCATCTTCTTCGTATTACTCGCCATCGCAGCTTTGACATCAACAATCTCATTACTTGAAGTCATCGTAGCGTTCTTATCAGAAGAACACGGCATCAAACGTAACACTGCCACATGGATAGGAACATTGGTTTCATTATTCTTCGGTGTATTCTGCACATTAAGCTTACGCCATGACTCCATCTTCGTATTCGGCGACATGACATTCTTCGACTTCATGGATAAGTTCTCTGCCAACTTCCTGTTACCAATAGGCGCATTGTTCATCGTCATCTTCGTAGCCTGGAAGATGGGAAAAGAAAGCTTCTACGATGAGATTACAAATCAGAATACATTGAAGATGAGCGTGAAGAAATTCATCTACTTCATCATCAAATTTGTAGCACCTATCGTTATTTTGGCAATATTTATTAACCAGTTAATTTAATATTAAAACTCAGAGTTTCAGAATCTCAGAAACTCAAAAAAGATCTGAGGTTTTGAAGTTCTGATTTTTTGAGATTCTGAGTTTTAAAACTTCAAAGTATGAAAAGTTTCCTGACGTTCACTAAGGGTGAACGGGTAGCGATAATAATTTTAGCAGCGGTGATATTTCTCCTCATCGCTGCTAATTTTTTTATCGCAAATAGACCCGCAAATGTTAAAAATAATTTACAAAATCTGGATTCCATAATGGCACTTCATGAGGCGGCGGTTGAGAAGTTGAAGACTACAAGACCACAAGACTACAAGACTACGAGTGAAGTCACCGAGTCACCGAGACGCCAAGTCACCAAGTCGGAGGTAAAAGTTCAGAGTTCAGCGGTGCCTGAGCCTGTCGAAGGCAAAGTTCGGCGCTTCGACAAGCTCAGCGACCGAAATACTCAGAGTTCAGAGTTCATAAACCTAAATTCCGCTGATACCACAGAGTTGAAGTCGCTGCCAGGAATAGGGAGCTTCTTCGCAAAAAACATTGTCGATTACAGAAATAAGCTAGGCGGTTTCATAGAAAAAGAACAGCTGCTCGAAGTCTATGCTTTCGATAGTACGAGAATGTCAAACATAGAAAACCTCATCATCATTGACACTATTGAATTACGAAAAGTCAATATCAACACTGACGATTTCAAGACCATTTTACGACATCCGTATATTGAATATGAAGATGTAAAGAAAATCGTCAATTACAGGGAAAGCAAGGGAATGATAAAAGACTGGGAGCAGTATTTGAAAGTCGTCGGAAGAAACGATGTTGATGAGAGACTGGAGAGGTATTTGGGGTTTTAAAATCTCAGAAATTCAGAAATTCAAAATCTCAAAAATTCTGAGGTTCTGAGTTTTTGAGGTTTTGAGGTTTTGAGGTTTTGTAATTATAGTTTAACCAAAAATTAAAAATATGAACCAGAAACAAAAAAACATTATTGAACGTAAGACAAAAGATTTTTGCGAAGAGGTTAAACATTTAAAATTGACAGAAGAAAACAAACGGATTTTCAATGCTTTTGTCTATAAAAGATCTAAGCCTTACAAATTTGAAATAATAGACAAATATAGTAATACTATAAGATTTGTTCTATGTACGAACAAACTCGATGACGGGGTGCTTCACATTCTATTAAAACACTATCAAGGGAAAATTGGTTCTGTTAGTGCGACTGAAATATTAAACTTATGCGAGGTAATCAGAAATGGTGAAATAAGTGTAAAGGAAAACACAATGGTTTATACATTAAAACAAAACGGACAAATTTTTAAATTGATAGTTGCTTTAAAAAAAAGTAAAACAGGAACCAATATTTTAAAAAGTTTCTATTCTGACAGAAAATAAAAAGACTCATAAAACAGCCGGTAGCAGGAAGATACATCGAACCCTGTGGTGCCAATTCTATGAGTCTTTTCAGATTGCAAAGATAATACTTTTTTTTAAAATCTCAGAACTTCAAAAATTCAAAATCTCAAAAAATCTGAGGTTTTGAAGTTTTGAGGTTTTGAGTTTTAAGATTCTCACCTTCTAAATCTATATCTCACTGTCAACTCGTCTTTATCAGGTTCCGGCACATCCCAATAAGGCTTCTGCGTCTCAGGATCAATATCATCAGAGTCATTCTCGTCATCTTCAATCTCATCATCGTCTTCGTTCCTGTCCTCATCTCCCAAAGGCACTACTTCATTCTTGTAAAATATCGCAAGCACTATTCCCATGACGAAGCCGCTGAGATGTCCTTCCCATGAGATATTGTTTTCTATGGCGTATTTAGGATACAGTCCCCAGACAAGACTACCATATAAAAAGACCACTACCAAAGATATTATTATAAGCCTTTTGTTTCTTCTAATGAAACCGCTCAGCATAAGGAAAAACGTGAGTCCGTAGACCAAGCCGCTGGCTCCTATATGAACGCCACCACGCGCTCCGCACCATGTCAATAATCCGACGGAGAATATCAATAGAAGGAGTATTTTGTTTGCTAAAGGACGATAGAAATAATACAAGGAAGTTCCTAAAACGAGCATCGGGAAAGTATTTGCGAAGAGATGTTCCCAGTCGCCGTGTATGAAATGAAAGAGAATGATTCCTGGTATGCCTTCAGGGCTGACAGGCTTCACACCAAGAAAAGAAAAATCAAGATGAAAAACGGTCTCGATTATTTTCACCAGCCACATCAGCGCTACTAATATCAGCGGGATGATTGTGCTGGCAATGAGAAGCCGTTTGTCGTCTTGATTTTCCATATTTTGCAATGAGCTATGGGCTATGAGCAAAGAGCTTTTGAGGCAAGCACTGCTCGTGGCTCACAACTCAAGGCTCATAGCTTACATTAATTAGTTTTAAACTTATACTTTATCTCTTTAAGGTCTTCGTTTGCCTTAGCGATTTTTTTCTTGAGACTTTCTTTGTAGTCGACTACCTTCTTTGCTATCTCAGCGTCGGCTGTTGCAAGGATTTGAGCTGCGAGTATAGCGGCGTTGAGAGAAGCATTGATACCTACTGTAGCTACAGGGATTCCTGGAGGCATTTGTACTATTGAGAAGAGAGCATCCATCTCCATGTTAGTCTTCACTGGGATACCGATGACTGGTATTGGAGTCATAGCAGCGATGACGCCTGGGAGGTGAGCAGCCATGCCAGCAGCAGCGATGATGACTTTGATGCCGCGTGCTTGTGCGCCACGTGCGAATTCTTCAACTAACTCTGGAGTGCGGTGTGCGCTCAAGGCATTCATCTCAAAAGGAATACCCATCTCGTCTAAAAATTTGATGCCAGCTTCTAAAACAGGAAGGTCTGAAGTGCTTCCCATGATGATACTTACTATTGGATTCATATTGTTATGCTTTTTTGCAAAGATAGGAAAAGTCAACGGACAACGGACAACGGACAACGGATTTTTTTTGAACTTTGAACTCTGAACCTTGAACTCTGAACTTTTCGGTCGCTGAGCTTGTCGAAGCGCCGAACTTTGCCTTCGACAGAATCAGGCACCTCTGAGATTTGAACTTTATTAATAAAAAAGTCGTGAAGAAAAACTCTCCACGACTTTAGTTCAAAAGCTAAAAGCAAAGGCCTTAGTTTATTTGATTTTCTTCTCGATTACTTGAAGAACTTCTTTAGTATCAGTATTTGCAACGTAAGCGATGATATAACATTGTTCTGCGTTATAAGCTTCGTCCAAAGTAACTGAATAAGACTTCTTGATTTGGTCTTCTGGAGCGAGTGCTGTTGTATTGAGTTCTTCTCCCCATGTGCCGTTTAAAGTCTTACGGAAGACATGACGATGTACGAAATTTTCGTCATCACCTGTTGGTAAAAGTTGTTTTCCAACGATGCTATCTTCCATGACACAAACTGTAAGGCTATATGTATCTGGCAATTCAACCAATGCTTTAGATGTAACGTCAACTTTCAAGTTACGTGTTGCTTCATCGTATTCAACATTAGAAGCCATGCCAACTGCAGACTCTTCTTGAAGTGCTGAAGCAACTGCATCAGCCCAGTCTGTTGAAGGGAATGCATAAACACCGCCATCTGATTTACGGTTTACAGTACCAATAGGGTTGCTGTCAAATCCAAAGAAGCTATACCATGCGTCGCCTTCTGTTGTTTTGAAGTTAGGATAACCACCGATAGGAGCTGACAAGAAGCCAGAGTGAACGCCGAGAACTACAACACTATGACCATATTGTTTTTGTATGTTCAATGCTATTTCACCAGCAGCTGGACAGTTGTTGCATCTAACACCTGTATAGTCTTCCAAAAGAACACATTTAGATGTTGTGAAGTCACCTGTCTCACCTGGAATTGGATCAACTGGTTGTTCTGGAGGTGTAGTGCCGCCATTATTTTTGATGTAATCTTGTTCGTCAATAACATCACATGCAACCATTCCCATCATTAAGAATGAAACTGCTAATATGCTTAATATTTTCTTCATTTTTTAAATATTTAGAATGATGTTGTAATTGATAATGAGAAACCGCTTGAAGCTGGAACAACACGACATACACCGCCTACGCAAACCATACCTTCGCTTTGACGACCGCCTGTGAGAACGATTCTTGTTGATTCCTTGATGTAACCAACAGATGCTGTGTAGTAATGGTCGCGGTTGCCAGCGATAGGGTTACCGTAGTTGTATTTGTCAGCTACAGAAACGAACCATTTAGGAGCGATAGTGTATTCAACTAAAGCAGCTGCCCAGTTACCTCTTTTCTTGTAAACGTCTTCGTGACCGAATGTTGATTCTTCTGTTGTGTTGCCTTTGTTGATATTATCCCACAAGTGTTGTAATTCAAAACGGACGCTTTGTTTGCTTGTGATTCTGTATGACAAGTCAACGAAAGCAATGTTAGCTTTAACAACAGGAGCTCCTGGGTGGTTTTCGATGATGTCCATATCATAATACAAGTTGATGTATTGAGCGATAAGTTTCCATTTCTTGTTCAAACGTCTTTCGAGTTCGATGTTGAAATCGTGGAAGAACTTACGATCACCGATTGCGAAGAATGGAGATGTGTAACCTAATGTTCCGCTGTTGCCTGCGATATGTGTAGGAGCTTCTTGTCCTTCTGCGAGAATGTAATTTCTCTTGATGTCATTAACCATGCTGAAGTCAGCAGTGATTTTTGTGCCATATTTACCACCGATGATGGTGTTCTTTGGAATTGTGTAGTTGACTTGCAACTGCATTGCCATTTCACCGAGAGGTTGTGTTGCATATGAATAAATTGCAGGAAGACTGTGTGTATGAGTGTAGTTGATTGGAGGGATGAAGTTGATATCTAAATCGTTCTTCACGCCTTTGTAATCCGACTTGAAACTCATATTATCAACACGTTTAACCTGAGCGATAACGCCAAAGCCTTTTTGTGAATATGATAAAGAAGCGAGGATAGCTTGACCAGCATTGAATGTATAGTTATTGAATGCTGAAGGGTCATTGATTTTGTAAGCATATTCTGTTGTGAAAGCGAAACGACCGTAGCCTAAGTTAACGCGACCGTCGAAAGCACCAACGTTTTCAGGAATTGTATAAGTTGTGTTGGTATTCTTTTGGTATTTACTTACGAAGCTACCACCAACTGTTGCTCTGAACTTAGTGTTGTTCAATGTTTCGAAACTTTGGTTAAGGTCCCATTCGCCGTCGATACCACGAACGACACCTCTTTTAGCAGCATCGCCATAATCAACCCAATACAATCTTTGTTTACCGAATAAAGCTTTCAAAGTAACGCCTGCTGCTGGACGATAGATGACTCTCATACCACGAAGTGCATTGTCAAAACCTAAAGCCCATTCTTCGTATGTTCTGAAGATAAAACCATTACCAAATTGGTCATAGATGTCACCGAGAGTAACAGCTACTGTACCGTTATCGTATGATGCGTAGTAGTTAGCGATACCGAAGCCTTGTAATCTTGTATCGAAGCCTGACAATGGAGTTTGGAATGCTTCATAACGAATGCCAGCTGTAAAATTACCTAATGAATAGTTGATTTTACCGAAACCATTGAGACCAACTTTTTGTCCTTTTATAGTTTCTGAGGTAATGCCGATAGCTTCGTCAACTTTATAGTATTGTCCGTCTATTTGGAAACTGCCGTTTACTTGTGCGTTTTCAACTTGAGCGAACAATGCTGTGGCACAAAATACAAATGCCAACGATAATAAAATACGTCTCATTGTTCAGAGAATTTTGTTATTATTCAACGAGTTTTAAAATTTCTTCATAGAGTTCTTCTTCAGCACCTTCAAAGTAACCAGTGTGTTGGTAAACCATTTTGCCGTTACCATCGAATAAGAATGTGTGAGGAGGATTGCTTACGTTCATAGCTCTTGCTAAGTCTTTGTTAACGTCTAATAAAACGTCGAATTCCCAGCCTTTACCTTCTACGAAAGGTTTGATACGTGGAGTTGAACGTGAGTCGTCGATAGAAACTGCGAAGATCTTAACACCTGTTTCGTCTTGCCAGTCTTGATAAATTTCGCTTAATGCATTGTGTTCTTTAACGCATGGTCCGCACCATGTAGCCCAGAATGTCATAACGAATGGTTTGCCATCGTTTTGTAATTCTGCGATGCTGATTGTTTCACCATCGAGGTTCTTAAGTGTTACATTTGGCAAATCTGATTGTGCCTTAGCGCCTAAGAAAAGAACGCTTAAAAATAACAATACTAATGTCTTTTTCATAGTTTAATTTAATTAAGGTTATACAATATATACTTCTAATAATTTACATTCTTCGTTTGTTGAAATGATGTCGACATTATTAACGACATTTGGAACGAGGATACATTCGCCAGCTTTCACCAACTCTGTTCCGCCCTCGTAAGACAAGATGAAACTTCCAGAGACGCTCATCAAAATCACGAAAGAGTCTAATTCTGAATAGTCTTTCTTCAATGCAGCTTCTGGGTCAAGCTTAATCAAGTTCGTTGTGAAATAAGGGCATTTTACCAAGTTGACTGTAGAGTTCCTGATTTTCTTGTCGTATTTGACTTTGCCGCTGTCTTCCTTTTTGAAGTTGATTGTAGCGAGAGACTCGTCGATGTGGAGTTCGCGTTGCATTCCGTAACGGTCGATTCTGTCCCAATCGTAAACGCGGTAAGAAGTGTCGCTAGTCTGTTGAATTTCAGCCACCATACAACCTGCTCCGAGAGCATGGATTTTTCTTGCTGGGATAAAGAAAGTATCGTCATTCTGAACTTTCTCATAATTAAGCAGATCGCCTACAGTCTTGTCTTTTATCGCTTGTTCAAATTCTTGAGGAGTTACGTCTTTGTTGAAACCAGAAACGAGACCAGCGTCTTTGTCTGCATTCATGACGTACCACATCTCGGTTTTGCCGTTATGCAAACCTATTTTTTGTGCTAAATCATCATCAGGATGCACTTGAATAGAAAGGTTGTCAAGAGGGTCGATTATTTTTACCAACAATGGGAATCTCTCACCGAATCTGTTAAACACCTCTTCGCCGACCAAGTCACCCATAAATGTTTCAATAAGGTCATTGAGTTCGTCGCCAGCGAAATCGCCATTCGACACTATGCTATTCTGACCTTCGAGACCTGAAAGAAGCCAAGCCTCACCGCAGTTCATCAACTCACCAAAATCTTGATTCAGAACTGTTTTAATGTGTTGTCCTCCCCATATTTTTTCAAAATAAGCAGGAGTAAACTTTAAAGGATATAAAATACTCATTAACGTTAATTTAAGGTACAAAGATAATACTTTTCTTTTTTGTTGAAATATTAAAGTTCTTAAAAAATTATTTTTACCTTTGAAGCAGATTGTGTAAATGTCTAAGTTGCTAAGGTACTAAGTTGCTAAGATGATGGTATACAAAGTACTCAGTAACTTAGCGACTCAGCAACTCAGTAACTCAAAAAACATGAAAACACTTGAAAAACTTAGAAATAAATTAAATAAAAACGCCGAATTGTCGGGTCAGGAAAAAGAGACAAATAAGATTATAAACAAGTTTCTAGAGAAGACAAATCCTGATGTTCATTATAAAAATATTGGCGGCTACGGCATTGTCGCAATATATAAAGGTGTTGAAGAAGGCAAGAATATTTTATTCCGAGCCGACATTGACGGACTTAATATTCCGTTGGAATGTCTAAAGACAAATGACAAAAGTCTAAAGGAAGAGTTCAAAAGCCTTAGTTCAAAAGCCTTAGTTCAAAAGCCATATTCCCATCGTTGCGGTCATGACGGACATGCCACGATTTTGTGCGGACTCGCGATGCGTTATGGCAAGAAACGTCCAGAAAAAGGAAATGTGATTCTTTTGTTCCAGCCAGCAGAAGAGACAGGCGAAGGCGCGTTGGCAGTCATCAACGACCCATTATTCAAGGAAATAAAAATAGACATGGCGTTTGCTTTGCACAATCTTCCTGGTTTTGCCAAACATCAGATTGTCTTGAAAAAAGGATGCTTCGCTTCTGCTTCTTTAGGATTGAAACTCATCTTCGACGGAGCTACATCGCACGCCTCGCAGCCAGAGAAAGGCAACAACCCACAACGTGTAATCACTACTCTACTCGATGCTTTTCAGAAGAAATATGAAAATCTCAAAAGAGATAAATATCATACAACACTCACTGTGACACATGTCACCATCGGCGAAGAGACATTCGGCGTCGCTCCAGGACACGCAGAGATTTGGCTCACACTGAGAAGTCAGGATGATAAATCGTTACAAAATCTTACCGACAGCACGATTGCATTATCGGAATACGTCGCTAAAGAATTCAAGTTGAAGTTTTCTCACAGCATACACGAAGCCTTTGCCGCAACGATGAATTCCAGTCGAGAAGTCGACATAGTTGAGCAAGTGGCTAGAGATTTGAAACTCTCTGTCAACTACATAAAAGAACCGTTTCCATGGTCAGAGGACTTCGGACGCTTCGGAAACATCTGTCCGGTATGCCTCTTTGGTCTGGGATGTGGCTTGGAGCACGAGCCGCTTCATAGTCCGATTTATGATTTTGAAGATGAAATCATTGACACTGGAGTTGAGATATTCTATCAGTTAGGAATTAGGAGTTAGGAGTTTTTAACAGTAGTTCCAATGCGTTAGGGATTGGAGCGGCATCCTTTGCGAGCGGAGCGAGCAAAGATATAGCGGAAAGCCCGACGGCGACAGCCGGAACGCCCAAAAAACAATTCATAATTCATAATGCATAATTCATAATTAAAAGTTAGTTGTCAGGGTTCAAAGTTCAAAGTTCAGAGTCAGTGTTCAAAAAAAACTTGTTGTCTTGTTGTCTTATAGTCTTGTTGTCTTTTTTATTATATTTGCGAAATAAAATTACTCTAGATGAAAGTTTGCGTTTTTTGCGGTAGCAGCATGGGCAACGACCCAAGATATAAAGAAGCTGCTGAACAACTGGGCGAGGTTCTTGCTCAACATGACTGTTCCTTGTATTACGGAGGAGCCAGCGTCGGACTGATGAAAATCATCGCCGACAAGATGTTGGAAAGCGGCAAGGAAGTGGTAGGCATCATACCGAAACTCATCACCAACATGGAGATAGCTCACGAAGGCGTGACAAAAATGATAGAGACAGAGTCAATGTCAGAACGTAAGTTAATGCTAATTGAAGAAGCAGATGCTTTCATCGCGATGCCTGGTGGCTTCGGCACTTTAGACGAGATATTTGAAGTCGTGGTGCTGAACCAGTTGCGTGTCACCGACAAGCCTATCGCTCTTTACAACACCTTGAACTATTACGATAAAATGATAGAATTCATTGACCATGCCGTCAGTCAAGGCTTCATCCGTCAAGAACACCGCGACAACCTCATCGTCAGCGATAATCCTGAAATTTTATTTAAAGAATTAAGCAGACATAAATCCATCGGCATTGAGCAATGGATTGAAGATATTAAAAAAGAGACTCTGAACTCTGAACTTTAAACTTAGTAACTTAGCAACTTAGCAACTCAAATATGAACATAATCGGAATCACAGGAACAATAGGTGCTGGCAAAGGTACCATCGTTGAATATCTCGTAAAAGAAAAAGGCTACGTACATTACTCAGTACGTGAATTTCTTGCGGAAGAAGTAATAAAAAGAGGTCTTGAAGTCAACCGCGACACTCTCACCGAGGTCGGCAACGACTTAAGAGCTAAGCACTCACCTAGTTATATCGCGACACAACTTTATGAGAGAGCGTTTGCGACAGGCAAGAACGCCGTGATAGAGAGCATACGTGCCATAGGCGAAGTGAACGCACTACGTTCTAAAGGCAACTTCTACCTCTTCGCCGTCGACGCTGACCAAGAAATACGTTACCAACGTATCCGCGAGAGAAAGTCAGAGACAGATTCCGTCAGCTTCGAGACATTCGTCGCCAACGAGGCACGCGAGATGAGTTCCGAAGACCCAAACAAACAAAACCTTGCCGCTTGTATCAAAGAAGCGAATTTCTTGTTTACCAACAACGGAACCATCGCTGACTTGCATAAAAAAGTTGAAGAGGTATTGAATAAGATAGGCGAACAAGAATACAAACGCCCTTCATGGGACGAGTATTTCATGAACCTCGCCGACACCGTAGCAGAACGCGCCACATGCAACAGAGGAAGAAGCGGCTGTGTCATCGTCAAAGACCGTCAGATATTAGTGACAGGCTACGTAGGTGCACCTACAGGATTGCCACATTGCGACGAGGTAGGTCACCTTTTCAAGAAGATGATACACGAAGACGGACATATCACACAGCACTGCGTGAGAACCGTACACGCTGAGCAAAATGCCATCGCTCAAGCAGCAAGAAGAGGCATCGCTTTGGAAGGCAGTACATTATATTGCAGAATGACACCTTGCAGAACATGTGCTATGTTGATTATCAACTGCGGCATCGAGAGAGTCGTCTGCCAAAGAAAATACCACGACTGCGCAGAGTCAGAGGCGATGTTCAAGATGGCAGGAATCCAGTTGGAATATATTTACGAGGAAGTACAGCAGTACGATAAGCAGTAAAGTCGCAAAGACATAAGGTCTCAGAGACGCAAAGTAGAGACGTGTCGACGACACCAATGAAAATAGATAAAGTGTCGTTGATGCGTCTTTTTTAGTTAGGAGTTAGGAGTTGGGAGTTAGGAGTTGGGAATTTTTAGGTATATAAAAAAGAGGACACTTTTCAGTATCCTCTTCGTTGTAGCGGGGACAGGATTTGAACCTGCGACCTCCGGGTTATGAGCCCGACGAGCTACCAGACTGCTCTACCCCGCATCCTGATTTCAAAAAAAACAACTTTTTTTGTTTTTGTTTGCGAGTGCAAAGATATATCAATTTTCTTTACAAGTCAAGTTTTTTTTATAAAAAAAGCACATTATAAAATCCAAAGCCAAATAACAGATTATCAATGTACTTATAATTTATACTATCTAAAAACATCTAAATTAATTCCATAAGTCCATTCAATATAGTCGATAGAACCTACATGGACCTTCATAAAAGCTCCTATAAATTGATTGCCTTTTTTTCCAAAATAATATTTGAAACCAAGTCTTTCATAATAGTTAGAATATGCACTTGGCAGATATTGGGATTCAAAAGGTGTTGTGTCAGATAGACCCCATGACTTTTTCTCGTCGGTTCCGTTGTAGATACCATGATATAAGTAATATGACAATCCAACGCAGAAAGCTACTTTATTGTATAAAACCTCAAACAAGGCTGAAGCTGCTAGATGCATTGAGTTCATCGGTCTATATTCGCATAAAGGAACGTTTAAGATACCTGCTTCATATTCGTCTTTTGCTTGTAGATATTTCACTTTTGTCTCACCGGTATAGCATAAGTCTAAACCTACGTCATATCTGAACATAGGATGAAAATGACGTGAGACACCCACTCTGAAAGTGTTGCAAAAATAATATCCAGGTTCGCCAGAAATCTCTCCATTACGTTTTGTATTAGTCTGTAAAAATCCTGGTGCCTCGCTGAGGAAAATATATGTCTTCTTCTTAAATGGTTCCCATTCGCTATATGTAAAATCTTCTCTTCCGTCTATATTATAGCGACAATTCAGTTGATAGCCATACACGTTTACACCGTGATTAGGTAACATTATAGCTCCGTTAGAAGAATGTGCAAACCAGAAACGCAATCCTAAGTCCATGCTGCGACTTATTCTGAAAGTAGGTCCGACATCTATTCCTAAATGAACATTAACTAAAGAGCCGATGAACTCGTTGCCATATTTTGGCCAGAACGAAAGACCTGCGAGAATGTCGTAGTCAAACGACCAACTACGTCCTCTGTAAAAGTTTCCGTTGATAAAACCGCCTGCCGAATAGCAGTCGCCTATGGTATTGACATATTCTGTGACAGGAAGTCCATTGGCATCGCGATACTCATATTTTGCACTGTCGATAGTATTATGCTCGTAGCGTAAAAAGAAACCGTATGATGGAAAGTTGAAACGTTGTTCCCATTCTTTCTTTCCTGTCGTCTGATAACCGACATGCAAATCGAAGTTATATTGACGGCTCTCGGTGAGATAGTTGTGACGTTCAACAAAAGGAATGTAAATTCCGTAACGCACAGCCGGCTCAATATACCATTGGGAAAAATTATTCTTGGTATTGTTTTGATCTTTTACTTGTGCTAACGATGGTAACGTTATAGAAATAATTAAAAATGATAACAACAAAAATCTCTTCATCACAAAATGTTTATTATTTTTGCGTGCAAAGATAGTAAAAGAAACAATCTAAGTCTTAAAAAAAATAAACATGAGTCACAAAGCTGGTTATGTAAATATTATAGGCAAGCCAAATGTCGGAAAATCAACGCTTATGAACGAATTTGTAGGCGAAAAAATTTCTATCGTAACATCTAAAGCGCAGACCACAAGACATCGAATTTTAGGTATTGTGAACGGTGATGAGTTCCAAATTGTGTTCTCTGACACCCCTGGAATCATAAAAAATCCCGCTTATAAGATGCACGAAGTGATGAATCAGTTCGTAAATGTCGCTTTCATCGACGCCGATTTGATACTTTATGTCGTCGACATCACAGACAAAAAAATCGATGAAAAGACAGTGGAACGTCTCCAGAAAATTACCGACATTCCAATCTTCGTTTTGTTAAACAAAATAGATTTATCGGATCAAGAGGGTGTGATGAACGCTGTCAACTTCTGGCAAAACGCACTTCCAACAGCGACCATCTTCCCTATCTCGGCACTTCATCATGCCAATATCAAACACATCTTCGACTGTATCTTGGAAAAACTTCCAGAATGTCCTCCTTATTTCCCAAAAGATGAACTCACCGACAGATCGATGCGTTTCTTCATCTCTGAAATAATCAGAGAAAAAATATTGCTCATCTATAAACAAGAGATTCCTTATTCTGTGGAAGTCGTCGTTGACGCTTACGAAGAAAGTGCTAAGATGATTAACATCAGAGCTACCATCTACGCATCACGCGACTCTCAAAAAGCTATATTAATAGGTAAGGCAGGCTCTGCTATCAAGAAACTCGGCATCATGTCGAGAGGCGACATCGAAGAATTCACAGGAAAGAAAATCTTCCTCGACCTCAATGTCAAAGTCAGCAAAGACTGGCGCGACAACGAAGCTGAATTGAAGAACTTTAATTATGAAGCGTAATTTTAATGACTAAAGACTAATGGCTAAAGTCTAAAGGTTGAAATTTGAGTTTAAAAGTCATACATTATAAAAAAACTTTTGTCTTTCGCCTTTAGTCTTTTGTCTTTTTATTATCTTTGCAAATCACAGAAATTTAATTGATATGAGTAATATTGTTGCAATAGTAGGAAGACCTAATGTAGGTAAATCGACATTTTTCAACCGTCTAGTTCAGACACGTCAAGCCATCGTTGAAGAGACTAGCGGCGTGACTCGTGACCGTCACTACGGACATAGCGACTGGAATGGAAAATCATTTACCGTCATAGACACAGGTGGTTATGTCGTCGGCTCTGACGATATTTTTGAAGAAGAGATTAGAAAACAGGTTGAACTAGCTATTGAAGAAGCTGACGTCATCATTTTCGTTGTCGATGGCAAAGAGGGTCTTCACGTTCTTGACGAAGACGTGGCTCTTATGTTACGTCGCAGCAAGAAAAAAGTGTTGCTCGCCGTCAACAAGACCGACATCCCTAATAAGGAAAGCAACGTTGCTGACTTCTACACATTAGGACTCGGCGACATCTACGCTTTCTCTGCTATGACAGGTACAGGCACTGGCGAACTTCTCGATGAGGTTGTGAAACATCTTCCTAACGATACTACCGACACTTACGACGGACTCCCACGCTTCGCCCTCGTCGGTCGCCCTAACGTTGGAAAGTCATCAATGATCAATGCTTTCCTCGGCCACGACAGACATATCGTGACAGACATCGCAGGAACAACACGCGACAGCAACAACACTCGTTTCAATGCTTTCAACATGGACTTCGTCCTCGTTGACACTGCCGGTCTCCGCAAGAAAAGCAAGGTTTCAGAAAATATAGAGTTCTACTCAGTGATGCGTTCTATCCGCGCCATAGAAGAATGTGACGTCGCTGCTCTCATCATAGACGCTACACAAGGCTTCGAAGCTCAAGACATGAACATATTACGTCTCATCGAGAGAAACAAAAAAGGTCTCGTCGTCATCGTCAACAAATGGGACTTGGTAGACAAAGACTCTAACACTCACCTTCAATATGAAAAGATGATCAGAGAGAAGACTGCTCCTTTCACCGATTATCCTATCATCTTCACCTCAGCGATAAACCGTCAGAGAACATTCCGCGTCCTCGAAGCATTACATCAGGTTTATGAAAACCGCGAACGTAAGATTTCAGTACGCGAACTCAACGACACCATGTTGGAAATCATCGCTGCACAACCACCACAAGTGGCATCAAGAAATCGTTATCTCAAGATTAAATATATCACACAGTTGAAGAGCCCAACTCCACAGTTCATCTTCTTCTGTAACTTACCAAAAGACGTAAAAGATTCATATCATCGTTTCCTTGAAAACAAGATACGTCAGAACTGGGATTTCAACGGAGTGCCAATTCAATTATTCTTCAGAGAAAAGTAATTCAGTTAGGAGTTAGAAGTAAAGTCTGTTGTCCGTTGACTGTTGTCTATTGACATAAAAAAATATGGAAGAACTCAGAATAGATAAATGGCTTTGGTGTGCGCGTCTCTTCAAGACGCGCACTCTCGCTGCTGACGCATGTAAGGGCGGTAAGGTAAAGATTGATGATTCTTCCATCAAGCCTTCACGCGACGTAAAAGTCGGAGAGTTTATACAAGTGCAGCTCGGACAATTACATAAAGTCGTTGAAGTGAAAAGCATTCCTAAGAGCCGCGTCTCTCCTAAACAAGTCGAGGAAGTATATATCGACATCACTCCTAAAGAAGAATACGAGAGAATAGAATTCCTACACGCCTTCAAGGTCGAATACCGCGACAGAGGCGCAGGACGCCCAACGAAAAAAGATCGAAGAGAAATTGATAGAATCAAGGGGGATTTTTAAAAATTCAAAATCTCATAAATTCAAAATCTCAGAAACTCAGAAAAATTAAGGTTGTTAGACATTGATTACTTCGACAAGCCTTAGTTCAACAGCCAATAGCCTTAGTTCATTTAACTTTTTCTCCGTTTCATTTTAAACAAACTTTTATATTTTTGTTTTAATTCTATCTTTGTAACAAGAATTTAAAAGTTATGAGAATACGTTTTATCTTATTTTTACTTATGTTTCCTCTTGCGATGTATGCGCAGGACAACAACAAAACTCTGAGGTTTACTCTCGAAGACTGTCTTGAATATGCCTTCAGCAATAGTTACGAGCGTCAGTCGATGGAACTCTCGAACAAGTCGCAGCAGCTCTCGTATGAACAGTCAAAGGAACAGCGTCTTCCATCGGTGAACGCGTCTCTCAGCGAAGGATTTTCCAACAACAGTTCAGAATCTGGTTTCTCTGGCAACGTCGGCATCAATGCCGGAATGCCAATCTACCAAGGCGGACAAATCAACGCTACCATCCAACAAGAGCTGCTATATTGCGAGCAGTCGGCACTGGAGATACAACGCTATGACGACGACCTCTCGATACAGATTCTGCAGTCGTTCCTGACGATACTCGGCAACCAAGAACTTCTCAATTATCAAAAGTCAGTGTTGAACAGCAGTCGCGAGGCGATGAAACAAGGCAAACGCAAATATGAAGTCGGGGCTATCCTAGAGAGCGACTACCTCCTGCTCGCTGCACAATACGCTTCCGACACGAACAATATCGTCGACACACAGATGGAGATTGAAAGCAATCTAATAAACCTCAAGGTCCTGCTTTCAATGAATCCTATGCAAGAACTTGAAATCGTCAGTCCCGACACTGCAATCATCAACACACTATCTTCATTTCCAAGTCTGGAAGAATCAGTCGCACAGTCGATAGAATATTCTCCAAACCTGAAGATAAGCAACTACAACGTAGAGATTGCGAAACAATCCTTACGCATCGCCAAGTCAAGCTATTATCCAACAGTGAACCTCAGCGCTGGCGTAAACACCGGACATCAGAATTATAGAAATATAGGAGAGCAGCTTGCTAATCAGCTTTCAGAACAGATAGGCGTGTCTGTAAGCATCCCAATCTACAACAGAGGCGCATCAAAACTGAGAGTACAGCAAAGCGAGATTGCATTAGAACAGCAACAGCTTTCTTACGAACAAGATATGTTATCTGTACGTCAAAACATAGTTCAAGAATATCAAAACATGATTTCTTCATACAATAAATATAATGTATCGAAACAGACAAAAGACGCATATCTTAAATCATTCGAAGCTTATAACATTCAGTTCCAATACGGTTCAATCACAGCGGTAGAGCTGCTACAGCAACAGAACAGCTACCTCAACGCATTGAACAACTTCATCCAGAACAAATATTCCTTCATCTTGCAAAGAAAGATATTGGATGTTTATATGGGATTGGGGATTTTGTAGGATTTGAGGAATTGAGGAATGGTGCCCGAGTTTGTCGAAGGCATAAGTTCATAGATTATGAAAAAAAATAAAATTAAATAATAATTGCCCGAAGCTCAAGGCTCAGGGCTCAAAGCATAAAAAATATGAAAAAAGGCAAAATAATAATCGGTGTTATCATCTTATTGGGAATCCTTGGTGTTATCACTTTCAAGGTTTTGAAGAAAAGTGACAAAGAATTAGTGATTCGCACTTATGTCGTTGACGACTATACTATTGAAAATACTGTCACTGCGACAGGAACTATCCAGCCTTTGGAACAGGTTGAAGTAGGAACACAGGTCTCAGGCGAGATTGACAAGATTTTCGTCGACTACAACTCTGTCGTCAAGAAAGGACAGCTTCTCGCAGAGTTAGACAAATCTAATCTGTTAGAAAACCTTCGTCAGGCCGAGGCCAGCGTGCGTAGCGCCGAGAGCGAACTCGAATATTCTAAGACAAGCTTTGAGAGAACCAAGCAACTCTACGAAGCCAATGCCGCTACACAGATAGCTTATGACTAGTCACGCAACTCTTTGGTCAAGGCAGAGACATCATTGCAAAATGCACAGTCTAATTTAGACAAAGCCAAGGTCAACCTCGGTTATGCAGAGATATATTCACCTATCGACGGTGTGGTGCTCTCTCGTGAGGTGGAAGTAGGACAGACTGTCGCCGCTTCATACAGCACTCCTACCCTCTTCTCCATCGCCAACGACTTGACACAGATGAAAGTAGAAGCCAACATCGATGAAGCCGACATAGGACAGGTCGTAGTAGGTCAAAAAGTGACATTCTCCGTTGACGCATATGTCGACGACACTTTCTATGGCGAGGTACAACAGATAAGACTTCAGCCTACAACAACTAATAACGTTGTGACATATACTGTCATCATCACAGCTCACAACCCAGAGCTGAAGCTCTTACCTGGCATGACAGCCAGCGTCACTATCGTCACTGAAGAAGAGACCGGACTTGCAGTACCATCTGAAGCATTGAGTTTCGTTCCATCTGAAGAAGTCATGAAAGAGATGGCTGCTCAGTTCGAAGGCGATTTCCCAAAACCACAGTCTAAGAGCAAACGTCCTGATTTCCCACAAGGCGGAATGCCACCACAAGGAATGCCTGGCGGCCCAAGACCTGACTTCAACGGACGTCCTCCTTTTGATGGTCCTGCCACAGATTTCAAAGGCGGTTTCCCAGGCGAGAGACCTGACTTCAAAGAAATGGAGATGGTATGGGTTAAAGTCGATGGCAAGATGATGCCACGCCCTATCAAGACCGGCATGAGCGACGGCGTATATCGCATAGTAGAACACGGACTCGCACAAGGCGACTCTGTCGTACTCTCAGCCAATTATGTAGATGTTAAGGCCAATGCCAATATGCAGAAGATGGGCAACAACCCATTTATGCCAGGACCACCTCCAGGCGCAGGCCGTGGAGCCAACCCTAACAACAACGGCCGTACTACTCCTAAAAGATAAGTCATCATGAGTCAAGCTATATTAGAAATAAACAATTTGAAGCGCGTCTTTCAGGTGGGCGTCGAGCAGGTCCATGCACTGAAAGGCGTCAGCTTCTCCATCAACAAGGGAGAGTTCGTGAGCATCATGGGTTCCAGCGGAAGCGGCAAGTCGACAATGCTCAACATCTTAGGTTGTCTCGACACTCCTACATCTGGAGAATATCTCATCGACGGCGTCTCGGTAAGAGAACGCAGCAAGAACGAACTCGCTGACATCAGAAACCGTAAGATAGGCTTCGTGTTTCAGTCGTATAACCTCTTGGCGAGGACGACAGCTCTTGAGAACGTGGAGTTGCCTCTTATATACAACAACAGCATCTCTTCTCGCGAACGTCACGAACGCGCCATGCACGCCCTCGAGATGGTAGGACTCGCTGACAGAATGTCGCACACCCCTAACCAGCTCTCCGGCGGACAGCAGCAACGTGTGGCGATAGCACGCGCCATCGTCAACGACCCTGTGATAATACTCGCCGACGAAGCGACAGGCAACCTCGACACCAAGACATCTTACGAGATAATGAGTCTGTTCCAAGAACTTAACGAGAAAGGCAAGACGATAGCCTTCGTGACACACGAGACCGACATCGCGATGTTCACCTCGCGTATCATCACACTTCGCGACGGACATATCATCAGCGACAACAAGAACGAAGCACTTTCTGCAATGTCAGAAATACAGAAACTCAAAAACTTAGAAATATTATAAGACGCATCAATGTTTGTTAACATGCAGGAAACATTGATACGTCTCTACAAGTAAAACATTATGAACATATTCAACTTAATAAAAATAGCTTATAAATCTCTGATGCGAAACAAGATGCGCGCTTTTCTCACCATGCTTGGCATCGTGATAGGCATCTCTTCCGTCATCACTATGGTCGGTGTGGGCGAGAGTTCCCAAGCGAGCATCAACAACCAGGTCTCTCAGATGGGAACCAACCTCATCATGGTACAGAGAGCCAGGATGCGTGAACGCGGCGTCTCTACAGGCCGTGACAATGTGCAGTCGCTCAAAGTCAAAGACGTCGACCTTCTTGCTGACAACTGCAAATACCTCTCAGCGGTGAGTCCTGTATTCAATGCCAGCTCCCAGATCATCAACGGCAACTACAACTGGTCGGGCAGCGTCATGGGTGGCAACACCGAGCTCATGGGAATACGTAAGTTCGAACTCGCCACCGGATCCAACTTCACCGATGACGACATTAAGAAATATGCCAAGGTAGCGCTCATTGGCCACACCATCGTTGAAGAACTCTTCGACGAGAACGTCGACCCTATCGGCAAGACGATACGTGTCGGCAATATGCCTGTAAAAGTCATAGGCACCTTGAAGCCTAAGGGCGAGAACCAGATGGGTGACGACCAAGACGACATCTTGATAATGCCTTACACCACAGTGCAGAAACGTATCCTCGGCATCGACTTCGTCCACATGATAATGGGTTCGGCCATATCAGAAGACGTAGCTGACAAAGCCGTAGAAGAGATTGAAGTGCTGCTTCGCGGAGCTCATAAGATAAAAGACGGCGCAGCCGATGACTTTGAAGTCAGGACACAAGCCGAGATGCTCGAGATGATGTCATCGATAAGCGGAATGATGACGACATTATTAACTGCTATCGCAGCTATCTCGTTGATAGTTGGTGGCATCGGCATCATGAACATCATGTACGTCACCGTAACGGAACGCACTAAAGAAATAGGTCTGAGAATGTCTATCGGTGCTCATAACAGCAGCATCCTGTTACAGTTCCTCTGCGAAAGCGTGATATTAAGTCTCATCGGCGGACTCATCGGAATAGTACTCGGACTGCTATTATCGTACGCCTTGGCAGTAATACAAGGCATGCCTTATATCGTCAGCACCTCCGCCGTGATACTCTCGTTCGTGGTATGCGCCGCGACAGGAATATTCTTTGGATGGTATCCTGCCAAGAAAGCAGCTTCATTAGACCCAATTAACGCCTTAAGATACGAATGATGAAAAAAGATATAAGAGATTATCCTAACGTAAAATTCATCGTGGCACTGTCGCTCGCGATAAGTATCTTCCTTCATGTCGCTATGTTCCTCTCGTTCTGGTTCGGCGACGGCATCATCTTCCAGCATATGGGAACACAAAGGCCGCCATTTCATCTAGACGGATTCCTGCTCAACATCGCGTCTACATTCATAGTCGCCTTCGTGCTTTATATGTATAATATGTACATACAAAAAAATATCAAGAGCAACAACACTATCAGGATACTGCTTATGATTGTCGGAGCTGTTTTACTCACAATAATAATGAGTTTTATCTTCACTTCATTACACCCTTATATCTTAGGACATGCCGACCATCAGCCTCATCTCAGTGGGAAAGTACATATATACACCAACGCCTTGATGCGCGACTTCTTTGTTATGATAGTAGTGGTCCTGTCGTGGCAGCTTCTAGTTTCCAATTACAAAAGCCGTAAGATAGCCATCGAAAACGAGACTCTCATAGCCGAAAATCTGATGACACGCTACGACGTATTGAAGAATCAGATGAACCCTCATTTCTTGTTCAATTCGCTTAACACTCTGCAGTCATTAATCGACATCGACAAGGAAAAAGCAAAAGACTATGTCCAGGAATTATCTAAGGTATTGAGATATTCATTGCAGAACCAAGAAGTCGTGACATTAGAAGAAGAAATACGTCTCGCTAATTCGTTCTGTAATTTAATGGAGATACGTTATGGTAAAAATCTTAAAATTAATTTTGATATAAACGAAACTCTGCTTAATGATGAAATAATTCCTTTAAGTCTGCAGGTGCTTATTGAAAATGCAATAAAACATAATGTCATCAGCGACAAGCAGCCGCTTACGATAAACATCACTTCAGACTTGGAAAAGCGTAAGCTCATTATTTGTAACAAGATACAGCCTAAGATAGACAAGAGTTCTGGCAATGGCATCGGACTTGCCAACCTATCGGAACGTTACAGATTAAAATGGAATACAGATATTGAAATTTTCAATAATAATGTCGATTTTTGCGTAGCCATTAAGTTAAATAAAATTAACTAAATTTTTATTAAGAAATGAAAGCCGTTATCATAGAAGACGAAAAGATTGCTGCCGATTTATTAAAAAACCTCATCTGCCAGCTAGACGAGAACATTGAAGTCGTGACCATACTTCAGACCGTTGAAGACAGCGTGGAATGGCTCAGCATCAACCAGCATCCCGATATCTTATTCGTCGATATACATCTTGCCGACGGTTCTTCATTCTCCATATTTGAAAAGACAGAAGTCAAATGTCCGATAGTCTTCACCACTGCTTACGATGAATACGCCTTGAAAGCTTTTGAAGTCAACAGCATAGACTATCTGTTAAAGCCTATTAACAAAGATGACCTGCAAAGAGCCTTGAATAAATACAAGAACCTCAAAGGCGAGAGACAAGAAGTGGATTACAAGACACTTATCAGTCGTTTTTTGACAGAAACAGGAAACGTCAACAATTATAAGGAACATTTCCTTGTTCCAGAACGCGACAAGCTGGTTCCTCTTGCAGCAAAAGACATAGCTTACATATACATAGACCTCAAACTCATCAAGGCAGTCACTTTTTCAGGCAAGGTATATTATCTCAACCAAAACCTTGACGAGATGATGAACCAGCTGAATCCTAAGATGTTCTTCAGAGCCAACCGCCAATATATCGTATCACATAAAGCCATCAAAGACATATCTATATGGTTTGGGAATAAGATTTCGTTAAATCTCACCATACCAACAGAAGAAAAAATCATCGTCAGCAAAGCACGCGTCGCAGAGTTTAAGAACTGGTATTCTTTTTAGAAACTCTGAAGTTCAGAATCTCAGAAACTCAGAAGCTCAGAAGCTCAAAAACTCAGAAGCTCAGAAGCTCAAAAACTCAGAAGCTCAGAAGCTCAGAAATATTTTTGAGGTTTTGAGATTTTGAATTTTTAAGGTAATGTTGCCAAAAATGGTTGGTGATTGAGCGAAAAAAGACAGGTAACGGGCATACAAAACAGCCCAAGTTACCTGTCTTTTTTTTATTCCTATTTTAAAATTTACAATAAAATTAGTCCCGTTAGGGACGATAGTTT
>JBGVET010000037.1:0-26761 GCA_045120395.1 Candidatus Limimorpha sp.
TAATGCATAATTGAAAATTTGTAGTGACGTATCAAAAATACCTATGAAATAAAAAAATAAATTGTTGATGCGTCTGATGAATTGAAAGTTCTTAGTTCAGAATCCAGAAAAAGTCTGTTGTCGGTTGACTGTTGTCTATTGACTTTTATTATCTTTGCAAAAAACAAGGAGTTGAAAAAGAATGTATTGATATGTCCGTTGAATTGGGGGTTAGGCCACGCCACCCGATGTGTCCCGATAATAAGAGAATTATTGGAATCGGGCGACAATGTCATCATTGCTGCAGACAAAGCACCTTTAGCATTTCTTAAAAAAGAATTTCCCGGACTGACATTCATACAACTAGCCGGATTCGAACCTTTATATAGCAAAGGTAACTCACAAGTCTTCCAACTGCTAAAATCAATTCCTAATGCGTTAATAAATTTTAAAAAAGAACATAAAGCCATCGAAAAAATCGTTGATGATTACAAGATAGACCTCATCATCTCCGACAACAGATTCGGCTGCTGGAGCAAAAAAGTACATTCCATTTATATCACTCACCAACTTAACATTCAGGTTCCTATGTTTTTCAAATGGACCTCTCCTATTATAAATCAATTGCATAAATATTATATCAAAAAATACGACGAACTATGGATTCCAGATGTGGAGAACGAACCTTCGTTATCTGGGAATTTATCACATCCCGCAAACATTAAAATCAAAACTAAGTATATTGGATTTTTAAGTCGCTTTTCATCCGAACTGAAAGGCGAAATAAAATCAATAGAATATCTGGTAATTTTATCAGGACCCGAACCACAACGCACTATTTTTGAGGACATCATCATCAAGCAAGCAAACGACATCCAAGGAAATATCGTCATTTTAAGAGCAAAGCCAGAGGAAAATAAAATTCCAAGCAATGCTCCAAAGAACATCGTTTTCTTCAACCACGTCGATGACGAGACATTCGTTAAAATTGTAGCAAGAGCAAAAAACATCATCTGCCGAGGCGGTTATTCATCATTGATGGATTTGATAGCACTCAACAGAAACGCATATCTCGTCCCAACGCCAGGACAAACGGAACAAGAATATCTAGCCGAATATCTTACAGAAAAAGGATTGTTCAATCATTGCAAGCAAAAAGACTTTAAGTTAAAAAACGTTAACATTCCTGACATTCAAATTAATTCACAATTCACGACGCACAACTCCTAACTCCTAACTCCTAACTAAAAAATATTTAGCCTTTAGCCTTTAGTCTTTAGTCTTTTATTATTTTTGCAAAAAATAGAAAATTATGTTATTAAATTATGTCGTTTGGGATGTTGATCCCTACATCTTTCACATAGGCAGTCGTCCTATTGCATGGTACGGTCTTTTATGGGCTATGGTTTTCATCGTTGGATATTACATTATGAAAAACATCTACAAAAAAGAAAGCATGAAAGAAGAGCAGCTAGATATGCTTTTTATGTATATGTTAATTTCATCAGTATTAGGCGCACGTTTAGGACATTGTCTCTTCTACGAGCCTTCTTACTATCTTTCAAACCCTATCGAAATTTTAAAAGTATGGGAAGGTGGTCTCGCAAGTCACGGTGGCGCGATAGGAATCTTGATTGGCTTGTTCATTTACGCTAGAAAAATCAAGAAACCATATATCTGGATTTTAGACCGAATCGTAGTCCCTGTAGCAATCGGAGGTGCATTCATCAGATTCGGAAACCTTATGAACTCAGAGATTTACGGCGAACCAACCGCACTCCCATGGGGATTCAAATTCGTTAGAGACTACCCTATCGGAATACCTTTAGAAAACATACCAGCTTGTCACCCAACACAAATCTATGAGGCTCTATTCTGCATACTAGTTTTCATTTATCTTTTATACGCTTACTACAAACAAAACATGGCAGAGAAACGTCCAGGATTTATGTTCGGAATATTCCTCATCGTGGTATTCGGTTCAAGAATAATAATCGAATTCATCAAGAATCCACAAGTAGAATTTGAGACCACAATGACACTCGACATGGGACAATGGCTCAGCATTCCATTCTTAATAGCAGGAATATATTTTGTAGTTAAAAGCTTTATTAAAAAGTAAAAATTCAAAATCTCAGAACCTTAGAATCTCAGAACCTCAGAATCTCAGAACCTCAGAATCTCAGAATCTCAGAAAAATATTTTGAGGTTTTGAGATTTTGAGATTTTGAATTTCCAACCAAAAAACTACCAAATAAAAGGTATCACTTTATATCTGACTTTTTGCTTGTATTCCTTATATCCTTCCAATCCTTCTTCTAGGATTTTCTCTTCGTTATTCATTCTAACTGCAATTATTGGAATATATGCCAACATTATTGCAAATGAAATAATTGAACCTAGAATCAATGGTATCGACAAAAACATAAGAAGCGTCGCAGAATACATCGGATGACGAACTACACCGTATAGTCCTGTGTCAATCACCTTCTGATTCTCTTGTATTTCTATAGTTCTTGAAAGAAAGGCATTCTCTCTCATGACTTCCGCATACATCAGATATGACAAAAGGAATATCACAGTACCACTCCATATCACATAATCTGGCAAGGAATGCCATGAAAAACAGAAGTTGAGACCTGCAACGACAAATGCTGCTATAAACATAATTCCCGACAATGCGACAACCCATTTCTGCTCATTGACTTTCTCTTTGGCATCAAGACGTTTCTCTAGAAGTTTTGGTGCTTTAAACAACATCACTATCCCCAAGAAAATCATCGGGATAAACAAAACCGCCACAAACAACCAAGCGTTCCAATAATGCAAAGTTCCTGCAGGCAAAAACAATAAAACTCCTATCGCTACAAAACCTGCAATAATCTTTTTCAAAGCTTGTAAGAACAAATTATTTTTCATCATAATTCATTTTAACATCAACAAAATTCTTTTTGCAATTTCATCAGGACAATCAATCAAAAGCTGTCCGTGATTCATCTTTTTAAAAACTTCAACATTCACATTCGGACAAAGTCTTTTCAAATGTTTCACTTGCGGTTTCGCTACGAAAGCTTCTTTAGTCCCATACCAATAATGAATATCGTTACCATTAATAGATTGCAACTTATTAGTATAAACAGATTTATATCCATCCAAGACAACTTTCGTTCCACCGTATGGATAAACCTTTTTACATTCGTCGAGCAAGACATCGAAATAATGAGAATGAAAGACCCAACGCCAGAATCCAGTCCAATGATAACAAGTCCAGACATTCAAACACTGCAGATAACGAAGCGGACCAACGAGCCAAGAAGGCAGCGGCAGCAATGGCGCTGCATCCAAAACCGCATGATTTATAACAATCTCATCACGCTCCAAAATACGAGACAATATCTTTCCTCCCAATGAAAGTCCGTAAGCACAATCTAAACGTCCGTCATAATTTTTCTTGACATAATCTATAATTTGAACAGCTTGATTGTCAACGGAAGTAAAACGAGTGTGTTTTCCAATAACAAAACCATCGACTTCCACAGCGATGATATGAAAATCATTTTCAAGAAAATTGATAAGAGGAATGAAAATCTCGTAAGAGACTCCCAATCCTGGAATCAACATCAAAGTCGGAGCATTTTTATTTCCGAAAACGTTGAAGTTCATATCAAGTATTTTATAAATATTACGTTATTCAAATTAACCACACAAATATATGATAAATATTGAAATTCCAATTCTTCTATGAATTAAAAACATTAATTTTGCATCTCTTAATCATTCCATTGCAATTTGAAATATGGTAACTTTTATAGAAATAATAGCGAACCTTATCATCATTATTTTCATGATGATTATCATCGGTTTATTAGCTTTGACAATTTCAGGCATCGCTCATATCTTCGGTGCCAACTTCAAATCTTTTTTCAGGAAATCATTATGGTTAACGCTCCTAGCTCCTATCCTATTCTGCTACGGATTTTTCATAGAGAGAAACCAATGTCAAGTCAAGAATATTGAAATAGAAAGCGATAAAATTCCAGCATCTTTTAATGATTATAAGATAGTCCAGATTTCCGACCTTCATCTTCATTCTTTTAAAAACAGAGCAAAGGCATTACAAAAATTCGTTAACGAAATCAACGAACAAAATGCCGATATTGTAGTCTTCACTGGCGACTTAGTCTCTTATGGTCCTTGGGAATTAAACGGATTAGACACAATCCTTTCCAAGATAAAATCCAAAGACGGAGTCTATTCCGTTTTAGGCAACCACGACTACAGCGCGTACAGTAACTTCCCAGATTCCGTTCAATGGAAATATGTAGAGGAATTGAAAGACAGACAGTTCAAAATGGGATGGAATCTTCTTTTAGATGAAAACGTAAATATAATTCGCGACAACGACACAATATCTTTAATTGGAGTAGAAAACATCTCGACACACAGAGCCTTTCTTTCTTTCGGAAATCTTAAAAATGCGATGAAAGATTCTTCCTGCGATTATAAGATTTTATTAAGTCACGACCCAACACATTGGGAATTAGAAGTCAAAGACACGCCAGAAATCGACTTAATGTTATCTGGTCACACTCATGCCATGCAGTTCTCATTATTTGGATGGTCGCCATCATCGTTTATTTTCAATGAAGTAGCAGGACTTTTCAAACACAACGAACAATATCTTTATGTCAACATCGGATTAGGAGAAACACTGATGAAGACAAGAATCGGAACGAAACCGGAGATCACATTAATTCAGTTAGGAGTTAGGAATTAGGAGTTAGGAGTTTTTGGTAGAGACGTTTCAATGATTCCTACAACATAAACACACATTGAAGCGTCTTTTAAATCAGGAGTTAGGAGTGTGTTTTTCATCCTGATTTTTCACAATCTTTTTTTTAATTCTTCGCAAAATATTTCTTAAATTTGTCGTTACATTATATATTTAGCGTTGAATATGAAAATGAATAATTTAGGTATTTTTAAGAAAACATTATTAATAGGTGTCATAGGTCTTTCGTTGACATCTTGCCAAGAGAAAGTCGTACCACAAAAACGTACTGAAACTATTTACAAGACTCTCACTGTTGAAACCAGCGATCAGGTCTTAAGAAGCGGCTTTGCTGCTACCATCAACGGATGCCAGACCGTCGAGGTTCGTCCACAAGTCAGCGGCATGATTACCGACATCCGCATCAACGAAGGTGACTTCGTTCGTAAGGACTCAACACTTTTCGTCATCGACCAGACACCATATAAGGCAGCTTACGAAATTGCATCAGCAAACGTGATGAGTGCCGAAGCAAACCTCTCGACAGCACAGCTCGTACTTGAAAGCAGCAAGGAACTTTTTGAACAAGATGTCGTTTCTGAGTTCGAACTCATGACAGCGCAAAACAACCTCGCTGAAGCTGAAGCCAAGTTAGCCTTAGCAAAAGCCGAGATGAACAGCGCATATAACAACCTTTCATATACAATGGTGAAATCTCCTGTTAATGGCGTAGCCTCTATGATTCCTTATCGTGTCGGTGCATTGGTCAATAGTAATATCAGTCAGCCTTTGGTAACTGTTTCCGACGACAGCAAGATTTTCGCTTATTTCTCTATGGCTGAAAATCAGATGCTCGACCTCATCCAAGAATATGGTTCTTTAAAAGAAGCCATCAAAGACATGCCTGAAGTGGAACTCGTCATGAGCAACGGCAAGACATACAAACACAAAGGAAAGATTAACGCAGTGAGTGGCACCATCAGCGCAAGCACTGGCGCTGTCAGCTTCCGTGCCGTATTCCCAAATCCTGAGCGTCTCTTACGCGACGGCGGTAGCGGAACAGTCATCATCCCTACATCACACGAAGACTGTATCATCATCCCACAGACTGCGACTTTCGAGTTACAAGAAAAAGTATTCGTATATAAAGTCATCGACGGCAAGGCACATTCTGCTGCTATCACCGTGATGCCTCGTAACAACGGTATCGACTATATCGTAGAAAGCGGCCTCGAAGTCGGTGACGTCATCATCGCTGAAGGTGCAGGCCTCGTACGCGAGGGAGCGACTATTAAAACCTCAGAATCTCAGAAACTCAGAAACTCAGAATTAACAGAAGAAGGAGGCGAATAATGGATATCAAGACATTCATCAACCGTCCTATTTTCGCAGGCGTCATCTCTGTGATAATAGTGCTCTTAGGTCTCATCTGCCTCGTCGGTCTTCCTATCGAGCAGTATCCTGAAATCGCACCTCCTACTGTCAGCGTATCTGCCAATTACGCTGGTGCCAATGCCGAGACAGTACAAAACAGCGTCGTCGTGCCTTTGGAAGAAGCCATCAATGGCGTGGAAGACATGATGTATATGACATCATCTGCAAACAACAACGGCTCTGCCAGCATTCAGATTTATTTCCGTCAAGGCACCAATGCCGACATGGCGACCGTCAACGTACAGAATCGTATCGCATCAGCTCAAGGTCTGTTGCCAGCTGAAGTAACAAGAAGCGGTGTCAGCGTCAAGAAAAGACAGACCAGCCGTATCAAAGTACTCGCCGTGTATAGTCCAGACGACTCCTTCGACGAGAGATTTCTTAGCAATTATCTAAAAATCAATATCGAGCCTAGATTGTCACGTATCGCTGGCGTCGGTGAAGTAGACGTAAGAGGCGCTGACTATTCACTTCGTATCTGGCTCGACCCTGCCAAGATGGCGAAATACTCCTTGGTACCATCAGACATCTCTGCTGTCTTGGCGGAACAAAACCTAGAAGCAGCTACCGGCACACTCGGCGCTGACTCAGAAAACACATTCCGTTACACCTTGAAATACAGAGGCCGCTACGACAAAGAAGAAGACTATGCCAATATGATAATCCGTGCTGACAACGACGGAACATTGTTAAAATTAAAAGACATAGGAACTGTAGAACTAGGTTCCAGAAGCTACGACTATATAGGTCAGGTTAACGGACACCCAGGAACCACCTTGATGATTTCACAGACTTCTGGCTCTAACGCTAACGAAATCATCGACGCCATCGACAAGGAAATAGAAGAAATAAAAAAAACATTGCCAAGAGGCATTGAAATCGTCGACTTGATGAGTACCAAAGACTTCCTCGACGCATCTATCGACAACGTCATCGAGACTCTCATCCTCGCCGTCATCTTGGTTATCTTGATAGTTTATATCTTCTTACAGAGCTTCCGTTCAACCTTCATCCCTGCCATCGCAATCATCGTTTCCCTCGTCGGAACATTCGCATTCCTTAAGGTAGCGGGATTCAGCCTCAACATGATTACACTCTTCGCCTTGGTGCTCGTCATCGGTACTGTCGTTGACAACGCCATCGTTGTGGTTGAGGCGGTGCAAGCCAAATTCGACGCAGGCTACAAATCACCATATAAAGCAACAGTCGATGCTATGCAAGGCATCTCCAACGCTTTAATCGCTACTACATTCGTCTTCATGGCGGTGTTTATCCCAGTATGTTTCATGGGCGGAACAACAGGTACATTCTACACACAATTCGGTCTCACCATGGCAGTTGCTGTTGGTATCTCACTCATCAACTCTATCACATTAAGTCCAGCATTATGTGCTTTATTGATGCAGCCTTACGTCATCAGAGAAGACGGCAGCATGTCATTCTCGACACGATTCCACGTAGCCTTCGACGCTGGTTTCCAAGGCTTGATAAACAGATATAAAAGAGGCGTTCTCTTCATGTTTAAAAACAAATGGTTCTCGGTGATACTCGTCATCGCTGCTTTAGGCGGACTTTTCTACATGCTTGAAAACACCAAGACAGGTCTCGTTCCAAAAGAAGACATGGGCTCAATAAACGTCGACGTCCAGACCCCTCCTGGAACCAACTTAGGAGAGACAGTACGTGTCATGGAACTAATTGCCTCTCGTTTAGACGAGATACCTCAGATAGAGTCATATTCCTACACAACAGGTTACGGTATGATGAGTGGCGTCGGCCCTTCATGTGGCGGATTCACCATACGTCTCACACCTTGGGATCAACGTAAGGAAATAGAAGACAATATCGACTTCGTAATGGAAGACATCTATGCCAAGACAGCCGACATCACATCGGCTAAGATTATCGTCTTCACTCGTGGTATGATTCCAGGCTACGGAGCAAGTAGCGGCTTCGAGGTTCACATCCAAGACCAGAAAGGCGGCAGCTTAGAAGACTTGCAGAAAGTCACTAACGATGTCATCAATGCCCTTAACGAAAGACCAGAGATAGGCAGAGCCACAACATCATTCGACACAAAATATCCTCAATATCTTTTGGAAGTCGACGCAGCAAGATGCAAGCGCAACGGCGTTTCTCCAGGCGAGGTTCTCAACGTGATGGCAGGTTATATCGGTGGAAGCTACGCTTCTAACATGAACCGTTTCTCCAAACTTTACCGCGTCATGATTCAGGCCTCGGCAGAATACCGTCTCGACACCGAGTCGCTCAACAATATGTTTGTACGCAATAAAGAAGGAGAGATGTCGCCAATCGGACAATACGTCACACTGACCCGCGTCTATGGTCCGCAAGCTATCTCACGATTCAACCTCTTCTCATCAATACAAATCAACGGACAGGCTGCCAACGGATATTCCTCAGGTGAAGCCATCCAAGCCGTGAGAGAAGTGACAGCTGATTTATTACCTGCAGGCTACGGCTACGAATTCGGCGGCATGTCGAGAGAAGAAGCCGACTCTAGCAGCTCTACAGCTATCATCTTCGTGATATGTATCGTCTTCATATACCTTATACTTTGCGCATTGTATGAAAGCATCTTCATCCCTATCGTCGTCATCTTGTCAATACCATTCGGTCTAGCAGGAAGTTTCTTGTTCGCCAATATGTTCGGATTGGAAAACAACATCTACCTCCAAATCGGTCTCTTGATGCTGATAGGTTTGTTAGCAAAGACAGCCATCTTGATTACAGAATACGCCTCAGCAAGAAGAGCAGAAGGCATGTCGATACCAATGGCAGCTATGTCGGCAGCGAAGGCTAGGTTGAGAGCTATCTTGATGACATCACTCACTATGATATTCGGTATGTTGCCATTGATGTTCGCCACAGGTGTAGGCGCTAACGGCAACATCTCTATCGGTGTGGGAACCGTAGGCGGAATGCTCATCGGAACGATAGCATTGTTGTTTGTGGTACCAGTGTTGTTCATTATCTTTAGAAATATTGAAGAAAAAGTAATGCCTAAAAGAAACAAAGAAATAGAATCATGAAAAAGATATTAATTCCATTGATAATATTAGTCATCACGATGAACAGCTGCGCTCTGTATAAAAAACCAGAGCGTCCTGACATTACCTTCGTCGATAGCTTATATAACAGAATTCCTACAGCTGACGATTATGAGTCAATAGCTTCTCTCACATGGAAGGAGCTGTTTGCCGACACGCTTCTTCAAGACTTAATCGAGATAGGATTGGAAAACAACACCGACCTTGAGATTGCACGCTTGAAGGTGGAACAGGCAGAGGCTACATTACAGACTTCAAAGCTAGCATTTTTCCCTAATGTATCATTTTCAGCACAAGTCAACACTAGTGGCAGTTACAGTCTCGCACCTAACGCCTCATGGGAAATCGACGCTTTCGGAAGATTGTATAACACCAAGAAAGGTTCTGAAGCTGCATTAGCTGCTACTGAGGCTTTCCAACAAGCAGTGCAGACACAACTCATTGCGACGATAGCCAATTCATATTACACACTTCTCATGCTCGACGAGCAGCTGGAAATCAGCAAGAGAACACTCAACACTTGGGAAGAAAACATCAGGACATTGTCGGCATTGAAGAGAGCTGGCAAGACAAACGAAGCTGCTGTCTTACAAGCAAAGGCCAACAAAGTAAATGTCGAAGCTTCTATCTTGACATTAAAGAAACAAATCATTGAACAAGAAAATTCATTGGCAGCACTATTAGGTCTCGTGCCACAGGAATTTGAACGTAATGAATTGTCACAGCAAGTCTTTCCAGACACATTATTGATGGGTCTTCCATTATCAAGTCTCGTCAACCGTCCTGACGTAAGACAAGCTGAATATAAGTTAGTCGAAGCATTTTATGCCACCAATGTAGCACGTTCTTACTTCTACCCTAGCATCACTTTAAGCGGCAATGCTGGCTGGTCGGGAGTCATAGGCGACCCAGGCGACTGGATTTTCAACGCCGTAGGTTCTTTGATGCAGCCTATCTTCAACCAAGGTAAGAACAAGGCGAGAGTAAAGATTAGCGAAGCACAACGACAAGAAGCGCTGCTCAACTTCAAGCAGACACTGTTAGACGCAGGAACAGAAGCAAACAACGCATTGGTATCATGGCAGACAGCACGCAAGAGATTAGATAGTGACAAAGTGCAAATCATGTATTTGAAAGGAGCCGTCTTCAACACACAGCTACTAATGAAAAACGGACAAGCCACCTACATCGAAGTGCTCACCGCTCAGAAGAATCTCTTACAGGCAGAGCTTACCGAGACCAACGATAAATACCTCGAGATACAAAGCGTAATCACGTTGTATCATGCACTTGGCGGAGGATTGGAGTAAACAAAAAAAACGAGCCACATATGTGACTCGTTTTTTTTGTAGATTTATTTTACTTATAAATCTCATCAAATTTAATCATCCTAACTTCACCGTATTTCTCTAATGCCTTCATATCGACATCTTTCTTGTTGCCGGCAATCATGATGACAATTGGTCTGTTCTGAACCTTGTCTTGATAGAATTTCTCAATGTCGTCGTATGATGTTTCCTTGATGATGTTGGTTGTCTCTATTCTTGGGTCGTGGTCATAACCTTCTTCAATCCATGTCATTACAGCCGATGGCATTCTGCGTGGAGTAATATAATCGGCAGCTCTTGACATAATGAGTGCTTCTTTTGAAGTATTAAATTTCTCCATCTTCTCTGGCATGTTAACGATAAGTTCTATGAATGCATCAACACCTTCGTTGGTCTTGTCGCTCTGTGTTCCTAGATATGCATATTGAAAACTAGGATATCTGTCTTTGTAATCGTATGAATAATAAGAATAAGCAGTGTATCCTAGTGAACGTAACTCTCTGATTTCCTGGAATACTATAGAATACATGTCTGTACCGAAATATTTATTGAAGACGCTCGACAAAGCTTTCTCTTCTTTGTTCAGCTTCTCGCCTTGAACATATATTGAAATATTGCTTTGTCTGAATTTCTTGTTATGAGCGAAATAAACGATATTCTCATTTTGTTCTTGCGGAATGTTAACCTTACGTTCAGCTTTGACGGCATCGTTCTTGATGATATTGTGAGAGTTCAACATAGCAATGACATCTTTAGTATCGATGTTGCCATTGAATGTGATATCGCCTCCATAATTGAATATTTCTTTAAATTCATTAAGGATGACATCGCCGTCACGTTTTGCCCATTTTTTAATATCCATCTTATTGAGATATGGTGACTTATCTCCATAAAGAACGTAGCTGTACAATGCGCTATTCCATGTGTCTGGTGAGTCTTTGTCGGTTTTCTTGTTCATCTTTTCACCATCAATCATAATGGCGAGTTTGCTAGCATCATATTTTGCATTATAAATCTTGTCTTCGCATATTGCCAAGATTTCATCGAGGTTTTCATCAAAACCAGAGATTGTCAAAGTACTGCTGCCATTGTTGACATTCAAATACATCTCAGCTCCTATCTTTTGAAGTTCGAGTTCTATCTCTTCAAAAGTCCTTGATTCAGTTCCGAGCAAAGACCATAAGTCGCTTGCTCTTGAAAGTTCAGGATTGTCGATAGAACCGTGATTATAGGTTATAGTAAGATTGAATATATTGTTATATGGATTTTTTGATGAATACATTGTGAAAGCGTCGTTAGCTTTTTCAATGATAACGTCTTTTCCAAATTCAACGATTTGTGGTTCCACCGCTTCCACTTCTTGAGCTTCAATCTGTTTTGCGAACTCCGATTTAAGTTCTGTGTTCTTCACTTCGACGGCTTTCCAATTTGGTTTCTCAACCTTATCTTTTTCTGGGAATCCCATCTTAGATCTTAATATTGTACGATTATCTGTGAAGTATTTATTTGTCACAGCAATGACATCTTCTTTGGTGATGTTCTTAATCTTTTCTGTCTCTTCGATATAATCGTCGAATGTCATGCCTCTTCCTTCCAAATCCATGAAGATATTTGACAAGTTGTCGATACCTTCTAAACTTTGAAGTCTGTCTTTCAAGATAGCAGTCTTGGCTGCTTCGAGTAAATCTTCGCTGAAGTTACCCGCTTTGATTTGATTGACAGCGTCAAAAATAATAGCTTCAGCTTTTTCGTGTGACTGTCCAATGATTTTTGGCACATACAAAAAGATATTTGCTCCATAATCTTCCAATGACAAAGGCATCATCATTCCAAACATAATATCGTTGTTAACCATAGCTTTGTCGATGAAACCTGTAGCACCATTTGTAAACAAGTAAGATAAGATATTAAGAGCTATATTATCTTCGTGAGAATTGTCGATACCTTTATATATTATTGCGCCCATTTTTATAGGAGTAAGTCTCACTTCTTTTATGACTTCTTTGTCGAATGCCGGCACCTCAAATTTAGGGCTTTCAGGAAGTTCTCTTCTTTCCCAAACTGAGAATTTTTCTTCTATCAAAGGTTTAATCTCTTCTATGACAAAATCACCGACCATGATGAGAGTCATATTGTTGGCCACATAATAAGTATTGAAGAACTCACGCATCTTCGATGTCTGAGGGTTTTTAAGATGTTCGGTAAGACCTATCACAGGGCGTCCGTAAGGATGTTCGCCGAAACATTCTTTGAACATCAATTCTGAGAAAGCTGCTATAGGATTATCGCCGTACATATTCTTTTCTTCATAAACTGTTTCAAGCTCGCTTTGGAAGAGACGGAAGACTGGATTGCGGAAACGTTCCACATAAACGTCCATCCATTTCTCTACCTGATTTGAAGGAAAACTGTTGAAATAAACAGTCATGTCGTAAGAAGTACCTGCGTTGAGACCTTCGCCACCCATCTTGGTGAGAATCAAATCCACCTCGTTAGGAATAGCGTAGTCTGTGGAAGCGATTGACAATTCATTGATTTTCTTTTGAATTGCAACACGTTCTTCTGGTACGTCTGTCTCATGCAATTTATCATACATGATATCGATGCTGTCTAGATAAACCTTCTCAGCTTCCCAATTGACAGTTCCAATCTTGTCGGTGCCTTTGAACATGATATGCTCGAAATAGTGAGCCATGCCTGTTGCATCGAGAGGGTCGTTCTTGCTACCTGCATGAACATAAACATTTCCGTGAATAGTAGGTGATGAATGGTCTTCACACAAAACCACTTTCAATCCGTTGTCGAGATAGAATGTTTCAAATTTTGGTTGTTGCTGGGCATTAGCAGCCTTAAATCCCAAAAGAACAGCAAACACCATCAATAAGATTATACTCTTTCTTTTCATATGATTAATATTTAATAGTTAATTCTATTTTCCACCACAAAAATATAAATTATGAATAATAATAAAAATAGTTAATATATTTTTTGAAAATAATCATAGAGACGCTTCTACATGTATTTATATTTTAGGAAACGTTGAAACGTCTCTACAAACCACTCCTAACTCCTAACTCCCAATTCCTAACTCCTCTATCGAGATTCCAAACAGCTTCATCTTTCTGATTATCTCTGGAAGTTCCTCTTCAATGAATTGCTTCTTCTGTTCTTCAAGAATTATTTCTTTGGCATTTTCACTTACGTTGAAACCGATACCTCTTTGGTTGATGATGATATTTTTATTCTGAAGCAGTTCGTACGAACGCATCACGGTGTTAGGATTCACTCCCACTTCTATCGCCATCTCCCTGACCGACATTATCTTCTCGCCTACCTTGAACTTATCGTTCAAGATCATCTCGCAAATGTGAAAATATATTTGCAGATATATAGGCTGGTGCGACTTGAATTCCATAATCAATAAGTTTGTTTCTTGATTCTATGATATGTGAGATAAAAGAATATTAACGATATTGTCAATCCACTAATGAACGTAATAGCACAAAAATTATCAATTATCAGCTTTAGATAATCCACCATTTCACTCTCAGTATAATCATCCAAATAAGTTAAGTCTATATTTGTTACCAGTCTTACCATCAAAATTGAAAAAATTATTCCGATAAGTGTCAATATCCCTATAGTCTTGCTAAGCTTACGCTTTTTGAACAGCATATTGGCAAACATAAAAACAGAAGAAACACTTAAAATAAGAATACAGTGACAGTGATAAACAAACAATCTTTTAGTATCTAAATAATTGTTCATAACCAAATTCATTTCTCCACTTCCAAGTTTAACGATATCATAAGGTCGTAGACCTTCATAATCTCCAAATATAAATCCATCGTAAGGATTCGTTCCTGGTTTTAATGCAAGAATAGTATCAACTGCTATTGCGCCAAGCATATATATAATAGGTGTAACAATAACACAATAGAGAAACATACTGAGAAATTTCTCCAAAGAAGACGCAGGCATCATCGCATATAACATTCCTTTTCTTGAGTCGTTTACATCTTTATAAAGTCTTGATGGAACGATAATCAACGACAGCCACATCAGCAGTGAAATCAATATATCGCGATTAGTATATACTCCATCAGAAACGTATGTCATTATCCAGAAAATGACAGGTATCGACCACAATACCACCAAGGTCCAGCCGAAGTTTTGGAAATAACTCATTCCGTCGCGTCTCACGACATTACAGAATCTTTTTATATCAAATGTATTGTTCATAATTTTTAAGTTTAAAGTTTAAAGTTAATAGCTCATTATTCACTCCTAATTCCTAACTCCTAACTCCTAATTCTCAAATATTTCTCTAATCTTCTTCTTATTACATCTTACAGCATTAAACAGTGCCTCCACATTGACTTTGCTTTCCATGTTAAAAGTATTTGGAAGCACGTTGATGTAACCGCCAGGTATCATTTCAGAATAGAGTGCCTCATCTGATTTCTCCGCACCATATTCAAAATAAAGTCGTTGAGAAATCTCTTCAAATGTCGCGTTGAGAAGCACCTCGTCATGATCTAAAATCACTATCGGGTCTATGAGGTTTTCCACGTCCTTCACCTGATGAGTAGAAATTATTATTGTAGGGACGCGATTAATCGCATCCGTACTTGCATCCGTACTATGTTGCAGAATCACTTTTCTGAAAAGAGCCTTTGACGGGATGTCGAGTCCGTTTGTAGGTTCATCAAGAAGCAGATAATCAGTACGAAGCGACAACGCACATGCTAACAATGATTTCTTCTTCTGTCCGTACGACATCGCATTGAATTTATTATTGGCATCGACTTCCAATTCTTTCATGAGATTTAAGAAATAAGAATGGTCGTAGCGAGGATAAAACACACCTAATTTATTAATGAATTTCTCAGGTGTAGTATCTTCTGTTATGACTTCTTCCGGAAGGTAAAAAATATTCTGCAAGAAATAAGGATTTCTTTCTGAAGGAATAAAATCATCAACTGTACAAGTTCCGTTCTTTGGAAATTGAAGTCCGCTGATGATTTTCAAGAGCGTTGTCTTTCCCACGCCGTTTTCGCCGAGAAGACCATAAACGTTGCCATCTTTAAATTCGAGGCTGATGTTTTTGAAGACCACCACATTCTTGTAGCTGAAATCGAGGTTGTTTATTGTTATCATTGTATTAAAGTTTAAAGTCAACGGACTACAGACTACTGACAACAGACTTTGTCCATTTTAGCACACTGTATTAGTTAACTAGTACACTACAAAGATATGTATTATTTTTTATTTGTCAAGAGTAAAACATAAAAAAATCTCAAAAATTCAGAACCTCAAAAATTCAAAAAGAATTAAGTTTCTGAAGTTCTGAGATTTTGAGTTTCTGAGATCCTAAAAAAAAAGCCGCTTCACAGCGGCTCCTTTTACACTCATTCAGTGATTATTACTTTATTTTTTCAACGATAGCTTTAAATGCTTCTGGATTATTCAAAGCTAAGTCGGCTAAAACCTTACGATTAAGGTCGATGTTAGCTGCGTGAAGTTTACCCATGAATGTGCTGTATGTCATGCCGTATTCATGTGCTGCGGCATTGATACGGATAATCCATAATGAGCGGAAATCACGTTTTTTGTTTCTTCTATCGCGGTATGCGTATTGTAAACCCTTTTCGTAAGAGTTTTTAGCTACAGTCCAAACGTTTTTACGTGCGCTGAACTGGCCCTTTGTTTGTTTTAAAACTTTTTTGCGTCTTGCTCTTGAAGCAACTGCATTAACTGATCTTGGCATTTTTTTACTTTTTATTCCGTTAGAGTGCCTCGCCCTTTCGAGAACTTTTCTACTCTAACAAGACGTTAAACAATTAATTTAAAATTACATGAGAAGCATTTCTTTCACAGCTTTCATATTAGCTGGCTCAACAATAGTAGCGTGGCGTAAGTTACGTTTACGTTTGATTGACTTCTTTGTTAAGATGTGGCTTTTATAAGCGTGCTTTCTCTTTACTAAACCGGTGCCTGTTACTCTGAAACGTTTTTTGGCAGCGGATTTTGTTTTCATTTTTGGCATTGTAATATACTTTTTTTTAAAATGAGTGTCTATCTTTATTTCTTAGGAGCTATCATCATGAGCATTCTCTTACCTTCCAACTTAGGCATTGACTCTACTTTACCGTAATCTGCCAAAGCTTGAGCGAACTTCAACAAGATGATTTCACCTTGATCTTTATATGCGATTGAACGTCCATGGAAGAACACGTCAACCTTAACCTTTGCGCCGTCTTCCAAGAATCTCTTGGCATGATTCAACTTAAACTCGAAGTCATGATCGTCGGTTTGTGGTCCCAAACGGATTTCCTTGATGACGACTTTTGTTGTCTTAGCCTTGATTTCCTTTTGTTTCTTCTTCTGGTCGAAAAGGAATTTCTTATAATCCATCAACTTACAGACAGGAGGATTCGCATTAGGTGAGATCTCAACCAAGTCAAGTCCCATCTCATCAGCAATTCTCAAAGCGTCTTTGATTGAGTGAATCTCATTGTCAACGCCTTCTCCCACAACTCTCACCATTGGTGATGTTATTCTCTCATTGATACGATGCGGATCTTCGTTTCTCTGTCCTCTCTGAGGACCTCTTCCGTTGTTAACAGGTAGTGCTATAATTTGTGTCTCCTATATTAATTAATACAATCTTTATATTTATCCTATGTTTTGTTCGTCTTTAACTTGTTTCTCAATCATTGCGATGAACTCATCAACAGACATTGAACCGAGGTCGCCTTGACCGTGTCTTCTTACTGATACTGCTGTTTCGTTCATTTCTTTTTCACCAACGATGAGCATATAAGGTACTTTCTTCATTTCAGCGTCGCGAATCTTACGTCCAATCTTTTCGCTTCTCATGTCGATCAAAGTACGGATTTCGTTTCTCTTCAACATTTCGTTGAGTTTCTCTGCATATTCGTGATATTTTTCACTTACAGGCAAAATCATTACTTGATCTGGTGTGAGCCACAATGGGAAGTCGCCAGCGCAGTGTTCTAACAATACTGCTACGAAACGTTCCATTGAACCGAATGGTGCTCTGTGAACCATGACAGGACGATGTTTCTCGTTGTCTGAACCTATATAGCTGAGGTCGAAACGTTCTGGCAAGTTATAGTCGACTTGGATTGTACCGAGTTGCCATCTTCTTCCGAGAGCGTCTTTTACCATGAAGTCTAACTTAGGGCCATAGAACGCTGCTTCGCCGTATTCAACGACTGCCTGGAGTCCTTTTTCTTTACATGCTTCAACGATAGCTGATTCTGCTCTTTCCCAGTTTTCGTCTGTACCTACATATTTTTCTGTGTTGCTTGGGTCGCGTAAAGAAATCTGTGCTTCGAAGTTTTCAAATTTCAATGCCTTGAAGATGATTTCGATGATTTCCATAACGCGGATGAATTCTTCCTTAACTTGGTCAGGACGGCAGAAGATATGAGCGTCATCCTGTGTAAATGAACGAACGCGTGTCAAACCGTGGAGCTCGCCACTTTGTTCGTAACGATATACTGTACCAAATTCTGCAAGACGTAATGGAAGGTCTTTGTATGAACGTGGCTGCCATTTGTAAATCATACAGTGATGAGGGCAGTTCATTGGTTTCAACAAATAGACCTCACCTTCTTCAGGTGTTGTGATTGGCTGGAAGCTGTCATGTCCGTAGTGATCCCAGTGACCTGATGTCTCATAAAGTTGTTTGTTACCGATATGAGGGGTCATGACTTGTTCGTAGCCATATTGTTTTTGAATCTTTGTCAAGAATTCTTGTAAACGAAGACGCAATGCTGTACCTTTTGGCAACCACATTGGAAGACCTTTGCCTACCATTTCTGTGAACATGAAGAGTTCAAGTTCTTTACCGAGTTTACGGTGGTCGCGTTTCTTAGCTTCTTCTAAGAGAACGAGATATTCTTCTAACTCTTTCTTCTTCAAGAATGTGATACCGTAGATACGAGTGAGCTGTTTGCGTTTCTCGTCGCCGCGCCAGTAAGCGCCAGCTATAGATAATAATTTGATTGCTTTGATGCAGCTTGTGTCTGGGATGTGTGGTCCGCGACATAAGTCTGTGAAAGTACCGGTTTTATAATAGGTGATGGTTCCGTCTTCTAATTCGCTGATAAGCTCTTGTTTATATTCGTCGCCTTTTTCTGTAAAGTGAGCCATAGCTTCTGCCTTAGAGACATCGACGCGTTCAAAAGCTTGTTTTTGTGATGCGAGTTCCATCATGCGTTTCTCGATTTTGGCGAGGTCTTCTTCTGTGATGACATTTGTGCCGAAATCTACGTCATAATAGAAACCGTTTTCTATGCTTGGTCCGATTCCGAACTTCACGCCGGTATAAAGCTGTTCGATAGCCTCAGCCATCAAGTGTGCTGATGAATGCCATACGGTGGCTTTTCCTTCTGGGTCGTTCCATGTGAAGAGTTGAATCTCTGCATCTTCATTAACTGGACGCATAGCATCCCACATTACGCCATTAACCTTGGCTGACAACACATTACGAGCCAAGCCTTCGCTTATGCTCTTTGCAATATCGAGAGGTGTTACACCTGCTTCATATTGTCTGACTGACTTATCAGGAAATGTTATATTTATCATCTTTTTATACCTTCTAAAAAACGAGTGCAAAGATAATGAAAAACTTTGAACTTTGAACTATGAACTCAGAACTTTTTTTATGGTATTTTTTGCCATGAGCATTAAGCTTCGAGCTATGAGAAAAAAGACCTTTAATTCCTAATTAAAACTCGGTGTCTTAGCGTCTTAGTGACTTGGTGACTTTTCTTTGGGCGTTCCGGCAAAGCCGTCGGGCTTTCCGCTATATCTTTTTCCGCTTCGCTCCAAAAGGATGCCGCTCCAATCCCTAACGCTTGGGAGGCTACTAATTCCACGGCGCGAGTCAAACAAATAACTCCTAACTAATAAGGCGTTGCCTTACCCTATATTTGTTCCGCCCTTTCAGGGCTAACAACTCCTAACTCCTAACTCCTAACACCTAACTCCTAACTCCTAACTCCTACCTAAGCTTCCCATCATCGCAGCCCCGCCGAAATTCAATTCTTTTAGATATGGTATTTTATCGAAGGTGACACCACCTAGAGCAACGACTTTCTCATCGATGATGCCTTGCTCCGTGGCTTTCCGTAACACATCTTCATCAAAAGCTGATTTATATCCAACCTTAGAGATGCTGTCAAAAATGGGACTTAGAAAAACATAATCGAAGTCGTTTTTATACATCTTCACTTCTTCCAAAGAATGACAAGAACGGGTCTTAAATCCTTGATAGCCTTCTGGCAATGTCGTGATGTTTTTATTTATATGAATACCTTTCAAAGAATATTCTTCATATAAAATATGATAGTCATGAACGATGATTTTCTTTCGTTCTTCTTCCGTGAGTTTTTCCAAGAGAACACGACAATAATTTATGTCAGCCTCTGGCTTTCGCAGATGAACAATGTCGAAGCCACTTTCAAACAGTCGCCTGATGAAAGCAGCCTCGTCATTTTCACAATACGGTTTCGTTATTGCAATAAGTTTCATTTTTTTAAGTCTAAAGACTAATGGCTAAAGACAAAAGAACTTTTGCCATTCGCCATTAGCCTTTTGTCATTTGTCATTTGTCATTAGTCTTTTGTCTTTTGCCAATAATAAGGTCCGCGACTTTCTTTCCCGACATCAGCATTCCGCCGAAGATAGGTCCCATTCGTGGTGTTCCGCTGACGGCTGATGCTGCCATGCCACATACATAAAGTCCTGGGTAAATCTCCTTGGTTCCGTTCACAACTTCTTCTTCGCCAGCAACGACATCTAAAGAGCGTTCGCCAATGACATCGCCAGTGTCTGTAGCGAGACGAATTCCGTTCTTACGAGCTACTGTCTTACACATCTCACTGTCGTGTCCTGTTCCATCGATGACGCATTTCGCCATGATGTTAAGAGGGTCGACATGCATTCCTTCTCGCAACACAGGTGTCCAGTTGACGACAACGCCACTCACGACATTATTTTTAAACACCACGTCTTCAACGGAATAGCAGTTGAAGATTGTTGCGCCAGCATGTACTGCCTTGTACAAAAGCGCCGATGTGCTTTCCACAGAATCCATGACGTACAAGTTGTCATCAAATTTTTCGTAATTGATGTCGAAATCTTTTATAATATGTAAGGCTTCTTCCTGCACCACGATTTGGTTAAACATCATCGCGCCGCCCCACATTCCGCCGCCAGGAGATAACTTCCTGTCAAACTGAGCGACTTTCAAGCCAGCTTTGGCGAGATAATAAGCAGCTACAATGCCTGAAGGTCCGCCACCGACGATAGCGACATCTAAATCTAAATTTCTTTCTAACTTGTTGAAATAGGTACTGATAATTCCCTGTGATACTTTTTGTTCTATCATAATTTTTATTTTTTAAAGGTTATTTTTCTTCACATAAAGTCTGACTTATCTTCATGGCACAGAAATTAGGTCCGCACATGGTGCAGTATTTTCCTCCCACATGATTTGCCGTCTTATAATATTCCAAAGCTTTTTCTGGGTCTAGACTCAGATTAAACTGGTCTTTCCATCTGAACTCATAACGAGCCTTGCTCAATGCGTTATCGCGCACCATCGCTCCTGGATGTTGCTTTGCCAAGTCTGCCGCATGGGCTGCTAACTTAAACGCTATCACGCCATCGCGCACGTCGTCTTTATTTGGCAACGCGAGATGTTCCTTCGGCGTCACATAACACAGCATCGCAGTTCCGAGCCATCCGATTTGCGCTGCTCCTATGGCAGAAGTGATGTGGTCGTAGCCCGGAGCGATATCAGTCACGAGCGGTCCCAGAGTGTAAAATGGCGCATTGTGACATTTCTCTATCTGACGTTCCATATTCTCCTGAATCTTATGCATAGGCACATGTCCCGGACCTTCGATGAACACCTGAACGTTCTTCGCCCACGCTCTCTCGACAAGTTCACCCATAGTGTCTAACTCAGCAAACTGCGCCTTATCGTTGGCATCGTAAATACTACCTGGACGCAAGCCGTCACCGAGAGAAAGCGCGACATCGTATCGTGCAACTATATCACAAATATCATCGAAATGTTCATAGAGGAAACTCTCTTTCTGATGTATCTGACACCACTTTGAAATGATGCTTCCGCCACGGCTCACCATGCCAGTGAGACGGTCAGCGGCATACATGACATTCTTCAGACGTATCCCACAGTGGATGGTGAAATAATCGACGCCTTGCTCACATTGTTCTATCAAGACATCGCGATATAACTCCCAAGTCAAATCCTCGACCTTGCCTTTCACTTTCTCCATCGCCTGATACATCGGCACTGTTCCTACTGGCACTGGACAGTTACGCAGAATCCATTCTCTCGTCTCGTGTATGTTGTTGCCTGTCGACAAATCCATGATGGTGTCTCCGCCCCACTTACAACTCCATACAGCCTTCTCCACTTCTTCCTCAATGCTTGATGTCGTGGCAGAATTACCTATGTTAGTGTTTATCTTCACCAAGAAATTACGACCTATAATCATAGGCTCTGACTCTGGGTGATTGACATTAGCCGGGATGACGGCGCGACCTTCAGCGACTTCCTTACGCACAAACTCCGGAGTGATATGACTCTCTATGCCTAAGTCATTGCAATTCATGTTTTCCCTGATGGCGACATATTCCATCTCTGGCGTGATTATACCTTTCTTAGCATAATACATCTGTCCGATGTTGTCGGCATCTTTTTCCGCTCTCGCCTTAATCCACGACTCTCTCATGCGAGGCAGACCTTTCTCCAAGTCGATGCTCACATTCTCGTCGCTATAAGGACCAGAGGTATCGTATATATAAATCGAAGGATTTGGCGTCTCCACCCTCTCACCGCCATTGACAGTAACAGTAGGCATCTGCTTCACAAGACGCATGCCCACTCTGACATCCGGATATATGGTGCCTTGCATATACACCTTCTCAGAACCCGGATACGATATTTTAATGTTTGAGTTCATATTTATTTATTTTGAAATGATTTAAAAATTTCCACTATAGACTTCATCTCCTCGACAGGATTCTCAGCTCTTAAAATACTACCGCTCAACGCGATGCCATCGACGCCTGTTTTTAAGATGTCAGAAATATCATCTTTAGTAATACCTCCAATTGCCACAAGCGGGATGTTGATATTATTTCTCTTCATATTGCTGATGATATTTTCATAACCATCGAGACCTAATATCGGAGCGAGATTTTTCTTCGTCGAAGTAAAACGAAACGGTCCGCAACCGAAGTAGTTGGCTTTTGGCTTTTGGCTTTTGGCTGTTGAACTAAGGCTATTATTTTCGGTCACTGAGCTTGTCGAAGTGCCGACTTGCGTGTTGCGTATTATTTTAAAAATATCATCAAAAGTATTGACGGTTCCGCCGATGATGAAATCGTCGCCAAGTATTTCACGAGCTTCTATTATCGGCATATCATTTTTCCCGAGATGCACGCCGTCGGCTTTTATCTTCTTGACGAGATGTACGTTATCGTCGATGATGAATGTCGCGCCGTAATCTCTGCACATCTTCTGAACGATGAGAGCTGTCTCTTCCAAAAGACTTTCGTCGGCGTCTTTCATTCTTAATTGTATCCAACGGCAGCCGCCTTCGAGAGCGATGCGAGCCGATTCGACATAGGAATATCTCTCGGTGCAATGCGTGATAAATTGCAGTCTGTAATTATTCATTTTTAAATAAAGGTTTAGGATTAAAGAAATGATTTACCGGTCCGAAGCCGTGACCTATTTTAACATCAGCGCCAGCACGAATAGCCTCTGTGATATAATGTTTCGCTTCTTTTACAGCGTCTTCCAAAGAATAATCCAATGCTAAAAATGCAGCTATCGCCGATGACAAAGTACAGCCAGTTCCATGAACGTTTTTCGTCGAAATACTTTCAGAAGAGTATTCTGATACCAACACAGACTCCGACTTTAGACTTTTGTCATTAGCCTTTAGACCATTAAAAAAGAGGTAATCTTTTTTAATCTCGCCGTCTTCGTGACCTCCTTTCAGCAGCACTGCTTTCGTGCCGAGACTTAAGAGATAATTTGCGGCATTCTCTTTTTCTTCAAAAGATGAAAGCGGCATATTGGTAAGCGTCTCCATCTCCGGTATGTTTGGCGTGACTAGTTCACTGATAGGAAGAAGTTTTTCTTTTATGACCTCCTGCGCCTCCACCGACAAAAGACGATGGCCGCTTGTCGAGACGATGACGGGATCTAAGACAATCTTTGGTTTATATTCTGACAAGACTTCCGCTACAGCATTGACAATCTCGGCATTGGACAGCATTCCGATTTTCACCACCGAAGGATGCAAGTCGTCCATGACGGCGATGATTTGTTCGCGTACCATCTGAGGAGGGAGAGCCATCTGCGAGACGACGCCGAGAGTATTCTGCGCAGTGATGGCAGTGATGGCAGTAGCGCCGTAAACGCCTAGGGCGGAGAATGTCTTTAAATCAGCCTGGATTCCAGCGCCGCCCGAGGAGTCGGAGCCTGCGATGGATAAAACGATGGGATAAGATTTGTTTCGATTCATACCACTATTTTTTAACATTACTACTGCTCAAAATAGTGGTACGCATATACCTGAAAAGGACTCCAAACTTCCAGCGTCAGCATTATCTGTACTGGTGCAATGTGTATAATCTCAGCTACGGCATCCGTGAGGACCACCGTGGCACCACCATTCGAGTTGCGTGCAAAGATAGCACTTTTTTAATTCATAATGCATAATTCATAATTCATAATTATTTTTTTTGCAACAAGCCATAGAATCCCCAAAACACAGAGACGCATAAACGACATATTGTTTATTTTCATCGGTGTCGTCGACACGTCTCTAGCACAACTCCTAACTCCTAACTCCTAACTCCTAATTAATCCTCACTTTCTTCAAATTAAGCATATTAGTAGGATTACTTCCTATGCCTTCAACGTTTTTGTTAACGAATCTTAACACTTCGTCATAAAATAAAATCACGACGGGCGCTTCTGTCATCATGAGGCTGTCCATCTCATGATATATCTTCGCTCTTTCTTCAAGATTATTGCATGTCAATGACTTCTGATAAAGCTCATCGAACTTAGCATTGGAATAATGTGTGTAGTTCGGACCTTGCGGAGTGAAGTTATTCGTCGTGAACAAAGAGAGGTAATTCTCCGCATCTGGATAGTCGGCAACCCATGAAGAACGGAAGAAAGGAAGATTTCCATTAGCGCGTTTCTCTCTCAAGGCCGCCGGCATCATCTCCTCTACCCTACAGTTCAAGCCTATCTCCGTCAATGCCGACTGCACAAACTTCGCGATGTCGATATAATCTTGTGTGGTATAAAGTTTCAATTCATAACCAATCAGATTATTATCCTTCAACAACTGTTCAGCTTTTTTAGGGTTGTATGGGTAACCGATTGTCATACCATCACGTAGAGACGCAATATTTTGCGTCTCCTGTATTTGAGACGCAATATTTTGCGTCTTCTGCATTTGAGACGCAATATTTTGCGTCTCTACGGAATATCCTGGCAATCCCGCTGGAATTATACCTTGGTTTCCTGGCGTTCCTATGCCGTTGCGCAGATATCGCAGCATCTTCTCTCTGTCGATGGAATAGCTGACGGCTTGTCGTAATGCAAGACTTCTGTCTTTTCCAAAAGTGTCGTCATCGCCGAGGAAGAAAGCGAGATATTCTGTGTTGAGATATGGCTCTCTTATCAGATAAATTTCGTCTTCATATTCAGAACGCAAATGTCCGTCTCGCGTCAAAAGTTCGTCCTTATATCTGGCGTCTATTCCCGACATGAAGTGAAACTTGCCTTTTATGAACTCCATGAAAGCGACTTGCTTGTCAACGATGAAACTTATTGAAATAGCATCGAGATATGGCAATCTTAAAGTCACCGAGTCATCATGAGTTTCTGAGATTCTGAGATTCTGAGATTCTGAGATTTTTACCGTTTCGAAATAGATAGGATTCTTCCTGAAGACGAGCTTCACTCCTTCTTTCCAATATTGATATTTGAAAGGTCCTGTTCCGACTGGATGTCGTCCGAATTCCGTTCCGTAATATTCTACTGCTTCATGTGGAACGACAGAAGCATACGACATCGACAATATTCCTAAAAACGCTGGGAACGGCTGTGTTAGTTTTATTTCTAAAACTGTATCATTAACCGCATTGAAGGCATATTCAAAAGTCTGTTGTCCGTTGTCCGTTGTCTGTTGTCTTTTTACATTAGCAAAAATCCAGCTTCCTGAAGAGTTCAGTTTTCTATCCAAAACTCTATTAAAGGAATAAACGAAATCGTGAGCGGTGACTATACGAGTTGCTGAGTTGCTGAGTTGCTGAGTTGCTGAGATATTTTGCACAATGGCTGTTGTCTGTTGTCTGTTGTCTGTTGTCTTTTCAAAACATTCATCCTCATGAAACCAAACGTCATCTCTCAAAACAAAGGTGTATGTCATTCCATCCTCGCTGATATTCCATGACTTAGCAATTGCAGGCACGACGTTCATCTCATCATCGAAGGCGACGAGTCCGTTGAAGATCTGGTTACACGCCCAGATATGTGGAAGGTCTTTGGCATAAATCGGGTCTAATGTCAAGATGCCAGCGGATTCGTTGTATTTAAAGATTTTAAGATTTTCGTTGTCGGAATTTTTACTTCCACAAGAGAAAAACATAATTAACAATGTACAATGTACAATTAACAATTTTAAAAATTTCATCACTGTTTAATTCAAGCGTTTTTTACCACTTTTTATCTTACAAAAGTAAGAAAAATTTGAAAGTTTAAAATTATTTTTAACACTAAGGTTTTTGAGCTAAGACCCGATGTCTTGCCGGAACGCCCAAAGCAATTTACAACGAACAATTAACAATTGATGATTTAGGAGGTAAAAAAAAGTTGTTTTAAGGGAAAGTGCAGTGTGTATTGGCTATGCGGTGAATGTTAAAATAATGTTGAAAATATTTTCACGAATACATTTTTGGCATAGACATTTTTTTCATAATTTTGCTTCCCGAATGAAGGTTTTTAATGTGACATAATTCACTAGGAATGAAAAGGGAACTTCGGTGCAAATCCGAGACTATACCCGTAGCTGTGA
>JBGVET010000038.1:0-9927 GCA_045120395.1 Candidatus Limimorpha sp.
CATTAAGAATTATGAATTGTCCTTTGGGCGTTCCGGCAAAGTCGTCGGGCTTTCCGCAATGTAGAGACGTAATATTTTACGTCTCTACTTCAATCCCTAACGCTCAGCGGTGGTTAGTACGAAGTTTTATCATCTTTTTAACAAATATTCTTAATAAAAATTAACATAAATTATTGTGAGTCAATAAAATAAATGTTTATATTTGCACTTGGAATTATAAATCAAAATTATGAATTGTGAATTATGCATTGTTATATGAGGTTGCGTTGACTTTAGTGTCTGGTATTGGCGATGTTAATGGTAAGAAGTTGGTGGCGTATTGTGGCGGAGCGGAAGCTGTTTTTCGTGAGAAAAAGAAGTCGCTGTCGAAAATTCCCGGGATAGGGGAGAAAACCATTGATAGCATTTTGTCGCAGGATGTTTTATCGCGAGCGGAAAGGGAGTTGGATTTTGCTGATAAATATGGAATAAGGATTCTTTATTATCTGAATTCCGATTATCCTAAACGTTTGCAGCATTGCTATGACAGTCCGATGGTTTTATATTGCAAAGGCTACACCGACTTGAATGTGGAGAAAATAATTGGTGTTGTAGGCACGCGTAATGTGACTGATTACGGCAAGCTTATGACTGACAAGATTATATCAGAATTGGTCGATGATGATGTTCTGGTTGTCAGTGGCTTGGCTTATGGTGTCGATACTTGTGCGCATGCAGCTGCGGTGAAAAATGGATTGAAAACTGCAGCAGTGTTAGCGCATGGTCTGCATACTATCTATCCGCCTGCTAATAAGAATCTTGCAAAAAAGATGCTTGAATGTGGCGGCTGTCTTTTGACAGAGCAGATTAGCGGTGCGGAACCTGATAGAGAGAATTTTCCTAAGAGAAACAGAATTGTTGCTGGTATGATTGATTGTCTGATTGTTGTGGAGAGCGCGTCTAAAGGAGGAGCACTCATCACAGCGGAAATAGCCAACACTTACGACAGGGAGGTCTTCGCTGTGCCAGGACGTATCGGCGATACTTATAGTGCGGGATGTAATAAGATAATAAAAGATAATAAAGCTAACATTTTGCTAGCCAGCAATGACTTGCGTTCCATAATGCGCTGGGATGAGAGTAAGAAGGTTGTGGCAAAACAAATGCGTCTGTTTAGGGAGTTCAGTGGTGAAGAAAAAATGGTGATGAGTTTGTTTGAAGAGAGCGATGTCGTTTATCTTGATAGAATCATTACGGAGACAATGCTTTCACCAACAAAAATAGCTTCTATTTTGCTGTCGTTGGAGTTCGATGGTGTACTGACAGCCTTGCCCGGAAAACGTTATCAAAAGTTGTGATTATAATAAGATTATAAAATAAAAATTCTTACATTTGCAACAAAATAAGCATAAATGCAAGAAGGTATCGTTATTAAGTCAACAGGAAGTTGGTATGAAGTAAGAAATGAAGATGGCGAAGTGGTGCTTTGTCGTCTCAGAGGCAAGATTCGTCTCGATGGTATTAGAACAACAAACCCAGTAGCGGTTGGTGACAAAGTTATTTTTGAAAAAGAAAATAATAAGGATACCTGCGTGATTAACAAAATCTTGCCACGATATAACGTGATAGTTAGAAAGTCGGTAAACCTTTCAAAGGCTTCTCATATCATCGCTTCAAATATCGATCAGGCTATCTTGGTGGCAACGATAGCTCATCCAAGAACCTCGACAGGTTTCATGGACAGGTTTCTTGTTACGGCAGAGGCTTATCATATTCCAACAACGATTGTATTTAACAAATGTGACTTGTACGACGAGGAACAGCTGGCTTATGCTAAAGAACTTATAACAACCTTCGAAAATATAGGCTACCACGCATTTATGGTTTCAGCAAAGACTGGTTTTCAATGTGATGAACTGAAAGAGATAATGAAAGACAAGGTTAATCTTTTCTCAGGTCACTCTGGTGTAGGCAAATCGGCTCTCATAAATCGTCTTGATTCAAATCTTAATGTAAGGGTTGGCGATATTTCTGAAGTGCACGAAAAAGGTAAACACACTACCACATTCTCTCAGATGTTCCCACTCTCTTTTGGAGGTTATATTATTGACTCTCCAGGTATTAAAGAGTTTGGCTTGTATGATATGGAGAAAGAGACGCTTGCACAGCGTTTCCCTGAAATGCGTAATCTTATGCATGAATGTAAATTCTCCAACTGTACTCATCTTCATGAGCCACATTGTGCAATAAAAGATGCTGTTGAGCAAAATATCATCGCTGATTGGCGTTACAATGACTATTGTAATATGATGGAAGATAATTTATGAAACAGCTTTTGTCATTATTTTTGATAATATTTTCTTTAGGGCTTTATGCTCAACAAGATGCGGCTTCGTATGTGGTCGTTTCAGATATTGTCATAAATGGAAATGATGTGACAAAAGATGATATAATTTTTCGAGAGCTGACGTTTGAAATTGGTGATACTATTCATGTACAACAGTGGGAAGAAGAGTTGCGTGTTAGTTACGAAAATGTGCAGAATACGACCTTGTTTAATTTCGTGACTTTTGATTTGCAAAAGGATGATTCTAAGGATAACGCCTTGATTCTCTTTATAGATGTCGTTGAAAGGTGGTATCTTTGGGTGTTTCCTTATGTTTCATATTCCGATAGAAATCTCAATGCTTGGTATGAGGCTGACGATATCAGACGTTTTAGCTATGGTGTTGAGCTACAATATCGTAACTTCTTGGGACTGAAACATAATCTTGACTTTACCTTTATCTCTGGTTATAATCAGAATTATAGTTTGTTGTATGATGTTCCTTATTTGATTGGGAAACAGTATCTTGGGTTGAAATTTGGTGGTGGATATAAGAGAGATAAGGAGGTTGCATATCTAACGGAAAATAATAAGATTGTATATTTTAATGGCGATGATGAGTTTGCGAAGCAATATGTTTTTGCATTTGTTGAGCCTTATTTACGTTTTACTCATCGTAATAAATTATTTTTGAATTTTAGCTATAACAATACTCTTTTTCATGAAAGATTGTCGTCTTTGAATGATGATTTCTTTAATTCAAAAGGCACTAGTTTTCAATATTTTTCATTGTTGCTTACTTTTAAAAACGATTATCGTGACGAACAGAATTATCCTCTCGACGGACATTATTTTGAACTCATGATGGAAAAGATAGGCTTTGGCGCTTTTGAGACTAGTCCTGATGTTTTTTATGGAAAGATTACGACGGACTGGTATCAGCCAATAAAAGGTCGTTGGTATTGGGCTTCGAATCTGACGATGAAAATGTCGGTTAATCAAGATGTGCCATATTTCTTAAATCAAGGCTTGGGATATAAAAACGATTATGTGAGGACTTATGAGTTGTATGTTATCGATGCTATGAATTTCGCTTTGATAAAGAATAACTTAAAATATGCTATATTGAATCCAGTGACGAGATATATTCCTTTTATCAAGAATGAAAGGTTCGGTAAGATACATTTTGCCTTATATGCCAATGTGTTTTTCGATTGTGCTTATTCGTGGAAAATGTCAGAGAATACGACATCGTTTTTAGATAATAAATTTATCTTTGGAACTGGAATAGGATTGGATTTTGTGACATATTACGACAAGGTGTTGCGTCTTGAATATGGAATAAATGACATGGGAGAGACGGGTTTGTTTATACATTTTGTGGCACCGATATGATTTGTTAATTAAAAAGTTAAAGACATGAAAGTTGTTTTATACGGAAAGGCTTTTGGAAAAGATTACGATTATTTGATGCGTGACATGCTTCGCCTCTTGCAAGAATCGGGTGTGGAAATAATTGTGTATGAATCGTTTTTGTCTGATATAAAACATTGTTTCGACGATGAAGTCAATTATGCTGTATTGAAAAAGACAGATGAGATAAAAGGAAAGGCTGATGTCTTGTTTTCCTTCGGCGGCGACGGAACAATCTTGGATTCAGTGCCTATAATTCGCGATAGTGGAATACCAGTATGTGGCATCAATACAGGAAATCTAGGCTTTCTTTCCAGCGTTTCTCCAAAAGAAACTATCAATGCAGTGAAAAATATTATCGAAGGCGATTACGAGATAGAACAACGCTCGTTAATAAAAATTAACGATAAAAATAATATTTTCAATGGTATCAATTATGCTTTGAATGAAATTAGCGTTTGTCGTAAAGATAATGGTTCTCTGATAGTTGTGAATGTCTTTATTGATGATATGCTGTTGAATACATATTGGGCTGACGGTATAATCTTGGCAACGCCAACCGGTTCTACGGCTTATTCTATGAGCGTCGGCGGACCTATCATGACACCTAATGCAGACAGTTTTTTAATAACACCTATAGCTGCACACAATTTAAGCGTACGTCCTGTCGTTATTCCAAACAAAAGTAAGGTGAGAATAAAGGTAGAGGGAAGATGTGACAGCTTCGCTTTAGGTTTGGATTCACGTATAATGTTGGTAGATAAATCATTGGAAATAGAGGTGGAGAAGACCGAATTCTGTTTCAATATGATAAAGATGCCGAACAAGAACTTTTTTGAGACTATAAGAAAGAAACTAATGTGGGGTAACGACTTAAGAAATTAATTTTTTAAATAAGTATAAAATATTTAATAATTAATTGTAAATTTGTCGTTTCGCATGCATTTTATGTAATGTTTGAAAATCAGTAATGAAGGTAAAGAAATCGATGAAAAATAATAAGGTCTTGGTAGTGTTTTTTATTTTGGTATTGTCATTTGTGATGCCAAAAAATCTTGGAGCTCAAATGATTGAGGTTGGAGCTACTGCAAGCACCCCTTATTATGTCGGAGATTTGAATCCAGATAAGCATTTTTCGAATGTTAAGCCTTCTTTTGGAGGGTTGGTGAGATATTACCAAAACTTACGTTGGGCATTCAGATTTCAATATTCTCATTATAATCTTCAGGTGCAGCCAGCACAAGAGATTATAAATCAGATTCCAGAATATGCTAACGAAGAAAAGTATAAATTCCCTATTCATAATAGAGTTAATGATTTTGCTTTATTGGCAGAGTTTAATTTCTTTAACTATTGGACAGGAAGCAATAACAACTATGTGACGCCATATATCTTTGCAGGATTGTCAGCTTTTAATTATGCAAGCGACAATAACGAAGCTAATCTTTCTATGTCTGTTCCTTTTGGTGCAGGTGTGAAATATAGCATTACTAAAGGTTTAGGTGTGTCCTTGGAATGGAGAATGAATAAGACATTTGCTGATGATATTGATAATAAGATAGATATATCTGGTGATTTCGATTTCGCTTATGATAATGATTGGATTGGAGCATTGGAATTGTCTATAGTATATAGCTTTAATTTACCTAAAAAAGCAAATTGTAATTCTGGCATTACAACTAGATAAGTGATTATGGAAAGTTTGAAAAATAAAATTGATATAAATAGATTGCCGCAGCATATCGCAGTTATTATGGACGGTAACGGACGATGGGCTAAGAAGCAAGGTAAGATGCGTATCTTCGGGCACCAAAACGGTGTTGGCGCTGTGCGTGCAGTCACAGAAGCTTGTGCAGAACTTGGCGTTAAATATCTTACCTTATATGCATTCTCTACAGAAAACTGGAATCGTTCAAAGATTGAAGTTGATGCCTTGATGACACTTCTGTCAAAGACTATAGCAGAAGAAGTCAAGACATTGAATGATAATAACATAAAACTTAACGCAATAGGCGATTTGCAAAGACTTCCAAAGTCGAACTATAATGCCTTGATGAAGGCAATGGAAGATACAAAAGACAACGACAGAATGACTTTGACACTTTGTTTGAGTTATTCAGGTCGCTGGGAAATAGCACAGGCTGCTAAGTCAATTGCTGAAAAAGTTAAGTCAGGTGAACTTGATGTTGAACAAATTGACGAGAAATGTTTTTCTAATTTCTTGAACACTAAAGATATGCCGGATCCAGAATTGTTGGTCAGAACTAGCGGTGAGGAAAGATTAAGCAATTTCTTGTTGTGGCAATTGGCTTATTCTGAATTTTATTTTACAGACAAATTCTGGCCTGATTTTGGTAAAGAAGACTTATACGAATCTATAGTCGATTATCAAAGCCGCGAACGTCGTTTCGGAAAGACAAGTGAACAAATAACAGAAAAAAAGTAACATGTATAGATATACTTCAAAATTATTGCTTTTATTATTGTTTGTCATGACATTCAGCACTTCTGTCATGGCACAGATTCAAGTTGGTAACGATATGTCTGATATCGACTATTCCTTGCCACGCGATTACGAAATAGCAGGTGTTACAGTAACGGGAGTTAAACACTTGGACCCACAGGTGCTGGTGATGATATCGGGATTGCAAGTCGGGGAAACTATAAAAGTGCCTGGCGACAAGATTACTAATGCTATTAGAAAACTTTGGGAACAAGGACTCTTCGAAGATGTTAGCATTACATGTACTTCAAAGATAGGTCGTAAGATATTCCTTAATATAGACCTAAAAGAACGTCCTCGTATATCAAAGTTCTCCTTCAAAGGCGTTAAGAAATCTGAAGCAGAAGAACTTAGAAAGAAAATCAATCTCACTCGCGGTGATGTTGCTACAGAACATACCTACACCAAAACAACCAGAATTATTGAAGATTATTACGCAGAAAAAGGTTTCCATAATGTACTCGTTAATGTAGAAGCAAAAGCAGATACAACACGTGATAATTATGTTGATATTGTCCTTGATGTGGATAAAGGTTCAAAAGTACGCATAGCAGAGATTATTGTCAATGGTAATGATGAACTGACAGACAACCAAGTGCGTAAGGCGATGAAAGAAACAAAAGCCAAAGGTCATTTCGATCCTCTCGATCCTCTTGGACCAACAGTGTGCCAAGCATTATATGACCTTATCACATTGAAACCAAAGAAGGCTTTTACTGGTATAACAGATTATTTCTTTGAGAATTATCGTCCTCGTATATTTAAAGCTTCCAAGTATTTGGAATCTAATTACGAAGATGACAAATTGGCTATCATCGAAAAATATAACCAAAGTGGTTATCGCGATGCTTATATCGTGAGCGATTCTGTCTATAAAATAGATGACAAAAACATTGGTATCGTGATAAATGTGGAAGAAGGTAATAAATATTATTTCCGTAATATCAATTGGGTTGGTAACACCAAATACGATACAGCAACATTAAGCAGAGTTCTCGGCATCCATAAAGGTGATGTTTATAACAAAGAACTGCTCAAGACAAATTTGGAATATAACGAAGGCGGCTATGATGTCAGTGCTCTATATATGGATGATGGCTATCTCTTCTTCCGTGTTGATCCAGTTGAAATAAGAGCGGAAAATGATTCCATTGATATGGAAATAAGAATCTTTGAAGGTGATCAAGCAAAGATAGGTAAGGTGTCTGTGAAGGGTAATACTAAAACAAACGACCATGTGGTAATACGTGAGATGTACACCAAACCTGGTCAGCTCTTCAGCAGAAGCGACCTTATCAGAACGACAAGAGAATTGGCAGCTTTGGGTTATTTCAATGCTGAGACTTTAAACCCTTCAGTACAACCAGATCCTACAGATGGAACAGTAGATATTGAATATATTGTTGAAGAAACATCATCAGACCAGATTGAATTGTCAGCAGGTTGGGGATACAATAAACTTATCCTTACCTTAGGTTTGACACTCAATAATTTCTCATTTAAAAATATGTTCAAGAAAGGAGCATGGACTCCATTACCTGGCGGTGACGGGCAGAAACTTTCTTTCAGAGTGCAGACTTACGGAACTACTTATCTCTACTATGGTGCATCATTCACTGAGCCATGGCTTGGCGGCAAGAAGCCAAATTCATTCACGACATCATTGTACCACTCAACATATACTAATGGTTATGCTAAGTCGAACGAGAATTTCGCTAGCTTCAAGACAACAGGTCTTTCCTTCGGTTTAGGAAGACGTTTGACATGGCCTGACGACTACTTCACAATTTATCACGGAATCAACTTGATGAGATATGGTCTCGACAACTATACAACAATATTTAACTTCGGTTCAGGTTCTGGTTATTTTAATGTCATAAGCTATAATATCAGTGTTGGTCGTAACTCTGTAAGTCAGCCTATCTACCCTCGCTACGGTTCAGAATTGGTGTTGTCATTAGAGTTGACACCTCCTTATTCTTTAATAAGCGGTGTTGATTATGAAGAAAAATATCCTTCTCCAAAATATACAAAAGGACAGCGTGAAGACTATATGTATCGTTGGGTGGAATTCCATAAATGGAAATTCAAACTCGCATGGTATACCGAACTTTATGACAAACTCGTTCTCATGACAAGAGTAAGATTCGGAATGTTAGGTTGCTATAACAATGCTATAGGTGTGACTCCGTTCCAAAGATTCTACCTCGGCGGTGACGGTCTCTCAAACTATAACCTCGATGGACGTGAAATCATAGGTATGCGTGGCTACGGCAACGAAACGCTTACACCTTTCTATTCAAGCAACGAAAACATAGGCGGTAACATCTTTACAAAATATACAATGGAACTCCGTTATCCACTTTCACTAAACCCAACAGCTACAATCTATGCACTCGGTTTCGTTGAAGCTGGTAACGACTGGTTAGGTATAGAAAACTTCAATCCATTCGATGTATACCGTTCAGCAGGTCTTGGCGTCCGTATCTATCTCCCAATGTTCGGTATGCTTGGTATCGACTGGGGTTATGGCTTCGACGATGTCCCTGGCATGAAAGACGCTAACAAGAGCCAGTTCCACTTCTCAATCGGAGGATCTATTGATTAATTCATAATGCATAATTCATAATGCATAATTGAGAGTGAACAATTAAGAATGAATAATGTATAATAGATAAATAAAAATGTTAAGAATATGAAAACAAGAAAATCACTTTTATTACTTGCAGTTATATTCCTTTTAGGAATCACTGTCAATGCTCAGCAGAATCAAAGAATAGCTTATGTCGATTCTGATTATATCTTGGAGAATATCCCTGAATATGCTGACGCTCAGGAAGAGATTAACCAGCTCTCAAAGAAATGGGAAAAAGAGATAACAGCTTTGTTCCAAGAAGCACAGGAATTGGATCGTGAATATCAAGCTGAATCAGTGCTTCTTTCAGAAGATCAAAAGAGAAAGAAAAAAGAAGCTATCACAGCAAAACGTCAGGAAGCAGAGAATCTTAGAATGCAGTACTACGGACCAGAAGGTGAACTTTTCGCTAAAAGAGCTGAACTCATCCAGCCAATTCAAGAAAAAGTTTATAACGCAATAAATCAAGTAGCATTGACAAAAAATTACGCTTTTGTGTTTGATAAAGCTGCGGGTACAACAATGCTTTATTGCAACGATAAAAACGATATCAGCGACGAAATCCTCGATGAAATCGGTAACGTAATGCAGACCGTACGTCGTGAAGATAGAAAGAAGAATTAATAATGTAGAATGTGCAATGTAGAATGAATAATGATGTTTGTACGTTGTTAAAAATTACTATATTTGCAAAAGAAAAAATAACAATAAAATAAATAAACAAAAATGAGAAAATTAGTTAAGTTATTATTCGCTGTCGTATTGACAATGGGTGTAAGTTGTGGCGTTAACGCACAATCAGTAAAAGTTGGTCACGTAGATTCTGCTTCAATCATGGAAATCATGCCAGAAAGAGTTAAGGTTGAACAAGATTTACAAGCATACGCAGCTGAATTAAAATCTGAATTACAAGCTATGGGTGCTGAATACCAAAACAAGATTCAAGACTACCAAGCTAACCAAGCAACTATGTCAAACTTAATCCGTCAATCAAAGGAAAAAGAAATAGTTGACCTTGAAACAAGAATTTCAGAATTCCAAAGCAGCGCTGACATGGCATTACAAAACAAA
>JBGVET010000039.1:0-13465 GCA_045120395.1 Candidatus Limimorpha sp.
AGTTGTTGCAAAATTTGCAACAACTGAATTACTCTGAAGTTCTCCTTCAATAAAGATATTTTTGATATGCCTTGATATTGTTGATTTATCTCTCTGAAACAAATCAGACATTTGATCTATCGACAGCCACACTGTCTCGTCTTGAAGGTTGACGTTGATTTTAGTAGCACCATCTTCCGATTGGTAGATGATGACATCACCTTTGTTTATTAAATTTAGGTTCATAAAATATGTTTTTTTATTCTCTCATGCAAAGTTATAGCAAACAAAATGAAACGTCAAGGATTCACCACGAGAATTTTTTCTCTTATTTCCATTTTTTACATTTTTATGGATTTTATTAAGATTTGATGTTAATGTTTATTTTGGACTTTGAACTCTGAACTTTGACTTTGAACTCTGACACTGACTTATAGACTCAAAGTTTCTCTGCGACTCTGCGACTCAGAATCTCAGAATCTCAAAAACTCAAAAACTCAGAAACTCAGCAACTCAATGTCTCAGTGTCTCGGTGACTTAAAAAAATAATTCCTAATTCCTAACTCCTAACTCCTAATTATTATTATATTTGCAGAAACGTAAAAAAAATAACGTCATGCAAAAGATAATATCCCCTTCCCTGCTTTCAGCAGATTTTCTTCATTTGGCAGACGACATCAAGATGTTGAATGAAAGTCAAGCAGATTGGTATCACCTCGACATCATGGACGGCGTGTTCGTACCAAACATCTCTTATGGTATTCCTGTCGTTCAAGCCATCAATAAAATGGCTACAAAACCTCTCGACGTTCACCTCATGATCGTCGACCCTGACAGATATTTCGAAGCATTTAAAGAAGCAGGCGCAAGCATAATAACATTTCATTATGAAGCATCTATTCACGTTCATCGTTCTATACAGAAGATAAAGTCACTCGGCATCAAAGCTGGCGTGGTTCTCAATCCTCATACTCCGGTATCTGTACTCGAAGACGTATTGGGCGACTTAGACCTCGTATTGCTCATGTCGGTGAACCCAGGCTTCGGCGGACAGAAATTTATTGAACGTACATATTCTAAGGTAGAGAAGTTGCGTGAGATGATTGACAGAAACGGATATAACACCCTCATCGAAGTGGATGGCGGCGTCAACACAGAGAATGCCTCTAAACTTTTCGCAGCAGGTGCCAACGCACTCGTAGCAGGCAACGCTGTATTCAAATCTGAAGACCCAAAGAAGACTATTGAATTATTAAAATCATAAACTTAAAATCAAAAATAACTAACATGAACGAATGTGTTTTAAATCTCACACCTGAATGCGTATGGAAAGAATTCCACGGCATTTTGGCTGTGCCACGTCCTTCAAAAAAAGAAGGCAAGATGGTAGAATATCTCATCAACTGGGCTAAAGAACATAAAGTAGAATATATAGTAGAAGAATGCGGTAACGTTATTATGAAAGCTCCTGCAACACCAGGCTTCGAAGACCGCAAGACTATCATATTACAAGCTCATACCGACATGGTATGCGAGAAGAACAGCGATAAGGTCCACGACTTTGAAAACGACCCTATCGAAGCTGTCATCAAAGGCGAATGGCTCCACGCTAACGGCACTACATTAGGCGCTGACGACGGCATCGGTGTAGCTGCAGCTCTCGCTGTCATCGCTGACCCAACAGTACAACACGGTCCTATCGAATGTATCTTCACCGTTGACGAAGAGACAGGTCTCACAGGAGCAGAAAAACTCGACCCTAAAGATTTCAGCGGTCGTATCTTATTGAACCTCGACTCTGAAGACGAAGGCGAAATCTTCATCGGATGCGCAGGCGGCATGGACACCATCATCAAGGTTTACTACAAGATGGAGCCAGCTCCAAGAAGAAACGTCGCTTATAGAATCATGGTAAGCGGTCTCAAAGGCGGTCACTCAGGCGATGACATCAACAAGAACCTCGCTAATGCCAACAAATTGTTGACACGTATCTTATGGCAAGGCGCAAACGAATTCGACCTCCGCATCTACGACATCCAAGGCGGTAACTTACGCAACGCTATCGCTCGTGAAGCTATGGCAGTGGCTTTCGTTCCTGAAGAATTCCAAGCAGAATTCGAAGAATTCGTAAATGTAATGGAAGAAAACTTCCGCAGAGAATATCAAGTGACAGAACCTAACTTGGCAGTAAAAGCTGAGATAGCTGAAACACAGCCAGAACTCGTCATCGACGAAATGACACAGTTCGACTTATTGAACGCTCTCTACGCTTGTCCTCACGGCGTCATCGCAATGTCACAGACTATTCCTAACTTCGTAGAGACATCAACAAACCTCGCTTCTGTCAAGAAAAAAGAAGGTTTCTTCTTCATCCAGACATCACAACGCAGCTCTATCGAGTCATCAAAAGAAGACGTTGCTAATATGGTAGAAGCTGTATTCAACCTCGCTAACGCAGAAGTATTACACACCGACGGCTACCCAGGCTGGACACCAAACCCAGACTCAGAAATCCGCAAAGTCGCAGAAGAATGCTACAAAAAACGTTTCGGCGTAGAACCTAAGGTCAAGGCTATCCACGCAGGTTTGGAATGTGGCTTAGTTGGCGACAAAATCGCTGGCATGGATATGATTTCATTCGGTCCTACCCTCCGCGGCGTACACTCACCAGACGAAAGAATTGAAATCCCTACAGTACAGAAATTCTGGGACTTCTTGAAAGATATTTTAGTTAATGCACCAAAAGCCTGAAAGGCTGTTACAGATATAACATACGGCAACACCGTATGAAGCAAAAGAATATAACATAAATAATAAATTAAAAATGAGCATAAGAAACTTAGAACCAAAAGGATTGTGGGAAAGCTTCTATGAATTGACACAGATTCCACGTCCATCAAAGAAAGAAGAGAAAGTCGTTGCTTTCTTAAAACAATTTGGAGAAAACTTAGGTCTTGAGACCATAGTAGATAAAGTTGGTAATGTCATCATCCGCAAGCCAGCAACACCAGGTTACGAAGATCGTATGGGCGTTGTATTGCAAGCACACGTCGACATGGTTCCACAAAAAAATTCAGACAAAGTACATGACTTTGAAAAAGACCCTATCGAGACACGCATCGTTGACGGTTGGGTAAAAGCTAACGGCACAACATTAGGCGCTGACAACGGCGTAGGTGCAGCAGCAGCAATGGCAGTATTGAAAGACAACACTTTGGTTCACGGCCCTATCGAAGTCCTCTTCACCGTTGACGAAGAAACAGGTATGACAGGAGCTAACGCTTTAGAACCAGGCGTTTTGAAAGGCGACATCCTCATCAACACCGACTCTGAGACAGAAGGCGAACTTTATGTTGGCTGCGCTGGCGGTATCGACACATGTGGCTACTTCACTCCAAAATTTGAAGAAATACCTGCTGGTTCAAAAGCATTCCAATTAATCGTTAAAGGATTAAAAGGCGGTCACTCAGGCATGGACATCATCTTAGGCCGTGCTAACGCTAACAAAGTGATGAACGCTTTGTTATTGAAAGCTACAGAGAAATTCAACGCAAGAGTAGCTGACATCCAAGGCGGCAGCTTACGTAACGCTATCCCACGCGAATCATTCGTAACAGTAACAGTTCCAGAAAACAAAGCTGAAGAATTAACAGCTTTCGTAGCAGAATTCGAAGCTCTCGTTAAAGAACAATTCGCTGCTGTTGAACCAGAGATGAGCATCACTATCGTTCCAGCAGAAATGCCAGCTAAGGTCATCGACAAACAAACTATCGCTAACTTGATTGAAGCAGTCGCTAAATATCCTAACGGCGTCATCGCTATGTCAAAAGACTTCGAAGGCACAGTTGAAACATCATCAAACTTGGCTATCGTAAAATTGATTGACGGCCAAATCATGACAGCTTCATTACAACGTAGCTTGGTAGACGCAAGCAAAGACGAGCTAGCAGCAGAAATGCGTAAGGTATTGGAAAGCTGTGGCGCAAGAGCTGAGTCAACAGGTTCATATCCAGGCTGGAAGCCAAACATCAACTCTATCATATACAACACAATGAAAAAAGTATATGAAGAAAAATATGGCAAGACACCAAAGACAATGGTTATCCACGCAGGTTTGGAATGTGGTATCTTAGGTTCAAAATATCCTAACTGGGATATGGTTTCATTCGGACCAACCTTGGTATTCCCTCACTCACCTGACGAAGCACTCAAGATTGACACTGTGCCATTGTTCTGGGAATTCTTGACAGAAACATTGAAGAATGTTCCAGTTAAATAAGACAACAAGTCAATAAGTCAACAAGACTACAAGTAGAGACGCATCATAATGCGTCTCTCTTTTTATATCCTTTTTTCGTAAAAAAATATTGGCAAATATGTTGACATAAAGAATTCCAAAAGAAAGAATCCACATAACTCATTGTTTTATAACCAAATAAATATTATTATTTTTTTTCATAAAATCTTTTTTGTTTAAGATTTTTTTACTACTTTTGCAACTCAATTTAAAGGGAAAATTAAGAAGAAAAAATACATAAGACAATGAAACGCACATTTCAACCATCAAACAGAAAACGCAGAAACAAACACGGCTTCAGATCAAGAATGTCAACAGCCAATGGTCGTAAAGTTTTAAAAGCACGTCGTGCTAAAGGCAGAAAGAAACTCACAGTTTCTGACGAATATTAATTCTGCGAGGCCGTACCTAATAAGATTATTTAAGGTTAGAAAATCCGATCAATCAATTTGGTCGGATTTTTTATTTCACCATTCACTCGGTGTCCTGGTGACTCGAAGTCTTGGTATCTTCAATCTGAAGCATCATATCAGGAAACTTAAACGTACTCGCTTTTGTGATGCTCTTATTCAATTCATATCCTATCAAGATTAAAATACAATTGAAATAAATCCATATCACGAAGATAATCAAACCTCCAATAGAACCATAAAGAAGGTTGTATGTCGAAATATTCGAGATATAGAAATTGAACAACATCGTTCCTACGATGAACAAACCGGCAAACAAAAGAGAGCCTGGAGTAATGAGCTTGAATCTCTTGCTGCGAGGATTGCCGAAATGATAAAGCAACGACATCGCGACTATCAAAGCAAAAATTACTATCAACCAACGGAGCAAATTTATCATAAAAACAGTGAAGCCGCTATAGATATGCATCTTGACAAAAAGCAACGGCAACAACCTCTGCCCTACTGTTATCAAAACTATTGATATTAATAACAGAATGACAAACATCAGCATCACCAAGATTGAATACACTTGCAACTTGATAAATGGTATCTGGCCGAATTCCTTGTCACCCATATTAAAACCCCTAAAGAAAGAACTCACCGCGCTGGTGCTGAAATAAAACGCTAGCAAAAGACCGATCGACATAAGTCCGCCATGTTCTATCGACATAATCTGCGTTATCGTTGAAGAAACGCTTTCATAAGTACCAGGAGGAAGTATAGTCTGCAAAGCTTCCAGCACATTAGCCGTCACATCCTGAAGCGGGAAATATGGTATCAAAGTGAATAAAAACAATATCGTAGGAAAGAGTGCAAGAAACACATAGAAAGCAACAGCAGCAGCTCTATCGATGAGATTGACCTGAGTGAAACCTCTGATAAAATAAACCAGCACATCATATAAAGGCACACCCTCAAATCCAGGAATGACAACCAACCTCAACACCGATTTGATACGAGCTATCAGATCTTCTATATACTTCTTTATCCTTGCAACTTTCTCTTTCATAACTATTTCAACAATTGAGACACAATAATTCCAAGATAATTTCCGACAGCATAGCCAATAACGCCAACTGTAATTCCGGTAATAATAACCTTTTTATTCTTCATGCTTTCAGCAATCATAGGGACAAACAAAGGAGAATTTATCAAGGCGACAGATGTTATCACCATAGTGTCGGAATCGACTTTAAATATCTTGGACAATATTATCGACAATATCAAGGAACAGAATATCACGAAAGCTATATATGCAATGATGTTAGCACCAGCACGGTAATCTATTGCCGTCACATCTACCATCGTTGCTACAACGAGACTGAATATCAGGACTAGATACATTCCTGCATCGTAACTTTTTTCCATCTTTCTTACAAAAGGCAAAAATGAAGCTGCAATAGATAATGTAGTCATCGTCAAAATAAGAAGCAACATATTGTCTACTTTACCAGAGATGAGCAGACTTACGCCCATGCCTATACCTACTATTAATATGGCAATACCTAATGCGCCTAATGTTTTAGGGAAATGTTTTTTGGTAAAAATATCAGAATAAGACAACTCTGAACCTTGAACCTTGAACTCTGAGCTTTCTTCTTGGCGTCTTGGCGTCTTGGCGTCTTGGTGTCTTAAGAAAAGTCGAAAGACTTTAATTCCGAACGACATCAGGAAGACAAGATAAACAAAACTGATAATCATGTCGAATGTATGTACGAAGATATAAGTCTCAGCATCTACGTTAAGGGCTATTTTAAGACTTGCGAGGTTCGGCGTTCCTCCAGTGTAGACTCCAACTAAAAGTCCTGCTATTTTTTCAAAACCTGTCTGATTATCATTGAAGATATAAAAACCTACAACATCAACTATCACCACAGAAACAAGTCCAATACAAAGAGCTACAATTGCTTTTTTAAGCTTCCAATTCTTGAAATCACATCCGAACAGAATCATCGGGAATGCGAGAAGAATCATCACACTAGTAAGAGCATCTTGAATGCCATGCAATCGTTCTCCTAAGCCAAGAGGAAAAATGATGAGATTTGAAATAAGAATACCGACAATATAAAGCAATAATATCTCACCTATCTTATTCATTACCGATGACTTTCTACAAAGAAAAATTATCAGAGAAGGAAATGTAAAATAAAATAAAAGCGATAAAATCTGTACCATAAAAAATATTTTTGCGAAGATAGTAAAAAAGACTACAAGTCAACAAGACAACAAGGCAACAAGTTTTATTTAATAACAAATAATCATCATATTTATTAAACAAAATTTCAAAAAAAACATTATATTTGTCGTTAAATAATATTTATAATGGAACATCGTATATCACACGAAGGTATAGTTACATCAATAGATGACAACAATGTCGAAGTCAAGATTTTATCGAAGAGTGCGTGTGCATCGTGTAACATCAAAGGTGCGTGCAACATGTCGGAGATGAAGGAGAAAATCATCAGCATTAACACGCCAAAAGCGAATGATTTTCAAATAGGACAAAACGTCATGGTGAGCATGGGATTAGGTCAAGCCAACAAAGCCGTTGTTTTTGCATACGTCATTCCAACCATCATATTATTTTCCATGATATTCATTTTAAACCATTTCAAAATTGAAGAAGGAATAAACGCTTTGATTTCAATAGGTTCTTTAGTTCCATACTATCTTATTTTGTTTCTTTTCAGAGATAATATGAAGAGGAAATTCGAGTATGAAATTCATTAAAAAATATGTAATTTATAAGAATTAATTGTTATTTTTGCGATAACTATATTTTAAGCAATCAGCATTCAGTTTTCAGTGTTCTGTAATTTTCAAGAATTTCTAATAGCGACAACTGATGGCTAAAGACAGAAAGCTTAATTTGAATATTAAACATTAAAAAAAATTATTGTGAACGACATCTTACTCTATTCTCTCATCGTACTAGGAGTCTTGGGAGGCATTTTAGCGGTTATTTTATACATAGTCGCACAGAAGTTCAAAGTAGAAGAAAATCCGTTGATTGACGAAGTTGAATCCACACTTTCTGGTGCAAACTGTGGAGGTTGTGGTTTCGCAGGTTGCCGTGCTTTTGCAGAAGCATGCGTTAAGTCAGCTCACGACAAGAACAGCCTAAGCGGATTGAATTGTACCAGTTCTGACATGTCAAAAGTAGCTGCAGTACTAGGTCTTACCGTTGAAGTAGCAGAACCTACTATAGCTGTGGTTCGTTGTAATGGAACATGTGAGAACGCACCTAAGAAAACACATTATGAAGGAGCTGACATCTGTGCTTTCGCTCATACTTTATATGCAGGAGGCAGCGGATGTCCTAACGCATGTCTCGGTCTCGGCGACTGCGTGAAGAAATGCGCTTTCGATGCTATACATATCGACAAGGAAAAAGGCATAGCTGTCGTTGACGAAGACAAATGCGTAGGTTGCGGAACATGTACCAAAGCCTGTCCTAGAGGCATCATCGAGATTCGTCCTAAAGGCAAGAACAACCGCAGAGTCTATGTTGACTGCGTCAATACAGAAAAAGGCGCAATCACGATGAAGAATTGCAAGGTAGGCTGCATCGGATGCCAGAAATGTCTCAAAGAATGTCCTTTCGAAGCAATCGAGATGCGTGGCACATTGGCATATATCAATGCTGACAAATGCAAACTCTGTCGCAAGTGCGTCGACGTTTGTCCAAGAGGAAGCATTGCAGCAGTCAACTTTCCACCTCGCAAGCCAAAAGTAGAAATAACAGAATCAGTTAATAACGAAAGTAAAGAATAAGCGTATGAATCCAAAGAAAACATTTCCTAAAGGTGGCGTTCATCCTGAAGAAAACAAACTTTCGTCAGACAAACCTATAATAACCTTCCCTATTCCTAAACAGGTCATCATCCCATTAGGACAATGCCTCGGCGCACCAGCTGAAGCTATCGTTAAAAAAGGTGATGATGTGAAAGTTGGACAACTCATCGGAACAGCGAAAGGCTTTATCTCTGCCAACGTACACTCTTCTGTAAGCGGCAAGGTCACCAAAGTCGATGAGATCATGGACCACACAGGTTATCGCAAGCCTGCCATCTTCATTGATGTTGAAGGCGATGAATGGATGGAAGGCATCGACACCAGCGACACATTAGTAGCAGATATAACATTATCACGCGAAGAAATAATAAACAGAGTCAAAGACCATGGCATCGTAGGTCTAGGCGGAGCTACTTTCCCAACGAGCGTCAAACTCTCAATACCAAAAGACAAAAAGGCAGAGTACGTCCTTATCAATGCTGCAGAATGTGAACCATATCTCACCTGCGACAATCGTCTTCTTATTGAAAAGCCATACGAATTCTTGGTTGGCGTAAAAATCTTGATGAAAGCCGTCGACGCTCCTAAAGCTATCGTCGGCATTGAAGTCAATAAAATGGAAACTGCCAACTTATTGGACAAGATAATAAACGACGACAAATATTTTGCTGGCATTGAAGTACAGCCTTTGCAAACCAAATATCCACAAGGTGGCGAGAAACAACTCATCAAAGCATGTACTGGAAGAGAAGTACCTTCAGGCAAACTTCCTATAGAGACAGGTTGCGTCGTTGTCAATGTTGCTTCAACATACGCCATTTATGAAGCCGTACAAAAAAACAAGCCTCTCATTTCAAGAGTCGTTACCGTCACAGGTAAATCAGTCAAGAACCCATCAAACTTCTTGGTAAGAATAGGCACATCATCGACAGAACTCATCGAAGCTGCCGGCGGACTTCCAGAAAACACTACCAATATCATCAATGGCGGACCAATGATGGGCAAGTCAGTTTCTGTAAGTGAGTTCCCTGTCATCAAAGGAACATCAGGCATCTTGATGATGACAGATAACGAAGCACAGCCACGACAAGTCAGCAATTGTTTACGTTGCGGCAAATGTGTCAGCGCATGTCCGATGGGACTAGAGCCTTATCTCCTCAGTCGCCTCGCTAAGAAGAATATGTTTGAAGACACTGAAGCCAACTGCATCATGGACTGCATCGAATGCGGATCATGTGAGTACACTTGTCCAGCAAACATCCCATTGTTGGACTACATCAGATATGGCAAGAATAAAACAGGACAATTAATTCGTTCACGTAATCAGAAATAAAAGATGAATAATTACCTAATATCCGGCTCGCCTCACGTTCACGGAGGAGAAAGCACAAAGAAAATAATGTACAGCGTCATCATCGCTTTGATGCCAGCTTACTTCTTTTCCATTTACTACTTCGGTTTCGATGCAGCACGCGTGACATTTATATCAGTAGCAGCCTGCGTCTTAACAGAATGGCTTATCCAGAAATTCCTCATCAAAGGTCCTTGTACAATAGCTGACGGTTCTGCTATAATAACAGGTCTATTATTGGCATTCAACTTACCATCCAACATTCCAGCATGGATGATCATCGTCGGTTCTATTGTAGCTATCGGCATAGGCAAGATGTCATTCGGCGGTTTGGGCAACAACCCATTCAACCCAGCATTGGTAGGTCGCGTCTTCATGCTCATATCATTCCCTGTCGCTATGACAACATGGCCAATGCCTAATCCTATATTCAGCGATACTATATTAGATGCCGTCACTGGTCCTACATTGTTAGGTCATATCAAAGAAGGTTTAGCACAAGGAATTGCAGCCAAAGATTTAATAATATACGAAGATATCAAAGGTTTCATTTATAGCGGCTCACTTGGTGAAATTGGTTCTATAGCAATCATCATCGGCGGTCTCTTCTTGATATTTAGAAAAGTTATCGACTGGCAGACACCTGTCATTATCATTGCAACTGTAGCAGCCATCTCAACAATCTGCTGGCTTATCGACCCTGTTCAATTTGTCAACCCATTGATACATATCTTCGGTGGCGGTTTGATGCTCGGTGCTTTCTTCATGGCAACAGACATGGCAACATCACCAATGACTATGAAAGGAAAGGTTATATTCTCCATCGGTGTCGGAGCCTTGACAATCATAATCCGTTTATGGGGTGCATATCCAGAAGGCATGTCGTTCGCTATCTTAATTATGAACGCTTTCGTTCCTTTAATCAATAAAGTTTGTAAACCAACACGTTTCGGTAAACCTATAAAAAAATAAAGTTATGGCAGCAAAGAAAGACACATTATTAAATATGTTCGTCGCATTATTCGTGATATGTATAGTGGCAGGCGGAGTTTTAGGAATAGTATTTAACGCGACAAAAGACCCTATCGCAGCAGCAGAAAATGCAAAGAGAACTGCAGCTATCAAGAACGTACTTCCTGAGTTTAATACATTAAAAACTGTCAATGTAATGTCGGCTATTGAAGGCGATAACGCAGAGATTCCTTTCCACCTCGCTTACGATGCTAACAACAACTTCATCGGAGCTGCTGTCGAGACATTCACCAACAAAGGATTCAGTGGCAACATCTCATTGATGGTCGGCATCCTCGCTGACGGAACTGTCAAAAACATCTCCGTCTTACAACATGCAGAGACACCAGGCTTAGGTTCTAAGATGGAAGAAGAATCTTTCAAAAACCAGTTCAACGACAAGAACCCAGCTTCTTTCAACTTCAGCGTTAAGAAAGACGGCGGCGACGTCGATGCCATCACAGCAGCTACCATCAGCTCAAGAGCTTTCTGCGATGCTGTAAACCGCGCATTATCAACATTTGAAAATAATAAAGGAGGATTCTAATATGAACTGGAATAACTTAACAAAAGGATTCTTCAAAGAAAATCCAGTATTCGTCCTTCTCCTCGGTTGCTGTCCTACCCTTGCGACAACAACCAGCGCAATCAACGGACTCTCCATGGGTTTGGCAACGACATTCGTTTTGATTTTGTCAAATATATGTATCTCATTGTTAAAGAACTTCATCCCTAACAAAGTACACATCCCTTGTTATATCGTTGTCATCGCTTCATTCGTGACAGTGGTGCAGCTTCTTATGCAAGCATATCTCCCAAGCATTTACGAGACACTCGGTCTCTTCATACCACTCATCGTTGTTAACTGTATCGTCCTCGGTCGTGCCGAAGCATTCGCTTGTAAAAACGGTATCGGTGCATCAGCCATCGATGGCATCAGCATGGGATTAGGATATACAATGGCACTCACCATCTTAGGTTCAATTCGTGAAATCTTAGGCAGCGGTTCTATCTTCGGATGGAAGTTTATCGAAGGTGATGCAATCTTGGTATTTGTCCTCGCTCCAGGAGCATTCATCGCAATGGGTTATCTCATCGCTATCATGAACAGAATGTTAAAGAAAACAAAATAAGTTATTGACAATTAAAGATATTTAGATATGGAATACTTGATAATTTTTATCTCCGCAATATTCGTCAACAACATCGTTTTGACACAATTCCTCGGAATATGCCCTTTCCTCGGTGTATCAAAAAAGATATCGACATCATTAGGCATGGGCGCAGCCGTTATCTTCGTCATAACTTTAGCGACAATCGTAACATGGTTAATCCAGCACTATCTGTTAAATCCATTTAATTTAGGATTCCTACAAACCATAGCGTTCATCTTAGTCATCGCAGCATTGGTACAGATGGTTGAAATCATTTTGAAAAAGATAAGTCCTTCATTATATGCAGCATTAGGCGTATTCTTACCACTCATCACAACAAACTGCTGCGTACTCGGCGTCGCTATTTTGGTGATACAAAAAGACTTTGGTCTATTAGAAGGCGCAATGTATGCATTGTCAAATGGTGTCGGTTTTACATTAGCATTGGTTATCTTCGCAGGCTTACGCGAACAACTAGAATTATCCGACGTTCCAAACGGAATGAAAGGCGTGCCTATCGCATTAGTAACAGCTGGTATCTTAGCCTTGGCATTTATGGGATTTGCAGGATTAGTTTAATTCATAATTCATAATTCATAATTCATAATTCATTATGCATAATGCATAATGCATAATGCATAATTTAATATAGAGTCGCACAACAATGTGCGACTTTTTTTGTACTGTTATCCACAAATAAAAATAAATAAGCACTAAATACACTAACAACCAACACCCTCAATTACTCAATTCCTCAAATCCTTAGCCATTAGCCATTAGTCCTTAGACTTTAGTCTTTCTTCTCTGTGCGTCCCGGCTAAGGCCGTCGGGCTTTCCGCTAATGTATAGACGCAAAATATTGCGTCTCTCCAAGGATGCCGCTGCAATCACTGACGCCCAGGAGGCTACCAGGTCCGCATGTCTGCTCCTTGAACGCAGAAGGATGTTTGAAGGAATACGCCAGATACCTGTGTTCCGTGATGACTAAAGACCAAAGGCCAAAGGAAGAAAAGGATCCGTGCAGATCCGCGCTTTCAGCGGAGACAGAGAATGGATTCGTTTAAAAACAGAAAAGCCCCGGCTCTTTGCCGAGGCTTCCGTTATAGGGTGGCGACGACCTACTTTCCCACAAATTGATGCAGTATCATCGGCGCTGCGGGGCTTAACTTCTCTGTTCGGAATGGGAAGAGGTGGACCTCCGCGCTATAGTCACCATGTGTCTCTTTATATGTCTTGACATGGTCCGGAAGAAGGACACTCGCAACTGAACTCTAGCTCGCTCCGTGTCATCTCTTATGTAACCTCTCAGGTTAACGTAAAGCTCTCGGGCTATTAGTACTGCTCGGCTGAACACATCACTGCGCTTACACCTGCAGCCTATCAACGTGGTAGTCTCCCACGACCCTTATAGGAAATCTCATCT
>JBGVET010000040.1:0-9519 GCA_045120395.1 Candidatus Limimorpha sp.
GTTGGAGTGACTGACAGTCCGCCGTTTATCATTATTGATAATGATGATATTTCCGGTCTCACGATAGATTTATGGAATGTCATTTCTGATTCCTTAAACGTTAATTATCATTTCGTTCAGACAGATTATGAAAAAGTGGTGACTAATATCTCCGAAGGCGAGATTAATATTTCCATTGCGCCGATGGCGATAAGTTCGTCACATGCCGACAGCACTTTCCTGACACAGCCGTTTTATATAACGTCGATGTGTGTCGCCGTTGAAAACCACGACGAATCAGGATTTGTGACGATAGTGAAGAATCTTTTTTCCATGGCTTTTTTAAAGACTATCGGATTGTTGTTATTCATCAACTTCTGCATAGGAACCTTGATATGGCTGGCAGAAAGAAAAAATAATCCTGCATTCAATGATAAGGTCAATGGTATCATAGACGGATTCTGGTGGTCGTGGGTGACGATGACGACGGTAGGTTATGGCGACAAATCACCGCAGACTAAGAACGGCAAGATATTAGCGACGATATGGATGTTAGTAGCGATTTTGATTATAAGTGGTTTCACTGCGACTATTTCATCAGAACTCACAACGAAAAGATTACAGAACAATGTAGGTAACCTTCATGATTTACATAAGATGAAAGTCGGCTGTCTGGAAGGACGGAACACTGCAATTTACCTTGATTACAAACATATAAAATACAAGAAATATTCGTCCTTTGAAGAAGCTTTTGACGCATTGGAAAAAGGAGAGATAAACGCCTTGGTCGACGATGGCGCGACATTAAGCTATTATTTCAATAAAAAGGAAAAGAGTTTAATAAAGAAAATAACATTGATAGAGCTGCCTAACAATAAGGAATATTATTGTTTTATGTCATCCCAGCCATATCTTGTCAATAAGATAAATCCCTATCTGCTCAGTTTCTTAGAATCCGAACAATGGAACAAATTATTGAGGAAATATGGGCTTTCGGAGTGATGTCACCGAGACACTAAGACACTGAGACACCGAGTAGAGACGTACCAATTACACCAATGGATATAAACAATATGTAATTGATGCGTATCTACAATAATTCCTAACTCCTCATTATTATTCTATCCTTTATTTCTTCAAATATCAGCAATGCTTCTTTCTTGTTGAGTCCAGCTTTTATGGCAACAGCGATCAAGTCGTCGGGTGTTGGCTCTATGTTATCATTTATTGATGTTGTATGAAATCCATTCATGCCATTGCTTGGAAGAAGGTCGTATGCAGGAGACAGATGCCAGTTGTTATTACGATATATAAACGAGAAATTCTTGGCATGGTCGTCTTTATTCTCAATCAGATAGTTAAACACCATCAATCTGTAAACTTTCCATAATTCGGCGACGCTATGCGTAAGTGCCGCGCATACTTGAAATATATGTGTGTAATCAATACTTGGAACACGATAATCGGCACCTATCAAACCAGCTATGCTTACCACATGCAGTTTGCCTTCTTTTGTGCGGTCAAATCGTTCTACACCAAAATATTTATTCTCAAATAATTGCGTCTCAGGCATCTCAATGCCACATTCTTTAGCAAGCATTGAATATTTATATTCATCGCGTCCTATGCTTATCGAATCTTGTTTTGCACGGAACTTAACCAACCATTCTTTGCCATCATATTGTGTGAATATCTTTGGACGAGCACCACCCGGAGAACCGCCTCGTTGCTGGAACTCTTCAATACCTTCTCCCATATATTCTTCGCTGTCGAGTATTCGTTCGGCTTCTAATGCCAACTTCTCAAAGTCGGAATATTCTTGATTGCCAACTACACTTTTGTCAGGACGAAACTCTAAAGCTCCACGTCCTGTTGAACCAACTAACGCAAGACGATCGAGTAGGGTGAGAGTACGAGGATTTACTCCATGTTGTTGCAGGTATCTGTCAAGAATCAGAAAACCCCAACCATCGGGAAGACAGTCATCAAACACACCGAATCCACCCTCAAACGGACGTGGTTTTGCGATGAAAACACCACTGCGTAAAGGCAATTCGAAAGGAGAAATTGAAAACCCGGAAGAAATCCATCCGGTGGAATATTCAAATGCGCATAAATGCTCTTTGGTCAATGCTAGACGACCAACCAAGCGACTTTTGTAAATTACTTCAATCTGTTTTATGCTATTCATTTTTCTTGCCTCTTTTTCGATTAAACTTCTGTTCGTTAAGTACGTCGTCTAGTGATTGATATTGCTGCTGTTGGAACAATGCATCAAAATCAGATAGCGCATTCAATGCAAATCCTATTTGTAGCAATCCGCGCAATGAAATCTCACCGGTCTGCTCAAACCTACGATATGTTGCAAACTTGACACCAGCTTTTGCAGACATTCCTTCCTGTGTCAGATTAAGTTCTAATCGCCTTGCCTTGACTCTTGAGGCAATCTGTTTGGCAACATCGTTTGGATTTATTATATTGAATAATATATTATTCATAATATTATAATTTATATATTAACAGACAAAATGTTATTTGTTGCAAAGATACTATTTAATTGCTAAAATAACAAATAATAACAAAAAAATCTCGCCTAAATCCAGACGAGATTTTTTTGTTTCAAGACGTGTCAATGTGCGTTTATTTTTAAGGTAACATCGACATGTTTCTACAATTATGAATTATGCATTATGAATTACTTCAAATAAGTATCCAGCCAGTTGAAGAATCTTCTTTGCCACAGGATTCCGTTTTGTGCCTTGAGAACCCAGTGGTTTTCATCTGGGAAGTATAAGAACTCTGCTGGTATGCCTCTCAATACGGCTGCGTTATATGCCTGCATTCCTTGTGTGAAGCAGATTCTGTAGTCGGTGCCGCCATGGATGACCATGATAGGAGCAGTCCATTTGTCGACGAATTTATGTGGCGAGTTGGCGTATGACCATTGTACTACCGGATTGTCCTTGTCCCAATATGGTCCGCCGAGGTCCCAGTTGACAAACCACATCTCTTCTGTTTCAAGATATTGTGATTCAAAGTTGAACATACCATCGTGAGCAATCAAAGCCTTGAAACGTCCTTCGTGATGTCCCGCGAGCCAGAATACTGAATAGCCGCCGAAGCTCGCGCCTGCAGCACCGAGTCTGTTTTCATCAACGAATGGTTCTTTTGCGATGGCGTCGATGGCTGAGAGATAATCTTTCATACATTGTCCGCCGTAGTCGCCGCTGATGGCTTCACACCATTCCTGACCGAAACCTGGGAGTCCTCTTCTGTTTGGAGCAACGACGATATAATCGTTGGCTGCCATCATCTGGAAGTTCCAGCGATATGACCAGAACTGACTTACAGCACTTTGTGGTCCGCCTTGGCAGAAGAGAACAGCAGGATATTTCTTGTTCTTGTCGAAATGAGGAGGGTAGATGACCCAAACTAACATTCTCTTTCCGTCGGTTGTCTCAACCCAGCGTTCTTCAACATTGCCCATTGTGAGTTTGTCGAAGATATAGTCGTTGACTTTTGTGAGTTGTGTAGCTTCACCGTTTTGTGGGTCAACGAGATATAACTCTGTTGAGTGCGACATCGACTGACGACCTGCGACTAATTTATCGCCTGCCCAAGCGATGCTGACGTAATTATGTTTGCCTTCTGTTATCTTTCTGATAGAACCTGTTGCGAGGCTTAAAGCGTAGATTTGTTCTGTAGCGTGTAAGTTGCTGATGAAGTAAATTGATTGTCCATCAGGAGCCCAGAGTAGGTGAGTGGCGTTTTGGTCGAAACCTATTGAATAGTCTTTCTTTTCGCCTGTATTCAAATCCATGACGAAGAGACGTTGTTTGTCAGCTTCATAACCATCGCGTTCCATGCTTTCCCAAGCGATTTTGTCGCCTTGTGGAGAAACGACGACGTTCATATCGTAACCCATCATGCCTTCAGTGAGGTTAACACATTCGCCTGTAGGAATGTTGTATTTGTAAATGTCGGTATTTGTGGAAGTTGCATATTCTTTGCCGACTTTCTTTCTGCAAGAATAAAGGATGTTTTGTCCGTCTTTGGTCCATGCGATTTGTTCCATGCCGCCCCAAGGTCTTACAGGGGCTTCCCACATTTCACCTTCCATAATGTCCATCTTATTTTTGCCGTTATCGGCTGTCACGAAGATATGTGCGTAGGTGTCAACCCATTGGTCCCAGTGACGATACATCAAGTCGTTATTGATTCTTCCTGAAGAAAGAGGAAGGTCAGGGTAGACATCGGCTACATTGTCTTTGAGTTTTACTTCAGCTGTGTATAAAAGCTGTGACTCATCAGGAGAGTATTTAAAGCCAGAGATGCCACCTTCGACAAAAGAGACTTGTTTTCTTTCAGTGCCGTCAGGATTCATTTCCCAGACCTGCATCTCGCCGCTGTCAGCTGTCATAAACAAAATCTTTGAACCATCTTTATTCCAAACAGGACTGTATTCGCTTGATGCTGAAGATGTCAAGCATTTATTATTATTGCCATCAATGTCGATGATGTAAATGTCAGTCTTGCTTTTATTTTCTTCAATAATGAAGTAAGTGTTGTTATAAACGACATGTTTGCCATCAGGAGAGACGGCATATTCGCCGAGGCGGTTCATCGACCACATCACTTCCGGAGTCATGATGTCGGACTCAATCACGATTTCTTGTGGCGGAGTGTAAGAAGCCGTTTTCTGTTCAGGCTTCTCGTTGCACGAAGCTAAAGATAAAGCTGCTAATGCCATGATAATAACGTTTTTTCTCATAATTAATTTATTTAGAATTTATTTGTTTTAACAAAAAATGACACTTTGACAAAGGTAATGATTTTTTTTATAGACTCATGTTTAAACTTGAAAATTAAGTGATTGTAAAAAGACAAAAAAAGACAAATTGTGGTGTCATCGCTTTTACATACTTTTGCCGCAAATAATTTAAAAACACATCATTATGAAAACAAAATTCGTTAAATTCTTAGGAGTAATGTTAGTGGCATTATTCATGGTCTCATGCGGAGGTGGTACAGAAGAACCTCAAATTACATCAAAAAATTTAAAAGCTGTCGGCGTCTATGGAGACGATGCAAACTTAATTTCAATTGTGTCTGACAGTTGTACCTTAAACAAAAAAGATGGCAGATTAAGAGTTAAGGTTCAATTAAAGTTAGAAAAGAAAGCAGATAATGATGTTTCAATTTATCCTGTTCTCGTTTTAAAAGATGAAGATGGAGTTCAAGTCATCAATGGCTGGTATCAGATGGAATTAGGTGATTCTGAAAAATCCAAATTTGATTCTTTTGTAAAGGGTAATGTAGGTTCTGTTGTAGATTTCGTATTTGTCAATGAATTCTCAGCAGATTATTTCAATACTGCATTAAAAGGGTCAGAAACATTTTCTATTGACAAATTAGCTATTAAAGAAATAGTAAAAGAAAAGGATCCTGTTGTATCAGAACTTGAAGCTTTGAACCAAATTGCTAAGGAAGCAGCAAAAATGGCAGAAGACTACGATGATGAAGATTATGAAAAAGCTCTTAAGACAGCTGAAAAATCATTGAAAGCTGCAGAAAAAGTTCTTGAAATGGAGGAAGATCTTCTCGACATGATGGATGATTTAGATTGGTAATAAAAATTAATTATAAACAAATAAATATAGAATTATGGAACAATTCGCAGAAAGACAAAAGGCAAATTCAGGTTTGAGCACAACATCATTAGTATTAGGTATAATTTCACTTGTAATATCTATAATACCAATAGTCAATTACTTAATATATCTATTAGCTCCGATAGGACTCATTTGTGGTATTATAGCTATTATCAAGGGTCAAAGCCTGGCAAAATCTATCATAGGAATTATACTTTGTTTAGTGTCAGTTGTAGCACCTATTGTGCTCGGAGGATTTATCATCGAATATCTTTTAGATATACTTGATTTATTCTGATTTTAAAACAACAAATCAATTTAGTTCGAAGAAAGTTGTCTAGTATTAGGCAACTTTTTTTTATATAAAAAATAATACAAAAAATCTTTAGCCTTTTGCCTTTCGTCTTTAGCCTTTTCTTATCTTTGTAGAATTGAAAATTAATAAAGAGTCAAATGAACAAATTTACAGAACCTTCTTATATTCCGCCATTTACGGTCACAGATGAGATGACATCTTTAGTTATTGAAATAGCGGAAACTCTTGGAAGGATGTCTGTAAATGATAAAGATATACCAACTCCAACGTTAAGAAAAGATAATCGCATCAAAACAATTCATTCTTCTTTAGCAATAGAAAACAATTCACTTTCGCTTGAGCAGATAACAGCTATCATCGAAGGAAAGCGTGTTCTTGGACCACCTAACGAGATTTTGGAAGTTATGAATGCTAATGAAGCATACAACATTCTATTTGAGTTAAATCCATACAAAGAGGAAGATCTTCTCAAAGCACATCGTCTCATGATGACAGATTTGGTAAAAGAAAATGGCATATACAGAAGCGATGGTGTAGGTGTTTTTGATGGACAGAAGTGTATTCACATGGCTCCTCCAGCGATACGCATTCCTTACTTGATGAAAGAGTTGCTGTCTTGGGTAAAAAAAACAAAAGTACATCCGTTAATTAGCAGTTGCGTTTTCCATTATGAATTTGAATTCATTCATCCTTTTGCTGATGGAAATGGTAGAATGGGGCGTATGTGGCAAACATTATTATTGATGCAATGGAAACCTATTTTTGCTTGGATTCCTGTGGAAACTATTGTTAAAAAACATCAACAAGAATATTATTCATCTATTGCTCAAAGTGATAAAGCTGGAAATAGTACGATTTTTATCACTTTTATGCTGAAATGTATTTTGGATTCTCTTCAAGAAATCGAAGAAAGTAACCAAAAAAGTAACCAAAAAAGTAACCAGAAACTTCTTGATGCAGTATCAAAGAATCCAAACATAACAATACGAGAATTACAAGATTTTCTCGGTATGTCGGAAAGTGGAGTGAAGAAAATCATACGCAAGCATAAGGAAGCTGGTACATTAGTTAGAGTCGGAGGTGCAAAAGGTGGTCACTGGAAAATAATGATCAATTGAATTAAATAATTAAAAACAACAAAATTATAACTATGAGCAGAAAATTATTTTTATCATTTTTCTTTACATTATTCTTATTGTCAGCTAGCGCACAGCAGCGTCTGATTTATCAAATGTATTCTATCGGTCATAGCGGCGACACATCTTTCGTGGAAGTGAAACGCTTTGGCAATCAGTTGAAAATACAAGACATAAATACATTCGATGGCGAAATGATTCCTGGAATTTCTGAAGACATTACTTATGTCGATTATGCTGCTGACAGTGCGTATTTTCAAATGAAATACGCCGATGGCGATTCTTATTTCGCTTCTTTTTCTTTAAAATCTAATATTGAATTTACTGAAGAAGGTAACGAAATGGTAAATGGCTACGATTGTAAAAAATATCGCACCAGCATCAATTCTAATACGATAGAAATCTGGATGACAGAATCTCTCGGTTATAACGCAACACCTACATTAAGTAGAGGCGTACTCGATGGCGTCATGATTCGTCAAATCGTTAACGGTGGCAGCGTCTTTGAGTTAAAAAATATTAAGAAAGATAAGAAACTGAAAAATGAAACCATTCCTTCCGACCTCGGAAAACGAGTCTCAACAAGAGATATCGACAAAATTACAAAAGACAAACTCATCATTAAGATTCCTGTCTTTAACGAAGAACAGATTCATTTCGCTGAAATAGAGAAGTTTAAAGGCGAAATTCCTTACGACTCGGTAATCCATTTTTCTTACGGAACCTTGATTCTTAAAAGAATGAATCTTGAGACTTTGCCTGAACATTATTCTTATTTCCTAGACGTTAGACAAAAGTCAAACGGCGATGCTTATGACAGACCAGCGTCTATCTTCGTGATTCCTACCGACAGAGCATTGAGTTTGAAAGATGCTTTAATTGACAGCATCCAAATGCTTCATTCTTACACAGATAAAAGAGATATAACATACAGAGCCATCAAACTTGAAGATGATTTCACACCAGTTGTAGAACTGATGCGTTTCTTCACTCCATTCGGCGTAAGTCATTTTAATAACAGAGTGAAATTTGACGGTTTGGAATGGGAAGATGAAGCTTATTACAAACAGGAAATCACCGATGTGGCGAAACACCTTCGTGGTGATGTTTTAATTGGTGCTTTCATCAGCAATTACGATGGCGGCGGTCATAAGTTAAGCATGGATATTCTCGCTTATCCAAGTTCTTATTCTTGGGATTTAAGTTATAACGACGACTGGACATTGCCATTGTTTAATACTTGTAACGTAATGGAAATGAGCGGTCAGCATTATTGCCGTATGTTCAAGACCGATAGTCTTACCGTTGAGTTTGAAGTTCCAGAAAATGTCAGCGACCTTCGTTTGCGATATATCAGCACAGGCCACGGCGGCTGGGGCGGAGGAGATGAATTCAACCCTAAAGAAAATGTCATCATCATCGACGGAGAAAAAGTCTTCACACACACACCATGGCGTTGCGACTGCGCTACATTCAGAGAGATGAACCCAGTTTCTGGTAATTTCTGGAACGGACAATCGTCATCAGACTTATCACGTTCAGGATGGTGTCCTGGAACAGCAACGCAACCTGTTTATTTCGACTTGTCATTCCTGAAACCAGGAAAACATACAATCACAATTGCGATACCACAAGGCGATGACGAAGGAAACAGCTTCAACCACTGGATGGTATCTGGAATGCTGATAGGTAATTTATAAAAACTAAGAATCTCAGAAATTCAGAAATCTAAAAATTCTGAGTTTTTGAGATTTTGAATTTCTGAGATTTAAATAAATTGTTATTTTTGTGAAAATAAAATTTTAATCTTGAAAATAGCTGTTAATACACGATTATTGTTAAAGGATAAGCTGGAAGGCATCGGCTGGGTAGCTTATGAATGTCTGCGTCGTATGGTAATTTCACATCCGGAAGTGGAGTTTCATTTCATCTTCGACAGAGAGCCGGACCCTAAGTTTGTCTTTGCCGACAATGTCAAGCCAGTAGTGCTTTTCCCGCCTGCACGTCATCCGTTTTTATATATAGCATTCTTCGAATTCGCTGTCACAAGATATCTTCGTAAGATAAAAGCAGATTTGTATTTGTCTCCAGATGGATATCTGAGTTTGAGAAGTAAAGTCAAGCAAATTGCTGTGTTTCATGACTTAAACTTCGAACATTTCCCTCAGGACTTTCCAAAGATTCATCTCTGGCATTATAAAAAATTCTTCCCTAAATATGCCAAGAAGGCCGATAAAATCATAACTGTTTCAGAGTTTTCAAAGAAAGACATCTGCGAATGTTACGGCGTAAATCCAGATAAGATTGAAGTCGCATATAATGGAGCGAATGAAATATTTTCTCCTGTAAGTGAAGCTGTTAAGAAAGAGATACAAAACAAATACGCAGAAGGAAATCCGTATTTTATGTTTGTGGGTTCCTTGCATCCTCGTAAGAA
>JBGVET010000041.1:0-24186 GCA_045120395.1 Candidatus Limimorpha sp.
GTGTTGTTGACAACTACACAAGTGAATATATCACAGGCGAAAACAGCGAATTTAACCAACGTGTACAAGATATCTCTCGTACAGTTGTTAACCAATTGTTAGTTGGTACACCAGTTATCTGCGAAGGCACAATGCCAGGTAGCACTCCAGGTAACACTATTTGCTTCGCATGTGTTGAGTTAACAGGTAAATCTGTTTTAGACGGTATCGCAAGTAAAATCGGAAACGACGAAAAATTAAGAACAGACTTTGAATACGAAAAATTCAAAAAAGTTCTTGAAGAAGAAATGAGCAAATTATAATAAAACTCTACGAATTTGAAAACGTTATTAGTTTTATTGATGGTATTGCTAAATACCACAAATGAAGATACGGGAGATAAAGCTTCTCTCGTATCTTCTTATAATGATTTGCCAGCATGGTTTATAGATTGCAAATCAACCAATATAGGTGTTTCTGACCCTAATCTTGATACGATAGTCGCATATAATCAAGCAGTTAAAAGAGCTTTGACATTTTATGCCTTAAGCCAAAATATGGAGCTGTCTTCTGTTTATGAATATTATTACAATAATAATCATTTAAATGGAGATTATAATAACCAAAAATCACACTGGATAGCGGAATTTGAAGCTGAATTGAAAAACTTCTCTTACGAAGTCACTAATGTATTCCGTACAAAATACAATGAAACCATAGTTTCAATAAATGTAAGTGAAGATAAAACCTCTGATAAGGTGTTAGATATTAATGCTTCGTTTATGTATCATTATGATTACATAGATGATAAAACCGAATATGGAGAGAAACAACTATTGTCGATTTCCACTGATAATGAACTTATCGAAAAAATATACTGGATGTCAACAATAGATAATAATAATATTACCAAAATCTCTTATATCAACGAATTGCCATTTAAGTTGAAGAAATCAATTAATGTTTATGGAGATTGCGGACGTATTAACGATAATATGGCCTTTGTTGAAAATAGATACGGATTGTGGGATTGTTATATGGACACATTTATGCAGGCAATCTCAAATTTCGAACCTGAAAATATAGTCTTGAAGAACTCGACGAGACAGATTACACATGAAGATAATGGAAATTACGGCGATAAATCACAAGATATAATGAGAAGAGTGATAAAAAACAAAGTGTCATGTTCTCTAAAATCTATTTCATTTAAAAATGGTATTATGTACGCTGATTGGGAGGTTATTGAAAGATGAAAAAAATATATATTTGCATATCGATTTTGTTTTTGACGAATATATTGAATGCTCAAAAGAATGAGTGTTATAAGTATGTTTCTGATAATTCATTTTTAAGATATACTGCAGTTGGCTGTCAGGAAGTTGTAAATGGAAACCATTCAAAGGCAATCAATGAATCAAGGAAGATTGCAAATATAATTGCGGAAAATGAATTGGCAAAAATGGTTAATTCGAAAGTGACAATGGTCTCAGAACAGATGTCGTTGAATGGTGTGGATTATTTGGAAAAATATGCAGATACAACACTGGTTTCTTCATACAAAGTGTTTAATGGTATGAAAACAGTTTGTCAGTCAAAAACAGAACTCATCGGTAAGACCTATTATACTTATGTCACCAAAGAGATAAGTGTCGAAAATATTGGTGATATGTTGTTTTTAAATGATGAGAAAACAAAAACAGAATTCAGGAAGTTAATGGAGAAAAATAATAAATAAAATATTAACAAGTCTTATTATGATACACAAAGGACTAACAAACGAACAAGTTGAAGAAAGTCGTAAAAAACATGGCTCTAATATTCTCACTCCACCTGAAAAAGAATCTTTGTGGAGTCAGTTTTTACAAAAGTTTACAGACCCAATTATCAGAATTTTATTGATAGCTTTAGCTTTGTCAGTAGGAGTTTCTTTGTATGAATTCTTTGCACATGATGAAGGTCTTTCGGTTTTATTTGAACCAATAGGTATCTTCGTGGCTATCATGCTTGCTACTTGCATCGGCTTCGCTTTCGAAGTGAGTGCAAACAAGAAATTCGAGGTTCTAAATAAAGTCAGTGATGACGAAGAAGTGAAAGTAGTCCGTAATGGTAACATCACTGTTATCGGTCGTAAGGAAATCGTTGTTGGCGATGTCGTTATCATTGAGACAGGCGACGAGGTGCCAGCAGACGGTGAACTTATTGATGCTTTCTCACTTCAAGTCAATGAATCAGACCTTACCGGTGAACCAATGGCAACCAAAACCATCGACCCAAAAGACTTTAAAAAAGACGCTACATATCCATCAAACTATGTCCTCCGTGGTAGTAAGGTGATCGACGGTCACGGCGTGATGATAGTCGATAAAGTAGGTGACGCTACAGAATGGGGTAAGGTTTATCAAGGTTCTCAAATAGAGAATAATATCAAAACACCTCTTGATAACCAACTCGACCACCTTGGAAAGATTATCACTGTAGCAAGTTATGTCATCGCATCTGTCATTATCGTGATGCGTCTCTTGTTGTTCTTCACTTCCGGAGAAACATTCGAATGGTTAGGCTTCGCTCAATATCTCCTCAATACTTTGATGATGGCAGTGACAATCATAGTTGTTTCAGTACCTGAAGGACTTCCAATGAGCGTTACTCTCAGTCTCGCCTTGAGTATGAAACGTATGCTTACAGCTAACAACCTCGTCAGAAAGATGCACGCTTGTGAGACAATGGGCGCAGCGACAGTTATCTGTACAGACAAGACTGGAACTTTGACACAAAATCAGATGAGTGTCAATGATATGAGTTTCCTTGCTCTTCCTGAAAAACAATTAGGCGATAACGAAATCAGCAACCTCATAAAAGAAAGTCTCGCTCTTAACACAACAGCATTCCTTGATTTCAGCGATGAAAAGAAAATTAAGGCTATCGGTAATCCAACAGAAGGTGCTTTATTGCTTTGGTTGAATAAGCAAGGCGTTGACTATATGCAAGTGAGAGAAGGTGTTAAGATGTATCAACAAGTTCCTTTCTCAACAAAATATAAATTCATGGCTTCTATCGTTGAGTCACCTTCAATGGGAAAACCGATTTTCTATGTAAAAGGAGCACCTGAAATTCTTTTGAAACATTGTAACAAAATAGCGACACCGGAAGGTAATGTTGATATTACTCCTTATCGCTTGGATGTAGAACGTCAGCTTCTTGAATATCAAGGTAAGGCAATGCGTACTCTCGCTTTTGCTTATAAAGTAGGCGACCCTAACGAACAGTCATTCGATCCAAATACTGACGATCTTGTAGCAGAAAACTTTATATTGTTAGGTGTTGTAGCTATCGCTGACCCAATCCGTGGTGATGTTGCAGAAGCTGTAAGAAATTGTATGTCTGCAGGTATTGACGTTAAAATCGTTACAGGCGACACTCCTGGTACAGCTATTGAAATCGGCCGTCAGCTTGGTTTGTGGCTTGGCACTGACTCTAAAGACGTTAACCATATCACAGGTAAAGACTGGGAAGCTCTTTCAGATGAGGAAGCTCTTTCAGTAATGCATAAGATTAAGATTATGTCACGCGCACGTCCTATGGATAAGGAACGTCTTGTAAGATTGTTGCAATCTGACGGTGAAGTCGTTGCTGTTACAGGTGACGGAACAAACGACGCTCCTGCTTTGAAGGCTGCTCAAGTTGGTCTCTCAATGGGCGATGGAACCACAGTAGCTAAAGAGGCATCAGACATCACAATCCTCGACAACTCATTTAATAGTATCGCTCGCGCTGTGATGTGGGGTCGTTCTTTGTATATCAATATTCAACGTTTTGTTGTATTCCAAATGACTATCAATGTAGCTGCATGTCTCATCGTTATGCTTGGTTCATTGCTCGGAACAGAGATGGTTCTTACCGTAACGCAGATGCTTTGGGTTAACCTCATCATGGATACTTTCGCTGCTTTAGCTCTTGCTTCATTGCCACCATCAGAAATGGTGATGAAAGAAAAACCACGCAGCAGAGAAGCAAACATCATCACAAAACCAATGATGTGGCAGATATTCGGCGTCGGTTTGTTGTTCGTTGTCTTGATGTTCGGTCTCGTTCAATATTTCAAACATGTTGAAGTTACTTCATTGGCTGACTTCTCATTCGCAGAATATTTCAAGAATTATTTCAACTTCCAAGCATCACAAGGAATCTCAGCTTTGGAACAAACATACATCTTCACCATATTCGTCTTCTTGCAATTCTGGAACTTGTTTAACGCTAAGGCATTCCACAGCGAAGGCTCTGCATTCAAAGGATTGTTCAGAAAAGACGTCATCGCAGGTTTCGGATTGGCATTATTCGTTATCGTTGCAGGTCAATTCCTTATCGTAAGCTTCGGCGGCGAGATGTTCAGCGTAGCAGCAATGAGTGCTAAAGATTGGCTTTATATAATCGCAGGAACAGCGCCAGTATTCGTTATAGGAGAGGCGATGAGAATGGTTAAGAAATTGTTGAGTTAATATTAATCTTAGTACAAATAGTTTAAGGTGTCTCTGATGAGGCACCTTTTGTTTTATGATTAGAAAAAAACACTATCTTTGTAAAACTAATCTAAAATTAAACTATATGAAAACTAAATTATTTTTAATGACAATTGCAATAAGCCTTATGACGGCTTGTACTAACAAAAACGAAATTAAAACAGTAGACGCTAAACAATTTAAGATTGAAATTGAAAAACCTAATGTCCAATTGATAGACGTAAGAGCAAATGACTTATATTCTGAAGGTCATATTCTAGGTGCAGTAAATATCGCTCTAGAGTCACCTGATTTTATATCACAGATTGAGTTGCTTGATAAGAATAATACCGTTGCGGTTTATTGCCGTGGCGGCCGTCAGAGCAAAGAGGCTGCAGAGAAACTGTCAGCAGCAGGCTTTAAAGTCGTGGAGTTAGAAGGAGGAATCCTAAAATGGGATGGAGAAGTTTCTTCAAATGTGAAATAAGAAATTAGAAATAATAGTTAAGACGTCACTCATAATGAAGTGACGTCTTTTTTATAGTGATAAGTAGTTTGGTTTTTAAATATAATCAAATCTCCATAATAACTCCAAACATAAAGTTGATTCCGGCTTGTGGGAAATATCCATCTTCAATATATTCTGTTCCGCCGACAAGCGCCTTGTAAACCCAAGCGTTGCTGCAATATTTGTTGTTGAAGATATTGTTTATCGAAAGATTGAAGTTCAATGTCTTAAACAATGTTTGCTTCCATTCATAATTAATATTGACATTGCTTACAAAATATGGGTCAAGACTTCTTGAAAGGGTAGATGTGTTGTCAATATATTGTCGTCCGACATATTTTTCCTGAAATACGATGTCTAAATATTTTATTGGTGTTACTTTCAGATTCAAACCTGAAATAACATTAGGTGAGAATGAAATATCTGTAGTGCCAAGATTGTTCTCGATTTGTCCTAAATAATTCCAGTCAGAATCGTAATTATCGACAAAATCAACGAAATTCAAAATCTTATTTTGGCTTAAAGCGAAGTTGAAATCTAATGCAAAATATTTATTTGCTTGATAAGCTAGACTTCCTTCCAGACCGAATCTGTAGCTTTTATCGACATTGGTCATAATAGTTGCTCCAACATTGTTAATCTCGCCTGTCAAAACGAGTTGGTCTCTGTAATCCATATAGAAAATGTTGGTGTTCAAAGCTATTTTTCTATTTCTATAAGAATAACCTAATTCGTAATCAATGAGTTTTTCGTGAGTTATGTTCTCTCTCTGAATCTCGTCAGCATCGGTATAGATGTCGCGGTTTGGTTCTCTGTTGGAATATGCCACAGAAAAATATGCTGAGTTGTTTTCATTTATGGTGTAAAAAATACCGCCTTTAGGATTCCAGAAATTGAAGACATGGTTTTGAGTGATGTCGTTCAAATCATCATGAATGCCGTTTAAATCATAATTGATATGTCTGTATTGTATCTCGGCGAAGAAATTAAGATATGAATTTAACTCGTAATTACTTGATACATAAACGTTGTAATATTGTTTGTTGCTTTTGTTTTCGTACCATCTGTAATTCAAAGGAACTGCATATTCTGCCCAGTTAATAATTCCATAATGATTGCCGTCGTATTTGTTCCAACTGCCACCGTAATTGATGTCAAATCTTCCGACTTTTTGATTTAAGTTTATGTTGATACCATAGAATTTATTGTCTAACCATTTTTGTTGTACTAAGTTAAGTCGTTCGATGACAGTGTCTCCGATAATAAAAGGTTCTAATCCGTAACTGGATAATTTCTTGTCGTTTTTATAATTCTCGTAATAACCTTTCCCTGTTGTTAAAAACGCTGAGGCTGTCAAAATTAGATTTTGATTGAAGCTGTGAGCGTAATGTAATTGGTAGTAAGTCTGGTTGTATTTGTCTATTTCGTTTTCATAGTAGCCGATGAAATTACCGTCTTTATCGTACATCATTCCCGCAGGATTGAAAGTAGGATTTGTGTTGAGACTGTCTTTTGGCGTTCCGTTCCATGCTTGGTAGGTCTGTTCTTTTCCGTTCATAATCATGAATTTAAGAAAGTCATTTTCATCTGACCATGAAGCGGAAAGTTGATATGAGAATAAATCGGAATAAGCTCTGTCGATGTAGCCTTCTGAATTTATTTTGCTTATTCTTCCGTTGACATTGAATCCGTTATGGTTTCTTCCAGTAGAAAAATTCAATGTGTTTTTCAATGTGTTGAATGAACCGACTGAACTGCTCAATCTAGCGAAAGGCTCTGTTGTCTGTTCGTCGGTTTTGATGTTGATAGAAGCTCCGAATGCTGCAGCGCCATTGCTAGAATTTCCTACACCTCTCTGAATCTGTATGTTATCTACTGACGATGCCAAGTCTGGAAGGTCGACGAAATAAACCAGGCTCGATTCAGCGTCGTTGATAGGAACGCCGTTTAATGTCACGTTGATTCTTGTGAGGTCGCTACCACGAACTCTCATGCTCGTATAACCAACACCAGCGCCAGCATCTGAACTGACGATGACAGAAGGTGTGTTTTGTAAAAGAAATGGTAAATCTGTTCCTTGGTTGCTCTTTTTCAATTCGTTAGAAGTGACTTCTGAGTAGGTGAGTGGCGTCTTCTCTCCAACACGCGATGCTGTCACAATGACTTCATCTTCCATCATGGAATCGGCTGTCATAGCGACTTTTACCTTGCTGTCTTTGGTGATGTTAATAGTAGTTTCATAAATTTTGAAACCTATGTAAGATGCTTCTAATGTGTAAGTTCCTTTCTCGATATTCTTAAAATTGAAGTTGCCGAACTCGTCGCTGACGGTCATGAGATTTAATTCTTTTAAAGAGATGTGCGCACCGATTAAAGCTTCGTGGTTTTCTTTGTCTATCACATTTCCGCTCAAATTGAATTGTGCAAATAATTGCAATGGTATTAAGACTGCGACTAAGACAAAAGTTTTCAATGTTTTGAACATAACTAATTGATTTAAAAGTTAACAATAATTTTAAATCAATAGGAGGAAGTTTTTGATGTGTCTCATTTCCCGGTCTCGGCATTATCCGTATCTGGTTCAGAGGGTGTGATCTCAGCCTGTATTTCATTTTACTTTCGTAAAAAAGGCACCCCTATTGAAAGTCGAAGCAAAGATATTATATTTTTTTTTAAGTTTGCAAGAAAAAATAATAAGATGAAGATTTTAATTTTAAATGGTCCTAACTTGAATCTCATAGGTAGGAGGGAACCACAAATATATGGAACAGAGTCTCTTATTGATTTTGTTGAAAAGATGAAAAATAAGTTTCCAGAGCATCAGTTAGATTATTTTCAATCTAATCATGAAGGTGTTTTGATTGATAAATTACACGAGGCTTGGGATAATTACGACGGTGTCGTCTTCAATCCTGGTGCTTATTGTCACACTTCTATCGCTTTGGCTGATGCAATTCGTTCTATAGAAACTCCAGTCGTTGAGGTTCATATCAGTGATATTTATTCTAGAGAAGAATATCGTCATCATTCATATACAGCGGAAGCTTCTGTGAAATCTATAGTAGGAAAGGGATTGAATGGTTACGAGGAAGCGGTCTTTTATTTGGTTGGAATTAATAATGAATAATGAATAATGAAAAATTATACATTATACATTATACATTCACGAGAAATCTCTCTCATCCAATTCGCTGTATAATTTCTTCTTCTCTAAGAAGTGCTTGAAAACTATATTTTTCTGATAAACTTGTGGCACCTTGTTTTGAGTGAGTTTTCTTCTTTTCTTTTTTAAGTAAGGGAGATGTCTCAAGAAACTGAAGTGTGCGCGTGTCACTGCGAAGAAGTCAGCGAAACTGCCGTCGCACAAGAATTTAAATGCAGCAACCCAATCTAAGAAAAATCGGTAGAATATGGTTCCGAATACTTTTCCTTTTGGAAGGTTCTTCATCAATAAAGAAAGGTTATTCCTGAAGTTGAGGTAAGTCTTTCTTGCAGATGACTTTGGCAATGTTCCGCCACCGATGTGGTATATCTTTGAGTTAGGGCAGTACATTATTTTATATCCTGCGTTTTTCAGTCTCCAGCACAAATCTATTTCTTCCATGTGGGCGAAGAAATCGTCATCTAAACCACCAAGTTTGTGATAAATAGAAGCTCTTACGAACATGCAGGCTCCTGTTGCCCAGAATATTTCTTTTACGTCATCATATTGTCCATTGTCGGTTTCAAGTTCTTGGAATACTCTTCCGCGGCAGAAAGGATATCCGTATTTATCGATGTAACCTCCTGCTGCTCCAGCATATTCGAATTTTGTTTTGTCAAAATATGATAGAATTTTAGGTTGACAAGCGGCTATGTTTTCATCGCTGTCCATTAATTCTATTACAGGTTCAATCCAATGAGGTGTGACTTCAATATCAGAGTTTAATAATACGTAATAATCTGCTTCGATTTGTCGTAATGCGACATTGTATCCAGTTGCAAATCCTCCATTAAAGTCGTTAACGATTAATCTGATATTAGGATAATTAGATTTCATGAAATTGACGGAGTCATCAGTTGATTTGTTATCAGCAACGATGATTTCTGCATAATCAGCATTGTTTGCAATGACGGTAGGTAAGAACTTCTCCAAGAACTCTTTACCGTTATAATTTAATATGACTACCGCTACTTTTTTCATGGACGCAAAGATAAGAAAAGTCAACAGACAACAGACAACGGACAACAGTTTTTTTTCCTCTAACTCCTAGCTCCTAACTAAAAAAAGACTCCCATTTCTGAGAGCCTTTGAGTATAAATAAAATATGTGGTGTGGTAAGAAATTACTTTCGTTATCTAGGATTGTTGTAATAGTCTTTTGCTTCATTACCATAGTTGATTTCAGGGTTTACACTGCCATCAGCATTGTAATATTGCTGGTAAGTACTATATGTTCTTTCATAGATTTCGCTTGTCCATCTGTTGTTGTTGAGTTCGCCAACAGCGTCAGAGTGAATGAGTTGGAAATCGTTGGTTGCGATATCTAAAGTCATGAAGACGAATTTCTTGTTTCTTTGTTTGTCTAATGTGTAGTAATGCCAGATTTCGTATGGGTAAGCACCAGCTTCGTTGTAGTTTTGAACTATTCTGTCAGGAGCTCCGTATTTGAGGAATACTATACCTCTGTCTGTTTGATATCCTTTCATTCTGTGCGCAGAGAATGAAGCATTTACACGTTTGACTTGTGCGTAGTATTTCTCCCATTCTTCTTTTGGTGATAAAGTGTTGCGACTTGCCCAGAAGCTATAGAAATATTGTTGCATTGTCTCGATGTCGTCGGTTTTTACCAAATTGAAAGCATATTCTTTTTCGATTTGTGAGGAGATAGCTTCCAAAGATCTTATATATTCTCTGATAGTGTCTAAGTTGTTGATATTTCCAGAGAAAACATTTTCGACAGATATAGATGCTAAAATTGAATTGTCTATCTGATAGTTAGAATTGCTTCTTTGGAAGAAGAACTGGTTATATCCTATAATTTCATTATTTCTGTCGCGAGCTTCAAGTACCAAGTAATAATTACCAGAAGGAAGAGAACTGATATCCATTGTATTGATAATCACTTCAGTGTCTTTAACATTCATTCTTTTTGTGAAGAAGAGGTTGTTAACAACAGTATTACTTTCAAATGTCTTGATGTATGTGTTAAGGAGATATTTTTCGTTTTCGCCAAGTTGCTTCTTGGTGTTATAAATCTCTGTGTAGAAAGCTAACTTGTTGATTGACTCTGGATAATAAGGCATGATCATAGGGATGAGGTCATAGCCGTTCTTTGAATTAGCAGATTCTGCTGTACTTGCCTTGTAATCTTCAAGAGCGATAATGCTTGAGAAACAGATGCTTTCAGGGAAATCAATTACTACAGTTTCATTAACTTTGAAAGGACTTTCTTTCTTGTAGTTGGCATCTTCTATTGTTACTTCCATTTGGTATTCACCGTTTGGTAATGAATAACGTTGGATATCCATGAAGAAACCGCCTAAGTTTGTTGTGTCAGCGATTTGTGGACTTGTGACAGTGTATTTGTCATAGTTTTTGATAGACTCACCTTGTTTAAATATAACAGTCAGATTTATATCTGCATCATATTGACCATTGGATTGTTTTACGTATGTCAAACTGCTACAATCGAAGGTGATGTAAGTTTCTAAATAGGGTGTGTTGTCACCTGTAATGTTAAATGTTCCGTAAGAAATAAAAGAGTTGATATTCTTCTCTTGTGCTACAATCTGTGTCGATAAAACACACAATAAAATAAATGTTAGTATTCTTTTCATTTTTAAGTTAAAATTTGTTTTGCAAAGATACTTATACTTTGAGAAATGTCAATAAATTTTAACTTTTATTTTATGGAAAAGTATCGACAAAATTTTTGTAACAATTATCAAATCAAATAGATATAAAAATGATTTCCTTAGAAGTTCGATTTGGTAAATGTTAATAAAAATTGATGTAAGTCATCTTTAATGTTAAAGATATTTTTGATTTTATTGCTTCTTTTATTTGCTGCTCCGTATGTCAAACCAAGAAGAACGGCAATTTCGACATTGTTTAAATTCATGAAATTAAGAATTATGAACTTGATGTCGCTGGTTGTGATACTTGGAAATTCTTCTTTAAGCGAATGGATTGCTTTAGGGAAGCAATTGTTGAATGTCTTTGTCAGAGAAATGATGTCTTTATTAGACAGCTGAAGTTTGCTATAATCTTGTACGTTTTTGGTCAGGATTGTTGTACCTTCTAATGAAGATTTGATTTTTTTATAAATATATGTTTCGCAAAAACAACTATAGGCTTCTTCGAAGTTCTCGTTAGGGGTTAAATCGTTGAGTCTCTTTGAAATATTACTGATGATTTTATCTTTTGATTCTATTATCTCCTTATTGCCGTCTATGGTCTTTTGTGCAGAACGTATTTTTTCTCTGTCTTGTTTCTTGTTTATATTGAATGTGATAAGGATTGATATTATAATTGTTAAGGAAATTAATATTATGAGTATTATATATCTGCTACCATTATTATTTATGGTTTCATTTTTATTGTTTACAATATTGCTATTTGTATCGTATATTTTTTCTAAATCTAATTTAAGAGGTGTTTTCCTAATTTCAATAGAATTGTTTTTTGCCTGATATTGGATGTAAAACATCTCATTTTCATGCTCATTAGTGTTGAAATAGGATTCTGCTAACTTTTCAGAGAATGCTAATTTCTCTTGTTGGTTTCCGTTTTCAAAACAATATTTTAGATGAGGTATTGCTTCGATGTAGTTTCTTTCATAAAAATATTTTGTTCCTATAGCGGAATGGAAGTCGTAGTCTTGTATTTTTACGTTAAAATGATTTGTGAATATGGAATCTGCTTTTGCATAATCGTTTAATTCATATAGAGTTGTAATCTTATTGTCGATGATTTTTCTATATATATTGTTAGGAATGTCGTCTTTTTCTTCAGCCATTTCGAAGTGAATCATAGCGATATTAGGCATGTGATTGTATTGATATAATTTGCCTGTCTTCAATAATATATTTATAGCTTTTTCATTATTGCTTGATGATTCGTAGTCGGAGAGGGCTTTATCGTAAAGAACTGCTGCAGGTTTGAGCGAGTTGATGTCTTTGTAAATGTCACCGAGTCTTTCGTAAATCTCACCTCTAAACTGATAGTCGTATGATTTTGTGCTTTCGTTTTTGGCTATATAATTATTAATGTAATAAAGTGCGTTATATAATTTCCTTGTCGCTTGTAAAGGATTGTTTGATGAGTAATCTTCAATAGCGTCGTAGTAGTAAATTTGTGATATTTTTTGAAGAAATTCCGGGCGTTTGTGATATTTTTCGGCACATTTCTTTGCGATATCGATATTGCTTTCTATTAAAGAGTCATTTTCTGTGTAAGAATAATCAAGGATTTCTTCACAATAAGATTTGGATATATCACTACAAGAAATAAAATTCAATATAGTGATTATCAGTGATAAAAAAATAATATTTCTGTAAAATGACCTCATATTTGATTACAAAAATACTGCTTTTATTTGGTGTATGAAATAAAAAAAAATATTTTTTTTTGAAAAACTCTTGCGTGGAATGAAAAATTTGTATCTTTGCAGCGGAGAAATGGCAGAGCGGTCGAATGCGGCGGTCTTGAAAACCGTTGTACAGCAATGTACCGGGGGTTCGAATCCCTCTTTCTCCGCGGAGATGAAGCGACTAGAAAGTCGCTTTTGTTCTTTAAAGACTAAAGGCTAAAGGCAAAAGTCTAATGGTTTTGTTGGATTTGTTAGCAAATAAATGACTTGTAGTCTTGTTGTCTTATAGTCTTGTTGACTTAATGAAATAGGAGGGATGCCAGAGTGGTCGAATGGGGCGGTCTCGAAAACCGTTGACCGGTCTCCCGGTCCGAGGGTTCGAATCCCTCTCCCTCCGCAAAATAAAACAAGTGTAAAATAAAACTGCTGATAATCAATATGTCGGTAGTTTTATTTTTTATATCCACACGAAATCCCGTTTTGATTTGAAACTATTGACATCTCATCGCTTTTAGCTCATTGCTCAAAGCCTAATTTCAATATATTTTTTTGTTATAATTTTTCCATCCTATATGCGTTTTTTTTCGTATCTTTGTTATGTTAATATAACACTAAATTATACTAAATTATAACTAACATTTTTAATATGAAAACAGATATTGAAATCGCAAGAGAAACATCTCTTAAAAAAATCGAAGATATTGCAAGTAATATTGGCGTTCCAACAGATGAGATAAACAACTATGGCAAATATATCGCTAAACTTCCACTATCTCTTATCGACGAAGATAAGATAAAGAAAAGCAATCTTATCCTCGTCACTGCCATCACTCCAACAAAGGCCGGAATCGGTAAGACTACTGTATCTATCGGTCTCTCCTTGGGCCTTAACAGAATAGGTAAGAAAGCTATTGTTGCACTGCGCGAGCCTTCTCTCGGTCCATGCTTCGGTATGAAAGGCGGTGCGGCAGGCGGCGGCTACTCTCAGGTGCTGCCAATGGAGAATATTAACCTCCACTTCACTGGCGACTTCCATGCAATAACATCTGCGCATAACATGATTACTGCGCTGCTCGACAATTACATCTATCATAATAGAAAAACAGGTCTCGCTCTCAAAGAGATAAAATGGAAACGTGTGCTCGACGTCAACGACAGAAGTCTGCGTAATATTGTCACAGGCCTCGGCGGTTCAGCTAACGGACTTCCTACAGAAAGCGGATTCGACATCACTCCAGCATCAGAGATTATGGCAATTCTCTGTCTCGCGAAAGACCTTGATGATTTGAAACGTCGCGTTGGAAACATCCTTTTGGGATACACATTCGACGACCAGCCTCTGACAGTGAACGACCTTGGTATTGCAGGCGCAATTACAGTGCTTTTGAAAGATGCGATACAACCAAACCTCGTACAGACAACCGAGAACACAGCTGCTTTCGTTCATGGCGGTCCTTTCGCCAACATAGCTCACGGATGTAACTCTCTCCTCGCAACTAAGATGGCACTCAGCTATGGCGACTATGTAATCACAGAAGCTGGTTTCGGTGCAGACCTCGGCGCAGAAAAATTCTTCGACATCAAATGTCGTAAGGGTGGTCTCTCTCCAAAACTTACAGTTGTGGTTGCTACGGCACAGAGTCTGAAACTGCACGGCGGTGTGCCAGAAGATAAAATCAAGGAACCAAATATTGAAGGCTTGAAGAACGGCCTTCCAAACCTCGACAAACATATCGAGAATATAAAACGTTTCGGTCAGAAGGTTGTTGTAACATTCAATAGATTCGCAAGCGATACCGACGAAGAGATTGCATTGGTTGCAGAACATTGCAAAGAATTAGGAGTGGGATTCTGCATGAACAACGTTTTCGCAGATGGAGGTAAAGGTGCAGAAGAACTCGCAAAACTCGTTGTGGAGACAATAGAAAAAACACCGTCAGAACCTCTTAAGTTTATCTATGAAAACGAAGATTCTGTACGCACTAAGATTGATAAAGTGGCTAAGCAGATCTATGGCGCAAAAGATATTGCATATTCAATTATAGCTCTAAAGAAAATCAAGCAGATTGAATCATTGGTCATCTCGCATTATCCTATATGTATTGCAAAGACGCAATATTCATTCTCGGCAGATCCAAAGGCTTACGGCGTTGCGAAGGATTTTGACCTCAACGTTCGCGACATTATCATCAACAATGGAGCAGAAATGATAGTTGTCATCATGGGCGACATCATGCGTATGCCAGGATTGCCTAAAAATCCACAAGCTAAAGATATTGACATAGTCAATGGTAACATCGAAGGATTGAGTTAAAAGATAATTTCGTAGAGACGTACCAATTACACCGAAAAAATAAACAATATGTAATTGTTACGTCTCATATAAATTGAAAGTTAAAAACAGACAATTGAAAATTATTCCGGGAAGATTTTTCTCGGAATTTTTTTATTTATAGTTCCATATAAAGCAAAAAAACGTCTGACACCGCCAAACGTTTTTTATGGAATTATATAATTATACTACACTATTTATTTGCATTAATCTTTAAAGTATAAACCATATCTCCGTCATTAATGTTGTGGTTGCTATATGATAAGTTACCGTTCTTAATGACAATGCGAGAGTTGCAGCCTTTCTGTTTTAGGACATATTGATTATCTTGTCTATTGACGGAATATATCATTTCTTCATCAAAATATGAATATCCGTCAGAAGCTAAGACTTCAACGCTTACAGTGTTCTCGCTTTTCTTTTTTATGACGATACTTAAATCAGTGTATTCTTCAATAACGTCACTTCCGTCTAACAATTCGCCTTTACCTGAATATGTTCCTGTAATAACTGACATTGGGTCTTTGTTACTTTGAGAACCGCCACTATTGAATTTACGCCTTTCAGTGTTTGCCTTTGTTTGAGAAACATTTTGAGAAGACTTGTCTAATGTCTTGTAATCAGCGGTCTGTTTTAAAGGTGTAAATACAATGTCTTGGTTGGTTTGCTGTTCGGAGAGGTATTTGAAGTGGAGCATGCTTTGCTCATCTTGATTTAAGATCATCATATAAAAAGGGCTAAATGCCAATAATGGACAAGTATAGATAAAACCCTTTACTTTTTGATTGTTACCAAATTTATTTTCTTCAAAATTTAATGCAAAAGGTATGTAAGAATCGCTGTTTTTTTCATGAGAAAAATATACATAATCAAACTGATAATCATTTTCTACATTAATTATTGCGTTGCCATTATTATCTATCACGGAAATTTTTTGCATTTCGTGGGAATATATTTCTGTTCCAGGTTTTCCAATGATAGTTATTTCTTTCGTGCCATTACAACTATCTAACGTGATAGATATTATAATTGCAATTAAAAATATTTGTATTCTTTTCATAACGATATATGTGTAATTTAAATTATTGGAAATCAAATATAATTCCGTATGATGATATATTGTCAAATCCAATCCATCCCAAAGAAGTATTTATTTTTTCTCCGTCGACATCATTTTTTAAACAGTCATCAAATATCAATTGCCAGAAAGGTTCGTAGATAGCATCAGTCTTCATTTGGTAAATTTCTCTTAAAGCATTGTTAAGTTCCTCGTTTTTAGAAACTGGTACTACGATGCGAGAATTTGAGTAGAAGTCAGTGACTAATTTTTTATAAGATTTGCCGTCGTCAACAGAATATGATATGCAGAAACTGAATTTGCATTCGGAATCTTTTTCTGTCATTTCTAATTTAGTATTTGTTACATCCATTCCTATCATTGGTTCGTTAAATGTCTTTGACATGGCTGCGTAACTTTTCGGCGCTAATGAGACTGTCGGCTGGTCTGCCATTTGTGTTACTTCTGTAACTGCTGTTCCACTTGATTTTCCGCCTCCAACATTAACACCGTATAGCATAGAGCCTAAACTTCCTCCTACACCTAAAAGATTTGCAACGGAACCTAAATTTACGGAAGCTCCTCCTGATGTTGAAGATGAGTTCGTCTGAGAAATTGTTCTAATCGTAGGGTCGAAATAAGACTGTGATTTGCCACTTGAAGACACGAAGAATGATTTTGTCTGGTCGATGGTCATGATTTCATCAGTCTTGTTATAAACAATTACATTGATGTCTCCTTTGTCGGAAATATCATACATGAGGACAATCTCGGCTTCTTCCGGAATTGGATGCTCTTTGTCTGGTTGGGCAAATGTCGTCCTGAAAGACTGGTAACTGATTCTTGATACATTCCTTATGGGAGAGCAAGATGCCATAGATAAACATAACGCTATGGCTGTTAGTAAAATTACATTTCTAATTTTCATCTTTTTTATTTTTTAAGTTAGATGTTTATATTTTCGGTGATACAAAAAAAATAGCGTGGAATTTATCCCTTGCCTGACTCTCGGGTTTCCACGCCCACACATCTAAACAAGTTATTCCACGCCGTAACAGATACGGCATTTGGTAACTTTGCCTTGATGTGTTTGTCCTCAAAAAGAGGACGTTGTGGAAATTGAGAGTCAAGGACAGCTACAAATGCTATCATTTATAATATGTCGATTCTTATGCTATTTTTGTTTTGTACTTTGTTTTAGTTAGAGTTATTTTTATGATACAAATATAATTATTTAAGTGTTCAATTGTTTTTTGTAAATTCTAAATCCAATGCCAAAATTACATAAAAAAATGATGCAAAAAATATTGAGAATGATTTTTTATCTAAAATTTGTTAGAGAAGAAAAACTCGGAATTTTTTTATTATCTTTGTCATTATGTATAATACAGTGCGTTATGAATAAGAAAATAAATTATCCCAATGGCGATTGTTACGAAGGCGAGGTTAACGAACAAGGATTGCCTCATGGTAATGGCGTTATGAAGTTTAAAGAACAAGCCTATAGCCAATGGCAGGACCATCTGGTCTCGTATAAAAAATATAGAGGTCATTGGAATAATGGCGTGAAATCGGGACAAGGTAAGATGGAATATTATCAAAATGGCAATGGCTTGATGGAGTATTATGGCGACTGGGAGAATGACTTGCCAAACGGAAAAGGAAAACTGACGAATTATAGTAGTGTGACTGACATGACTTATGATGGCGAATGGAAAGATGGTCTGCGTCATGGTTTTGGAGAATATACCTTGAGTTGGGATAAAGGAACTTTTCCTTCGCAGAGATACGAAGGCGAGTGGAAAGACGACAAACGTTGTGGCAAGGGAATTTGCTGGTATGGAAGAAATAAAGATAAGATGTACGAAGGAGATTGGTTGAACGATAAGCGTGAGGGTCATGGCATTTGGAAATACGAAAATGGTGATGTCGTGGAATGTGAATGGAAATCCGGAGATAAAAACGGTGAAGGAATATTTACTTTTGCCGATGGCGGAAGTTTTAAAGCAGAATGGAAAGATAACAATCTGCTGATGGATACCATCAGAAAGGTGAATATATCTATACCTTTACTCCTTATTAAGATAGAAATGAGCGGATTCGATTATAATAATCAAGTCATCAGCTTGATGAAAGCTAAAATCGGAGAATATATAGTCTCAGATAAGACCTTGGTGGAATTCGATGAAGCAAATTACAAGTATTCAACTTCACCTATGTTTACGATAAAGTCTGTCGATACAAAAAAGATTGAATATCTTGTCTCGGGCAAATTCGTCGAAGGTAATTCGTCGGTATTTGACACTATCGCTTCAGGAGAAAAGAAAGAATACTCTTACAGCAGAGATTGTGTCGCGACGATTTACGATGAAGACTACGATTATACTATAAAGAATGAAATTGTGATAGAGTGTAAATAGGATTGATAAGAAATTAATTCTTGGTGAATAAAAATTACACACTGCAAAAACGGTCGAAAATTTGACTATTTTAGCAATAAAAATATAGTCTATGGTAATCAACAGAGATTTTTATATTAGTAAGCTTCTTTCTAAAAGAGGTAATGGCAAGGTGAAGATAATCACTGGAATTTGAAGATGTGGTAAGTCTTCCTGTTATTCAAACTATATAAAGATATATTGTTGAAAGAAGGTGTGAATGAAAATTGTATTATTGAGTTGGCTTTAGATAAGAAAGAGCATATACAATATAGAAATCCTAATCTTTTATATGAATATGTTTTGTCAAGAATAAACAAGACTGAAAGGTTTTACGTATTTATTGATGAAATTCAGATGTCATATAAGGTTAAGAATCGTGGTGTTGATGAGAATGTTGTTCCGATAGAAGGTGGAAAGATATAATTTGAAAGGCGATGAACTACTATCATCGTTGATAGATGTTTTGTATTCGGCAGTTGGTTCACTGACAAACACTCATAAATTGGCCAATGCTGCAGAAAGTATAATGAGAATCAAAGCATCTGATAATACAATAAAAAAATATCTTGAATATCTGGAAGATGCATTTCTATTTAGAAATGCGAAAAGATATGATGTTAAAGGAAAAAGATATTTTGGAACCAATCATAAATATTATTCGACAGATATAGGTTTGCGTAATGCTAAATAGTTTTGATGGTGTTTAATAGAAAGTCCCCTATGTATGATAATGTTGTCTTTTAAATGACCAAAAAATGATTCCAATGCATTAGTTGATTTAGGTATATCTGGATTATCAATAAATGTAAACATATAAGGCAAAGTTCTCCTGATATGGATGTATGCCTTCCGTAACATCTTATGAGTATACCATTCCTTATTAGATTCATTGTTGGTGGTTTTGGTATTTATATAAAGAATATACACTGAATGCCAATTACTTAACATTTGCATCCACTTCAGCATATCATTGCGTGTTGCTATTCTGTTTATAAGTTTAACTATGTTGTACAAATCCATGCCAGCTTCACTTTTAGGATGTTGGGTTAGCCATGTCATACATTCCCTTTGAATATGAACAAGACATCTTTGTATTTTGACGTTAGGACAAACTGTCTTTACAGCTTTCAATATACTCTGACTTCCATCACATGTGACACTATTTATATCTATATTAAGTGATTGTATATTACGAAGATCCTCTTCTATTTCTTTTTCTACCTCATCGTTGCTAATGCGATAAAACACAGTTTTATGTACGATGTCGTCTCTATAAACCACAAGACATATTTTGTTGGAAAACCAAGTGCCATCTATGAGCAGATTCACTTTATTACCACATTTTATTTTCCATGTTGGATAGTCGTCAAGATATTCATCAAACCATCTGGACAGTTGTCGTGTGCTGTAGCCGCTAAGTTCGGATATTTGCTGTAGTGTTTGTTTGCCCATTACCCGCCATTTGAACCATACAAACCTATTTGACTTTGATATATCCTTGTGACGAAGTGTAAAAGAACTGTTGCAGTTTTTGCATTTGAAACGCTGTCTGCCTGCTTGTTTGCCCCATCTTATAACTTCCAAAAAAACACATTGTGGGCATCTTTCTTTCCTCTTTTTTGACATAAAAAAATAACTTTGATGAAAACGTTTTCATCAAAGTTACTATATTCAATTGGTATACATTAACTTATAATGATTTTACCAACTATTTTTGTCTATTATACCCTAAATTTTATCATTTCTTGATAAATGCCTTTTCCAAATCTTGAGAGATGTTTATCATGAAATCTCCCATTTGCTCGTAGGCGTTGATGATGTCGATATAGTAGATGCTTGTTTGGTAGTTCGTACTATTGTTGTCGAGGTCTTCAATCTTGGCATCACGGAAGTCGTTTCTGAGGTTGTTGAGTCGTTCTTCAGCGTTGTACGCATTTGATATTTCAACCAATTCGCCTCTGTGTGCAGCGTTAAGATTGCTAATCATCACCTCGTATGCGTCGTTGACAGCCTCAGCCATAGTGTTGAGATTCTTTATGCTTTCCGCATCGAACTCTTTTTTATGTATGTTCTTTCTTGATAAAATCCTGCTGATGCTTTCTCCTGAGTCACCGAGTGATTCCAACTCGCCGATAATCTTATACATCGCCTTGATTTTCATAGATGTGCTTTCGCTTATCTCTTCTGCAGAGACGGCGTTCAGGAATGTAGCGATTTCGAATTCTATTCTGTCTGAAATCTCTTCGTACTTGACAAGCTTTTCTTTTAATGTATTTAACTTGTTATTGTCAGTCTCGTTGATAGCTTCTTGTGCGTATTTTGCTCCGTTCTTTGAAATCTGAGCGAAATGTATCACTTCGTTAAATGCTTGTTCTACTGACAATTCTGGCGTTGCCAAAGGACCTGCTGAGATGTATTTGAGTTTGAATACTTCTTTCTCTTGGTTTTCTGGTGTGCGGATGATGCTGCAAACTATCTTGCTTATGAGTTTTGTGAACCACACTAAAATCAAGGTGTTGATAGTGTTGAATAAAGTGTGAAGCATAGACAATCCGTATAAGGCGGCTGTTCCTTCTGCTGATGTCGCCTCGCTTACTACAAATCCTTCTGCTGCTGGGTTTGGCAAGCCGAATATAGATTCGGTGATGAATCCTACTAATCTCAAGAATGGCTTGAATAGTATCAATGCCCAGATGACTCCGAATAGGTTGAAGATAGTGTGTGACATCGCGGCGCGTTTCGCCTGTGTGTTACCCACAGATGCTGCAATATTAGCAGTGATTGTCGTACCGATGTTTTCACCAAGAACCATAGCGCATGCCATATTGAATGGAATCCATCCCATGCTTAACATGATGAGCGTGATTGCCATAGTGGCTGATGAAGATTGAAGGATGAGTGTCAATATCGTTCCGAAAGCGAGGAATAACAGCACTGAACCGAAGCCGTGTGACGACCATGTCGTTACGAATTCTAATACTGCTGGTGTCTCTCTGAGGTCTGGCACCGATTCTTTCATGAAGGAAAGTCCGAGGAAGAGGAGTGAGAAGCCGACGATGAGTTCGCCGATGTTTTTACGTTTGTCTAGTTTTGAGTTGGAGAAAAGGAAACCGAATATCATCAATGGTATCGCGAGTATTGAGATGTCGGCTTTGAAACCAAGCCATGCGACCAGCCAAGCTGTTACCGTCGTGCCTATGTTCGCACCCATGATGACGCCGATGGCTTGTACTAATGTGAGAAGTCCTGCGTTGACGAAACTGACGACCATGACTGTCGTCGCTGATGATGACTGTATCAATGCGGTGATTCCCAAGCCTGTCATCACGCCTTTGAAAGGATTTGATGTCATCGCGGATAAGAAACCTCTTAGTTTATCGCCGGCAGCTTTTTGCAAACCGGAACTCATTAAATTCATGCCATAAAGGAACATTCCTAATGCTCCGAGTAATGTAAATACTTGTAATATGCTCATAAAAATTATATTATTTTACGATTGCAAAACAATACAAATTATGTTACAAAAATGTTTCAAAAAAATTAGAGTTTGGTTAAATGATGGGAGTGTTATCCCATTTTGCCTGTAAGATAAGCTTTGGTGCGTTCGTCTTTTGGATTTGTGAACATATTCTCAGTATAGTCATACTCAACGAGTTCGCCTAAATACATAAACATTGACTTGGATGAAATTCGTTTGGCTTGTCCCATATTGTGTGTAACAATTAATATTGTTACTTCTTTTTGCAGTTCTAACAATAATTCTTCAATATGTTTTGTTGCGATAGGGTCGAGGGCGGAAGTCGGTTCGTCCATCAGAAGTACGTCAGGCTTCATTGCCAAGGCGCGTGCGATACATAAACGCTGCTGTTGTCCGCCAGAGAGGAAGGTACCTTTCTTATTCAAAACATCTTTCACTTCGTCCCAAAGAGCTACATTTTTCAGACAACGTTCCACTGTTGCGTCTTTTTCTGATTTGGATAAATTGATGCCGTTTAAGGTAAATCCAGATAAAACATTGTCATATATGCTCATCGTTGGAAATGGGGCAGGGCGTTGGAATACCATCCCGACTCTACGTCGTACGTCGATAGGTTCCATTGTAAGTATGTTTTCACCATTCAGCAATATTTCTCCATTGACTTGTATGTTCTGATAGAGGTTGTGCATAAGATTTGCTGCACGCAATAATGTTGATTTCCCGCAGCCTGAAGGTCCCATGATGGCTGTGATGGTGTTTCTTTCAATGGCGGCAGATACGTATTTCACTGCCATAGTCTGTTTGGTGTAAGAGACACAGGTGTTCTTGAATTCTAATATCGGTGTTTTTACTGATTCCATTTCTTTGCAAAATATTTAGCTAATATATTTAATGATAATACGAATAATAAAAGGAATAATGAGGCTCCCCAGATGAGGTCTTGAAGGTTTGGGTCGTTGAAGAACTCCCATATCAATAGTGGTACTGCTGATATTGGCTTGTCGATGGAGAAGCGTATGAGTGAGCATCCTAATGCTGTGAACATCAGCGGCGCTGTTTCTCCGATTACGCGAGAGATGGCGAGCAGAACGCCAGTGAAGATGCCTCCGAAAGCAGCAGGAAGTTGTACTTTCAGCATCACTCTTGCCTTGTTGCCGCCTAATGCCAGACCTGCTTCTTTTAATGATGCAGGGAGTATTTTTAATGTCTCTTCAGTGGAACGAATTATAAGCGGTAACATCATGATAAATAGCGCTACGCTGCCAGCTATTGCTGAGTAGCCTTTCATCGGAACGACAACCCATATATATGTTATGATGCCGATGATGACCGATGGCGTGCCTTGTAATAAGTCGGTGAGGAAGCTGACTGTTTTTGCAAAACAGTTCTTGTCGTTTTCTGCGAGGAATGCTCCGCATAATATTCCGATAGGCACGGCGAATACCACTGCCATTCCTAACATTATCATAGTTCCGATGATGCCGTTGGCGATGCCTCCAGGTATGCGTTCTCCAGCTTCAATGGCTTTCATCGCCTTGTATGCCGTCGGTGTCGGCTCGGTGAAGAACGACCATGTTAATTGGTCGTAGCCTCGGAAGAACACTTCGCCTAAGATGGCAATCAAAGGCACGGCGGTAAGTGTCGCGAGTAGACATACAGTCCATAGCATGAACTTGTCTTGCGCTAATCTTTTCTTTATTTTTAAATGTGTCATAATTACGATATTCTTGCACGTTTGATAATCATTTTTCCAATCATATTTATCACTGCTGTTATCAAGAAAAGTATGAGTCCTATTGCTATCAGTGATGATAGTCGGAGTCCGTCGGCTTCGCCGAATTGGTTCGCGATGATAGACGCCATGGAGTTGCCTGTAGATGTTATTGATTCGGGGATGTTGTTGGTGTTGCCAATGAGCATCGTTACTGTCATCGTTTCGCCTAATGCTCGTCCTATGGCTAAAATATACGACGAGAATATACCTGAGCCTGCTACCGGAAATATGATTTTTCTGATTACCTCGGCGCGTGTCGCCCCCAGACTATATGCTCCTTCTTTCAAGTCGTTTGGAACCATCTTGATGAATTCTGTGCTGAGCGATGCTGCATAAGGAACAATCATAATTGCCAAGACTAATGATGCTGTTAAAATTCCTGAACCTTGTGGTGATATGTTGAGCGCCATGATGATAGGACGTAAGGTGTAGAATCCCCAAAGTCCATAAATGATTGACGGGATGCCTGCTAATAAATCTGTTACGGTGCTTAATACAGCGGCGATTTTTGTTCCTTTGAAATATTCTCCAACGAATAATGCGAC
>JBGVET010000042.1:0-8749 GCA_045120395.1 Candidatus Limimorpha sp.
AACCAGTGCTGTTAAGAGGAGCGCGTCAAGTAGGTAAATCCACTGCAGTCAGACATTTAGGAGCGTGTTTCAAAACATATGTGGAAATTAATTTTGAAAAGCAACCCGAGTACAAAGTTTTATTTCAAGACAATTTGGATGTAACTCGCATAGTGTCACAGATATCAGCAATAAGTGGCAAAGCAATAAAAGCTGGCGAGACATTATTGTTTTTAGATGAGATTCAAATGTGTCGTGAAGCGATAATGTCATTACGTTTTTTTAAAGAAGACATGCCTGATTTACATGTCATTGCTGCAGGTTCATTATTAGAATTTGCATTGGAAGAATTGCCTACATTCGGAGTTGGTCGTATTCATTCTATCTTCATGCATCCAATGACATTTGATGAATTTTTGAAAGCTAATGGCGAAGATATTCTTCTTAATTTTCGCAATAAAGCATCACAATTTGAGCCATTATCCAAACCATTACACGATAAATTGATTCAACTTCTCAGGACTTATATGCTTGTTGGAGGCATGCCAGAAGTTGTTGCAAAATGGGTTGATACTCACGATTATCTTCAATGTCAGGAAGTACAAGATGATATAATAATAAGTTACGAAGATGATTTTCCAAAATACAGAAAAAAAGTAGACCCTATGCTTCTACGCCAAACCATGCGTAGTGCAGCAGTTCAGATGAGCAAGAAATTTGTTTACTCTCAAGTTGGCGACTACAAAACCGAAGCTGTCAAAAAAGCTCTTGAAATGCTGATATTAGCTGGCTTGCTTATTCCTGTTACTAGTACGAATGCCAACGGACTACCATTAGGCAGCGAAGCTGATAATTCGTACAGAAAAATACTGCTTCTAGACTCAGGTCTTATGTTAAGATTGCTAAGTATGGAATTGGGGAATACTACTTCAATAACATCGCAAATTCTTACGGCAAATGCTACAGATTTAATTAATAAAGGGCCTATGGCTGAACTCGTTGCTGGTCTTGAGATTTTACGTTATCAAACTCCTAATATGCGACATGAGTTGTTTTATTGGACTCGTCAGTCAAAGAATTCGCAAGCCGAAGTTGATTACATAACAGGACATATCCAAGGAGTGCTTCCAATCGAGATAAAGGCTGGAACTCAGGGTGGCATGAAAAGTTTATGGATGTTCATGAGAGATAAAAAATTAACAAAAGCCGTCAGATGTTCTTTGGAAAATTTTGGCAGTCTTGACTATAATGACAACGAAACAAATACTACAAAACGTTTGTACATTTGTCCGCTTTATGCAGTTTCAATGATACCAACAATTGTACAAAATGAGTAAGTGCAACAACATGTAAATAATCATTTTTCAGCAATAAAAAATCGCTATATTATTTATTAGGTATTTTGTTTGAAATAACGATTTTTCCATTATATTTGTGGGAGTTTTAAAACATTAACATTTATGAAAAAAATACTTTTATTTTTGATTGTATCTTTCCCATTTTTATCATTTTCACAAGTGAAAAGAGATATAGACAGCGACTTCGATAATATGTTTGAAATTCTTGAAGATGAGATGGCTATTCAAGAAGAAGGTGCTTTTACCTTGCGTTTTGCTGATGCTGAAACTGATGAGGCTGTTCAGAATGCAACAATTTCTATCAAGAATATAGGAACATATACTACAGATGTTGAAGGCTTGGTAAGATTTCCTCTTCAAGCCGACGGCAAATATCATTTCTCTTTTGAGAAAGACGGTTATATCCCAGCTGACATGACTTTCGAAGTTGTCGCAGGCATGATATATTTCAATCGTTTCTCAGTTTCTAAAAAAATGGACTTAGGTCAGATTCGTATCGTTCTTGATTGGGGCAACTCTCCTAACGATCTCGACCTTCATTTGGAAAAAGTAGGTCAATATCACATAGCCTATCATCATAAGAGAGTCGCTGACGACCAATCGGCACGACTTGACAGAGATGATGTAGACGGCAACGGACCAGAGACAATTACCATCACAGATGTTGATGATAATGCTACATATAATTGTTACGTACACGATTTTACAAACCGCGATAACACTGGTTCTAAAAAACTTTCTAAGTCAAAAGCTAGAATATCAGTATATAATAATAATCAACTAGAATTCGTTCTCGATATTCCAGTCGATGAGCTTGGAACTCGTTGGGATGCATTCCAATTGAATAAAAGTATTTTCAATAAATTAAATAGACTTGCAAATTAAAATCATCAATAATTTTTTAACATAAAAGATATGAGTAACACAAAAAAACTTTTTGAAGAATTCCCACAGGTAACTACTGAACAATGGGAAGCAGTGATTCAAAAAGACCTTAAAGGAGCTGATTACGACAAGAAGCTTGTCTGGAAAACAGCTGAAGGTTTCTCGGTAAGACCATACTACCGTGCTGAAGACCTCAATTCAATCGCATGGAACAATGTGGAACCTAACCAGTTCCCATACGTTCGCGGCAACAAGACAAAAGGTAACGAATGGTTAATCTGCCAAGATATCAACGTTACTGACTGCAAAGCTGCTAACGAAAAAGCATTAGACGCTATCTCAAGAGGCGCTAACGCTATCACATTCCGTCTCGAATACGACAAACTCTACACTGACCTCGAATTGTCAGCATTGCTCAATGGTATCAACACCAAAGAAGTAGAGTTGAGTTTCTACAACAACAAATATCATTTACCACTTTTGGAACAGCTTTCAAGAATCCCTGACTTACGCGGTTCTTTGAACTATGACCCATTGACACGCTACATCCGTCGCGGCACATGGTTCATTTCTGAAAGCACAGACATGGAATTGGCTTATATCTTGTCAAAAGCAGATATGCCTAACTTCCAAACAATTGGCGTTAATGCTCACGTTTTCACAAACGCAGGCGCAACCATCGTTCAAGAAATGGCATTCGCTTTGGCTATCGGCGCTGAATATTTAGACAAATTAACTGACACTGATTTAAACATCGACGCTATCCTTCCTAAAATGCGTTTCAACGTAGCAGTAGGTCAAAACTACTTCATGGAAATGGCTAAGATGCGTGCATACAGAGTTTTGTGGGCTAACATCGCTAAGGCATACGGCGCAAAAGAAGAAAACGCTAAGATGCTCATCCACGCTTTCAACGCACAAATCAACATGAGCTTGTATGACTCATACGTCAACATGTTACGTACAACAACAGGTTCTATGTCAGCTATCCTCGGTGGCGTTCACTCATTCAGCGTAACTCCATTCGACATGGTTTACGAACCAACAACAGAATTCGCAGAACGTATCGCTCGTAACCAACAACTCATCTTGAAAGAAGAATCACACTTCGACAAAGTAGCTGACCCAGCAGCAGGTTCATATTACATTGAAAACCTCACCGACTCATTGGTTAAGGCAGCTTGGAATTTATTCCTCCAAATTCAAGAAGAAGGCGGTTACCTCGCAGCATTGCGTAACGGCACAATCCAAAAGATGGTTAAAGACAGCGCAACAAAACGCCTCAACAACGTAGCTACACGCCGCGAAATCATCCTCGGTACAAACCAATTCCCTAACTTCACAGAGACAATGAAGTCAAATCCAGAAGCATGGGTATTTGAAGCTAACTGCCGCCGCGACGAAAACGCAGAAATCGATACAATCGTAACTTACCGCGTCGCTCAACAATTCGAGCAATTACGTTATGCAACTGACGTTTACAGCCAAAGCAACAAACGTCCTGTAGCATGGATGTTGACATACGGTAACTTAGCAATGCTTAAGGCAAGAGCTAACTTCGCTTCTAACTTCTTCGCATGTGCTGGCTTCGAAGTAGTCGACAACGCAGGTTTCAAAACTGTTGAAGACGGTATCGCAGCAGCTAAAGAAGTTAAACCAGAAATCGTTGTCATCTGCTCTTCAGACGAAGAATACGGTGAAGGCAACGCTCTTAAGATTTACGAAGCTCTTAAAGACCAAGCTATCGTCGTTTTGGCAGGTAACCCAGAAGGTACAGCCGACGTACTCAAAGCTGCTGGTATGGAATATTTCATCCACGTCAAGAGCAACGTCTTAGAGACATTACAAGATTTTCAAAAGAAATTAGGTATAACAAAATAAAGAAAGGAATAACAATGAAGCCAAATTTTAAAGATATAAACATCAACGTTATACCTCAGACAGAAGACCCAAAAGAATGGGAAAACAAAAACGGTATAAAACCAGAATGGGAAACTGTTGAACATATCAACGTACGTCCAGCTTACACATCAGCACAACTCGAAGGTATGGAACACCTCAACTATGCAGCAGGTATCGCTCCATATCTCCGCGGACCATACTCAACAATGTATGTGATGCGTCCTTGGACAATCCGTCAATATGCTGGTTTCTCAACAGCTGAAGAATCAAATGCTTTCTATCGTCGTAACATCGCTGCTGGACAAAAAGGTTTGTCAGTTGCTTTCGACCTTGCTACACACCGTGGCTATGACGCCGACCATGAACGCGTTATGGGTGACGTCGGTAAAGCTGGCGTAAGTATCTGTTCAGTAGAAGACATGAAAGTCTTATTCGACCAGATTCCACTCAACAAGATGTCAGTGTCTATGACAATGAACGGCGCTGTTTTGCCAGTATTAGCATTCTACATCGTTGCTGCTTTGGAACAAGGCGCTACCTATGAAGAACTTCAAGGTACAATCCAAAACGACATCTTGAAAGAATTCATGGTTCGTAATACATATATTTATCCACCTGAGTTCTCAATGCGTATCATCGCCGACATCTTCGAATTCACATCTAAGAAGATGCCTAAGTTCAACTCAATCTCTATCTCTGGCTACCACATGCAAGAAGCTGGAGCTACATGCGACATAGAGTTGGCTTACACTTTGGCTGACGGTTGGGATTATCTCCGTACAGGTGTTAAATCAGGTCTCGACATCGACGCTTTCGCACCACGTCTTTCATTCTTCTGGTGTTCAGGTATGAATCACTTCATGGAAATCGCTAAGATGCGTGCTGCTCGTATGTTATGGGCTAAGATCGTCAAGACTTTCAATCCTAAGAGCGAAAAGTCATTGGCACTCCGTACACACACTCAAACATCAGGTTGGTCATTAACAGAACAAGACCCATTCAACAACGTAGCACGTACATGTATCGAAGCTATGGGCGCAGCACTCGGCCACACACAATCATTGCACACCAATGCTTTGGACGAAGCTATCGCTCTTCCTACAGACTTCTCAGCACGTATCGCTCGTAACACTCAAATCTACATCCAAGAAGAAACTAACGTATGTAGAGTAGTTGACCCATGGGCAGGTTCATATTACATTGAATCATTGACAAAAGAAATCGCCGATAGAGCTTGGGAACACATCATGGAAATCGAAGCTATGGGCGGTATGGCAAAAGCTATCGAGACAGGTCTTCCAAAGATGCGTATCGAAGAAGCAGCAGCACGCAAACAAGCTCGTATCGATGCTGGCAGCGAAATCATCGTTGGTATCAACAAGTTCCGTCTCGAACATGAAGACGCTATCGAAACTCTCGAAGTTGACAACACTGCAGTTCGCGAATCACAAATCAAACGTCTCAACGACTTACGTGCTAAACGTAACCAAGCTGATGTTGACCGTTGCTTAGCAGCTATCACAAAAGCAGCTGAGACAGGCGAAGGCAACTTGTTAGAATTAGCAGTTGAAGCAGCTAAATGCCGCGCAACATTAGGCGAAATCTCTATGGCTTGCGAAAAAGTAGCAGGACGTTATAAAGCAGTTATTCGTACAATCTCAGGAGTTTATTCTATGGAAACAAAAGGTGACGCTAAATTCGCAGAAGCAGTTGCTAAAGCTGACGAATTCGCTAAGATTGAAGGACGCCGTCCTCGTATCATGATCGCTAAGATGGGTCAAGATGGTCACGACCGTGGCGCTAAAGTCGTAGCAACAGGTTACGCTGACATAGGCTTCGACGTCGACATGGGACCATTATTCCAGACACCAGCAGAATCAGCACGTCAAGCAGTTGAAAACGACGTTCATATCCTCGGCGTTTCAAGTTTGGCTGCAGGTCACAAGACACTCGTTCCTCAAGTTATTGAAGAACTCGAGAAATTAGGTCGCCCAGATATCATGGTAGTCGTCGGTGGTGTTATCCCTCCACAAGATTATCAATTCTTGTATGACGCTGGCGCAGCAGCTATCTTCGGACCTGGCTCAGTCATCAGCGACTCAGCAATCAAGATGTTAGATTTGCTTTTAGCAGCAAGACAATAATAAAAAAGGGCGTTATCGCCCTTTTTTTTATAAATCTCAGAATCTCAGAAATTCAAAACCTCAAAAATTTAAGATTTCAAAAAAAACCTCAGAACTTTTAAATTCTGAGGTTTTGATTTTTTTAATTTCTGAGTTTTATTTCACAATGAGTTTCTCTACTTTGCCGTTTACGTTAACGAAGTAAACGCCTGTATTTAAGTCTTCTATATTGATTGAGGCATTATCATCAACATTGATGTCTTTGACGCAACGGCCTGTCATATCGAAGATCTTGACATTTGCATCGCCATTTGAAATAATCTTAACTTCTGAAGAAGCAGGATTTGGATAGATAGCATATTTATTTTCTATCTCTGCAATGTTTAGTGTATTGTTTTTATGTTTTTCAATTGCAGCATCAATTTCATCAATAAGATGCTGTGTTGATTCAACAGGCCAAAGATCATTAATAATGATTTGATGGTCTGGAGCAACAAGTATCAATCTTGCAAGGAATTGTGCGCCATAAGCATCACAGATATCATCGACATCGCTGCCTTCTGTGAATTTATGAATAATTGGGAAATCCACTTGAAAGTCGACTTTCCATGAATCTACGCTAAGACTGTCACCTGTTGGTGCTATACCAATGAAATAAACCTCGTCTTGGTTTGCACCATAATAATAGTATGACTCAGCTATGATCTGAGAGAACTGACCTTCTTGATCTTCTGTATTAGGAATAAAGAAATAAAGGAATGCATATTGTCCTTTATCTAAGACATTGTACAAATGGATTTGTCTTCCAAAATCATCAATACAGTTAAAATCTGGAGCTGTTTGTGCTTTAACACCGAAAGCAAGCATCAAAACAACAATTAGAGATAAAAATTTCTTCATAAGCGTTTGTGTTAAATTGTTATTGTTAATTAATTTATTTTTTTGCTGTGAGTTTTGAGCATCGAGCCTTGAGCTAGCAATTGCTCGTAGCTCATGGCTCATAGCTCAAAGCCTATTATTTCTTAATAAAGCGTTGTACCGCTTCACCGTTTTCTGTAACGACCTTCACGAAGTAAACACCGCTGTTAAATTCTACAACATCAATTGAGTTTCTAAGTTTCTGAGTTTCTGAGTTTCTAAGATTTTGGCGTCTTCCGTAAACATCATATACTACTACTTCCTTGATTTCTGTTTCTGCCTCAATATAAAGTCTGTCGTTAACCGGATTTGGATAAATATTGAAACCATTTTCAATGAGTTCGATAGTGCTATCTGGATTTTCTGGTTCTTCGCCTTCTTCAGCTGGTGTTGTAGCGCAAGCTTCATTTGAATGTTCTGACTCACCCACGGTATTGACAGCAGTGACAGTGAAGCAATATGTTGTTTCTGGATAAACTTTTATTTCAACTTCGGTTCCCATCACTTGGCCATCGCCAACGAGATTGCCATTATAATATACATAATAGAAGATAGCGGTTTCAACAGCTTCCCATTCTATTACGATAAGACCTGAGTTTTCAGCATAAACGTTGATTACTGGAGCTTCAGGAACTGTTGTTTGTTCTGGATATTCTGGTTCATCGTTGCCATCATCTTCGTCTTCAGCTTGTGTTGTAGCGCAAGCTTCTGCTGTGTCACTTTCATCTGTTTGACTAACTGCTGAAACATTGAAGCAGTATTCTGTATCTGCTGTCAAGCCTTCGAATGTGTATGTCGTTTCTGTTAAACCTAACACATTGTTATCGAAACTTGCTGGTGTGTAGATGTTATATTCTGTAGCGCCATCGACAGCATCCCATGTCAAAACAATTGTTGTTGCACTTGTTGCTGTAGCTACTACATTTGTAGGAGCTGCAAGACCAACTGGAGTTTCATCGTCACCTTCATCACCTTCATCGTCTTCATCATCTCCATCATCGTCGCCAGTGTTGTCATCACCTGTAACGAGCTTGTCGTTTATTATTCCGACGACTTGTTCTGCTGAAGAGATAGGCCATATCTCTTTGAGAATAACATCATGATTAGGTGCTATTAAAACTAATGTTGGTAACATCAATCCAAAGCTGCTTCCGCTATATGTTTGAGAGATATAGTAAGCTTTGTCTTTAGCCACTAAAGGAAATTCAACTTCATTCAGATAAGCCCATTGATTAAGCAAAACACTTTCATTAGCAGGGTCTAGTCCAATGGTATAAACATCATTTTGATTTTTGCCAAGCTCATTGTACATTTCGTTAATTATCGCTGTAGTAAGGTCTTCTGTCGATTGATAATTAAAGAAATAAAGCAACGCATGCTGACCGCTGTCAAGCACTTCAAATAATGTTCTCTCACTTCCATTGTCAGAAAATGTAAAATCTACAGCTTCTGTTATTGACACAAACTGTGCCTTAACACCGAAAGCAAGCATCAAAACAACAATTAGAGATAAAAATTTCTTCATAAGCGTTTGTGTTAAATTGTTATTGTTAATTAATTTATTTTTTTGCTGTGAGTTTTGAG
>JBGVET010000043.1:0-27401 GCA_045120395.1 Candidatus Limimorpha sp.
CCAGGAGGAAACAGTTATATCGCAAAGATTTTCTCCGATGCTGGCGGCTATTATATTTGGAAAGACAACGAGTCGACGGGAAGACTTCACATTGACGCAGAAAGCGTTCTTTTAAAAGCACAAAACGCCGATTTCTGGAGAGTCATCAACTCGTCAGATATTCCATTCACTTACGAAAGATTGAAAAACGAAAATGAATTATATCCACTTTTTAAAGCGTTTAAGGAAAAACAATTGTTGGTTTGCAACGTGCGAGAAAGCGGATATTTTGAAAAATCACAATACGAACCAGATGTCTTATTGGCTGATTTTATCTATCATTTTCATCCAGAATTATTAACAGAAGAATGGGAAAATTACGTTCCGACATACTTCAAGCGATTACTTAAATAATGACTCGTAATAAAATAAATATCAGTATTTTAATCACAATAATATTTCTAGGAATATTGTTGTTTTTCCTTAACCTATTCGTGGGGTCAGTCACGATTCCATTTGCTGATTTGTTCAAGGTGTTTTTCGGAGAAGAAAGTAATTCGACTATATCGACAATCGTTTTTGAATACAGACTTCCGCAAGCCGTGACAGCTCTTTTCGCAGGAGCAGCTTTGTCAGTTGCGGGACTTTTGATGCAGACATTATTCAGGAATCCCCTTGCCGACCCCTCGATGCTTGGAATCAGCAGCGGCGCAGGATTAGGAGTCGCAATAACAATCTTATTCACGGGCATTTTAGGCGGCAACGCACTGTCATCTTTTGGATTATGGTCGAATATCGGAGTAAGCATCGCTGCGTTTTTAGGAGCTACATTGGTATTGATGATGATACTTGGATTTAGTAGCCGTGTCAGAAATATGACCACATTGATAATCGTAGGCTTGATGATTTCATATCTTGCCGGTTCGTTGACAGATATAATGAAATTCTTCAGTATGAAAGAAGACATCCATGCCTTTGTAATTTGGGGAATGGGTTCTTTTTCAGCAGTAGGAAAAACTAAATTAGCATTCTTCTCAATGAGCATAATTCTTGGACTTTTCGCAAGTTTGTTCATGTCTAAAAACCTGAACATTATGCTTTTAGGAGATTTATACGCCGAGAATTTAGGACTTAATGTAAAGAGAAACAATCTGTTTGTCATACTCGTTTCTGGTTATTTGACAGCGATTGTGACAGCCTATTGCGGTCCGATTGCGTTTTTAGGATTAGCGATTCCACATTTGACAAGATTCATTTTCAAAACCAGTGACCACAGAATATTAGTGCCTGCCGTTATGTTAATAGGAATGATTGTCAGTTTGTTGTGCAATTTAGTCGCGAGAATGCCAGGTTTTGAAGGCAATCTTCCAATAAACGCAGTGACAGCATTCATTGGCGCTCCTATTGTGATTTGGGTTATTTTAAGAAAAAGATAAATATTTGATTTTTAGTGATATAAAAATGGAAGTTTTAAAAACTAAAAATTTACATATTGGATATAAAGACAAAGCCATCTTGCCTCCTATCAACGTGAGTTTGGAAGAAGGAAGTCTGATTGCTTTAATCGGGCCAAATGGCGCAGGAAAATCGACGCTTTTCAAGACGCTGACTGCGCATATCAAAGCGATTGGCGGAAGCGTAGAATTGATGGGAAAAGAGCTTTCTGAGTATTCCGCTAAAGAGAAAGCTATGTTGATTGGATTGGTTCTTACCGAGCGACCTGACGATATGTTTTTAAAGGTATATGATGTGGTCGCGAGTGGTCGCTGCCCGTATACAAATTTCTTCGGAAAGATAGAAAAAGAAGATGAAAATATAATTCAAGAATCACTTGATATAGTTGGTATAAATCAATTGAAAAACAGATATTTCAACACATTAAGTGATGGAGAAAAACAAAAGGTGATGATAGCAAAGACATTGGCACAAAACACTCCTATTATATTTATGGACGAGCCTACTGCTTTCATCGATTATCCGAGTAAAATCGAACTGTTTTCTCTGATGAAAATGCTGACAAAAGAACGAAACAAGACCATTATTTTCAGCTCCCACGACCTTGAATTATTGTTACGTTACACCGACGACATCTGGCTTATTTCAAAAGGAAAACAGCTGATTTCAGCGAAGAAAGACGATTTGATTGGAAATGATATTTTGAAAGAATATTTTAACTTAAAAGAAGACATTAAAATCTGATGGAAAACTATATTTTTGAACTAAAGATGAAAGTCCGCGACTACGAATGCGACGGACAAGGAATTGTAAACAACGCTAATTATCAACATTATACAGAACATACACGCCATGAATTCATCGAATCTAGAGGTGTTAAATTCGCTGACATGCACGAACAAGGCATCGACCCTGTCGTTGCTCGTATCTCATTGACATACAAGACTCCATTAAGAGGCGGCGATGAGTTTTACAGCAGACTTAACGTCAAGAAAGAAGGAATTAGATACGTTTTTTACCAAGACATTTACAGAGCATCCGACGAAAAACTTTGCGTCAAGGCAGTTGTGGAATGCGTCTGCGTCATCAACGGAAGATTAGGAACACACGAACAATTCGACGCCATGTGCGAATGATTCTATTAAATCAATGTTAATCAATAAAAAAGACAAGTAACAATCATAATACGTTACTTGTCTTTTGCTTTTATTGTCGTAATAACATCAAGCTTTCAACCATTCATATTTAATCAAGGTGTAGATTGGAACAAATGGAAGCAAAATTGGAGTTTTCTTGATATATTCTTGAAATTCAGGGTCGTTGCCATATGTGACGGCTTGTCTTAATTCAAGGCGGCGAGCACCGCTGAACATGACGTAAACGATTCCAATATAACCGATTGCTGCAATAATCCATTGCCATACAGAACATGATGCGCCGATGCAAACGACCAAAGAACCAGTCCAGATTACAAGTTCTCCGAGGTAGTTAGGACAACGAACGATTCTGTATAAACCTGTATCAACATAACGGTTACGATTTATTTTCTTAGCAGCTTTCTTCTGAGCGTCGGCGACAGATTCCAAGATGACGCCTAATGCCATGAGACCTGCTCCTATCCAAGCCCATAACTCATTGACAGCGACGCCGTCAGCGGCATTTGCGAGATAGAAAGCCACTGGACTTACCTGACCGACATACAAGAGAGCGCAGAAAATCCACACTGTGATAACTACAAAAAGAGGCTTTTTCTTCGCGGCATCTGGACCGTAGAGAATCTTCTTGTATTCAGCAGACCTCTTTTCGCGAGTTGCGAGATAAAGACCGAGACGCATTCCGAAGATAAACATAACCACGCACAAAAGAGCTGTTGGGATTGTCAGTACATCGCGGAAGATGACTGCTATGGCGATAGCTAAAGCAGAGACGCCGAAGCCATAGCCTAGACTAAAGAAATAGATGAAATAAACCCAGCCGAGAGCCGAGACAGCAAGCGAAACGAGCAGTAAAATCAATAAATAATGCATAATACCAATAATGTGTTCTTTTTATTTGACACAATCATAAAAACAGGCAGAACATCTTTAACCTATCTTTATAACAATTATTTTAAATGTTAGTTCAAGAGTGAATTCCCCAATGCAAAGATTGTAAAAATTATTTTATTCTAGTAATTATCCAAAAAAAATTATTAAAAATCACTTGGTTATTATTGAGAACTCAGCAATTCCGCCATTTCTGCTATCGTCAGAGCTTCTCCTTGGAATGAATGTCACAGTTTTGCCTTTAATATCTTCAAATCTAATCACTTGTTCTATCGGATTGTTTTTGATATTTCCGAAAGTTCCGTTTTTAATCAAGTTTCCGTCAATATATAATTCATAATCAACGATATGACGAGAAGCATCACGAGATTGATTTGGAGTATATCTGAATCCACAGATTGATTGTTCTTCCTTAAACTCAAATGTCAGTTTCTCATTATTATTGATATACATCGTTGAATAAACATTAGCATCGATGATTTTTCTTGTTCCTTCTTTTGCTTCAATAATGTTAAAGAAATCATGCGACAAGTCAAGTTCCTTTATTGCTACAGAGCTTTTATTATTAGATTCAGCATCGTAAGAAATAGCTTTTATGACGCCGTTTTTATTGAAAATGAAAGGTTTGTCATATCTCAATGAATTTTCATTTGGTTCAGAACCATCGAGAGTGTAAAAAACAGCAGCGTCTTTGTCGGACGATTCAATCTTCACATAATTATCAAAATCGCGAGAAATAGCAGGTTCTGTGAGCAAAACAGGAGCGCAATATGCTTCTATATTATTGATACACAAAGGACCGCGACTCTCTTCAAAATAGATTATCAACTTATCAAGTTCAACAGTATTGAAACGAACGATACGCTTGTAACCAATAGTCGACAATGTGTCAAAAGCATTGATTTTAAACCATTTGCCGTCTAACTCACCTTCCATATAAAAATCACTTACTCTTTGACCGAGCGGAATATATTCCTGAAGCACTACCCTATTCATTTTCACTGGATTATCGAATGTAAATGAGATAGTTCCAAAATTGTAATCATCTTCCGTTGCCCAGTAAGTTTCCCAATCATCATCAAGTACGTTTTCAGCCTTGAACTTACGAGCTCTTTCGTTGTCGACATTAACTTTGGCGTCTTTTAAGATATTATCTTTTAAATCATTAGAAATGACATTATACCATTCCACAGCCTTTATAGAATCTAAAGCAGGAATCTTTCCGTCGAGATTTATTGGGAAGTTAAGCAAGAGATTTGCGTTATGACCGACGCTACGATAGTAAATATCAGTAAGATGCGCGATGCTTTTCACCTGATGATCTTCTCTCTCGTGATAGAACCAACCCGGACGAATAGAGACATCCACTTCTGCTGGAATCCAATGCGTTCCATTTTCAGAGCCATGCGTGAGATATTTGTGATTATCATTTATTTCAGGATTTATCATACACCAGTCAGTGTCGCCAGCCCAGCCCTGTTCATTGCCGACCCAACGTATTGTCTGACATGTGCCTCCGAAAATCATAGCATTAGGATGACGTTTTAAGATAGTATCGCGAGCGCGTTCGTAGTCATAATATTCCTTAGCGTTTATAGAACGAAATTCGTTAGTTCCGCCGTAAAAACCATTACCGCCGTTAGCGCCGTCGAACCAGAATTCGAAGAGTTCACCGTAATTACTTGTGAGTTCATCAATTTGTTTGTGATAAGTCTCTACATAATCATCATATCCATATTGAGCATGATTTCTATCCCAAGGAGAAAGATAGAGACCGAATTTAAGTCCGTGTTTCTTGCAAGCGTCGGATAGTTCTTTCACCATGTCGCCTTTACCGTCTTTATAAGGAGAATTAGCAATGCTATAATCTGTTGTTTTTGTCTGCCAGAGACAGAATCCATCGTGATGTTTTGCGGTGAGAATCACTCCTTTCATGCCACATTGTTTAAGCGTCATGACCCACTGTTCGCAGTCCAGTTCCGTCGGGTTGAAAGTAGAAGCCGGAGTATTGCCGTAGCCCCATTCTAGGTCGTTGTAAGTATTTAAACCGAAATGCACGAAGGCGTAGGTTTCAAGTTTATGCCAATCGATTTGTTGTTGAGTTGGTATTGGTTCAATAGCTTCAGGAGCATTGTTTGTTACATTCGTACAAGAAGATAATATACTAATTATCAATATATAGAGTAATGATTTTTTCATATTTATGCTTAATTTATGATTTTGTACAAAGGTAAGAAAAAATGCAATTGAATTATTTTAGTTTGAGGATAAAATTTAGGAACTGAGGATTTGAGGATCTGAGGAATTGAGGAATTGAGGAAATTAAAGCAACTCCTAACTAAAAAAGCTATTTCTCCGAGGCGGCAGGAGTTACTGCCAAGAACAAATATTTGATTAAAAACAAAAGTCTGTTGTCCGTTGACTTCTCCACTTCCCCACTTCGAACTTGATACGAACTTGATACGAAGATGGTACGACTGTGGTTATACTTAAAGTGAGAGGTTAATATAATAAAAAGACTGACTTTCTGATGAGGCCTGTCCTTTTTATCTTTAAAACTGTTCTTCTATATAACTTAACAACTCTGAATTGTTTTTATGTGAAAGATTCAAGCATCCTTGCGGAGCACTTCTCATTCCATTCTCCAATAAATGTATCATTGTCAATCTTTCAGATTTACTTGATGACAATAATCTCAACTTCATAAATCTATTATGATTTTTGGAATTATTGTAATCATCAGGATTTACGAAGAATTCTAATTCTACATCATTGTCAGAAGAAAAAGGCAAATCATGTCCGTCCACTATACATTTGAATCTAACTGCACTTTCAGGACTTGCTACATAGATATAGATAATATCTCCTGTTTGGAAATTAAAATGTTGTCTCCAATATACATATCCTAATTTTTCCAAACAACCCTTCAAGTCAAAATATTTAGGATTTGCAGGTATCATCCATTTCTTAATCTCATCTCTTTTAGGGGTTCTTGATGAAGTTGATTTGTCGTTGTTACAATCAGTTTCTTCGTTAGAACCAAACATTGACAACTTGTATGTTTCTTCAATCTCTGCATCATCTATAACTTTTGCCACCTGTTTGAATATCTCAAGTGCCTTTTCAGGTTTGACATTAAAGAACTCCCTATTATCACGAATACGAAGATTGGTAAACATAGAGATAAAGTTATGGATTAGTTTTTCTGCTTCATTAAACTTTGAAGTTTTCATAGTTGCATATATCTCAAAAGGTAGTGGCACAGCAGTGTTATCTAACTTTTTAACACGTTGTTCAACTGAAACAGAACTTTTACCAATCTTAACCCAATCTTCTTTAAAACTAGGATTTGTCAGAATATAAACGAAACCGGCTTCTTTCATGATGATGAATTTATGAAGCAAATATAAGAAAATATAGAATCTGTGTTCTACCAAGAAAGTAAAAAATCAAGTCTCTCAAACTAATATTATATTTTTTGAGAGACTTGAAAAATCAACATCTACCAAACCACAACTTTATCAACAATTGCTTGCTGCTCTGTACTAGTTCTACGGAGATATATGCGTGTGGTCTCTATGCTTTCGTGTCCCATCAAATCCGCTAGTAATGAGATGTCATTGTACTTTTCAAGAAAGTTCTTGGCAAATCTATGACGGAATGAATGAGGATATACAACTTTTTCATTAAGCCCGTACTTCAGAGCATAGTTCTTCAACTGCTGTGCTATACCGCGCGTAGTAATTCTCTCTCCGAATCGATTGAGGAAAAGATACCCGCTTGTTCGGTCCTTATGACTCAACCACTCAATAGTTTCTTCTCGAAGTTTCTTGGGAATAAATAGTCTGCGATATTTACCTCCTTTTGTGTAGATATCAAAGTATCCTACATTCACATGCTCAATCTTTATTTGCACTAATTCGCTAACACGGGCGCCAGTTGCAGCCAGAAATCTTACAACAAAATACCATTCCAAATTTTCCTCCCTCTTCAATTTATTTTTTAGGAATGTGTAGTCAGCATTGCTGATGACATTCTCCAAGTATGAACGCTGCTGAACCTTAACGGATTTAAGTCGTAACCTCGTTTTGTTCATATACTCCAAATATTTGTTCAGAGCTTGAATTCGCAGATTAACTGTTTTGGGTTTGAAGGTCTCCATCAGATAAGACTTGTACATAAGAAGGTTTCGTTTGTTCAACTCCTTCTTACGCGAATAATAATCATTGACTGCGTACACATAGGCAGCAATGGTGTTGTCCGACATATTCTCTTGTCGGAGGAAAAGCTCAAAATTCTTTACCATAATAAATTACATTTTAGTTAAACAAAAAGTTGTCACTTAATAAATTATGATGATTCTATAATTCTGCCAATTCCCATTATGAGAAGTTTGCCGACGGAACAGTTAAATGTATTGACGATGAGATACCTTTTGAGATACCTGCTGGATGGGCATGGTGTAAGATCAACAATATAGCTTTTGTAACTAAACTTGCGGGGTTTGAGTATACAAAGTATATTGCTGACAATCTGCAAACTACTGGAGTTCCATTATTCAAGGGAAAGAATGTACAAGGGGGAAAGATAATTTATGATTTTGAGGCATTTATACCAGAAAGTTTGTCAGAGGAGCTGGAGCGAAGCCAAATTTCAAAGAAATGTCTTTTAACCCCATATGTGGGGACTATTGGTAATATTGGTATACATAATAGGTCTGGTAAATTTCACTTAGGCTCAAATGTGGGTAAAATTGAAATACTGAACCCTGTTTCCGAAGTTTGTATTTTGGAAGAATATCTCCATATTTATCTATTAAGCCAATACGGCTATGCAGAACTAACTAAGTATAAAAAAGCAACTGCTCAAGAGAGTATTTCAATTGAAGCAATTAGAGAAGTATTAGTGCCAATACCTCCTATTCAAGAGCAACATAAGATAGTTGATAAATATTTTGAGTTAGAACCTCTTGTTGACAAATATAGCAAGTCTCAAGGCATCCTCGATAGACTCAACGCAGAGATTTTCGAAAAGCTCAAGAAGTCAGTATTGCAGGAGGCAATTCAAGGCAAACTCGTTCCTCAAAGTCCAGATGACGAACCTGCTTCTGTACTTCTTGAGAGAATAAAGGCTGAGAAGGCTAAACTCTTCAAGGAGGGCAAGTTAAAGAGGAAGGACCTTGTGGATTCTGTTATCTTCAAAGGTGATGATAACAAGTATTACGAGAAGGTAGGCTCAGAAGTCAATTGTATCGACGAGGAAATACCTTTCGAAATACCAGAAAGTTGGGTGTGGACTCGTCTTGGAAATATATTCCAGCACAATACTGGTAAGGCACTTAATGGCTCAAATCAGAAAGGAGTATTCTATAACTACATCACAACTTCAAATTTATACTGGAATAGTTTCGTTTTAGATAAACTTCGTTCAATGCCTTTTACAGATGAGGAACTGGATAAATGTACTGTCAAGAAAGGCGATTTATTGGTATGCGAAGGTGGTGATATTGGTCGCAGTGCTATATGGAATTATGAATATGATATCAGAATTCAAAATCATATTCACAGGCTAAGAGCATATACTCCAATATGTACTATGTTTGTTTATTATACCTTATACTTGTACAAACACATCGGCCTAATTGGAGGTAAAGGAATCGGCATACAAGGCCTATCGTCAAATGCACTACATAAACTACTATTGCCCATAGCATCAATAGATGAACAAAAGCGAATTGTAGATAAAATAGAATTCGTAATAGCAAGTATTATGAGACGATAGATGGAATTACAACTCCTATCGAATCTGTTTTTGACTATCCTGACAGTTGGGAGGTTAAACGATTGCATTCTATCTGTCTTCTGTCAGATGGTGTGAAGCAAACTGGTTCACAAGTATGTTTAGACGCAAAATATTTGCGAGGTAAAGCTAGTGCCACTTATCTGCAACAAGGCAAATTCGTAGAGAAAGGAGACAACATTATTCTTGTTGATGGCGAGAACTCTGGCGAGGTTTTCACAGTACCTATAGACGGCTACATGGGCAGTACATTTAAGCAACTATGGATAAGTGAGAAACTTTATTTGCCTTATGTGTTAGCATTTATCCGATTTTATAAAGACGAATTGCGTAACTCAAAAAAGGGTGCGGCTATACCGCACCTCAATAAAGACATATTCAATAACCTACTCATAGGTATTCCTCCATATGATGAGCAGGTAAGAATCGTGCATAAATTAGAAGCTGTTACCTCATCAATGAACTGATTTTTGCAACTTCATTTGCAATAGCAATTCTCTCATTCAATGGTGGTAGAGGAACAAGGAATTGCATCAACTTTTGTCGGGATAGGTTGTAAAAAGCCTGTCCCGATTTGTTTGTAATGCTACGACAGTATCCTTTGTAGTATTCTGATTGAAAAATGAGTTCGAGATAATTTAATAGACTCCAATCTCTCAAGAATGGTAACAACATCAAGACAAAGCCACCAACCACCGTTTGAGGTTGATCATCTCTTACTAATGCCGTCTTACCCATTTGCTCTATAGATGTTACTGCTGGAGTGATAAATGTGCCTGCGGTCAATAGTAGTTCAGGTTTAACGAACTTTGAAGCGATCATCACATCGTCATCCTTCATTGACCATTGCCCATCGTCAATGTTTCCACCTCGTAGAACTCGTATATATGATGTAGAACGCTCATCAAGATTCTCTTTCTTATATGCAAGTCCAGAGTAGTTCTGAACAAGATTACCTAATGTCGCCCAACACCAATTATGAGGCAACTCAAATGGAATCCGTTCATCGATGCACTCCGTTTTGCCATCTATCGTCTCGTAATACTTGCTATTACATTATTTGCAACAGCCACAATTCGCAACTGTTCTTCATATGGAGGCAGGGGAACCATATAACTTTTAACTGTAGATGTAGCCAACTCTTTTTGCTTGGTGCTGCCTTCTGATTTATCCTCTATGACAGATTGTACAGTATGACTTGAAAAATACTTAAACAAGTATTCTGATGACACCATAGATGGTATAGCACGTATAACTGTTACATGACTATCTGCAACAGCCAATCCATATTCATTTTTGGACGAATCATAGATAGCCATTCTACCAAGTGTTCCTAATCCTGTTGAGTTCCATAACAAATCACCATCTTGTAAGAATCGTTCTTCTCCATATGAGCCTATTGTAGCTGGATCTAAGAACAAGGCTTTCTCCAAAGAAAAGCCGGTCCATTGATTGCATTTTTGAGCAACTACTGGATATTTCCTTATCTCTGAGTACTTTGGAGATTTACCTCTCTGAATATATGTACACAACTGCTCCAACCGAACCCATGCCCATGATGTCGGTATCTCAAAGGGGATTTCATCATCAATACAGGTAACTTGTGAACCTACCTTCTCGTAATACTTGTTATCATCACCTTTGAAGATTACAGAATCCACAAGGTCTTTTTTCTTTAACTTGCCCTCTTTGAATAATTTAGCCTTCTCAGCCTTTATTTTCTCAAGAAGTACAGAAGCAGGTTCGTCATCTGGACTTTGAGGAACGAGTTTGCCTTGAATTGCCTCCTGCAATACTGACTTCTTGAGTTTATCAAAAATCTCTGCATTCAGCTTATCCAATGCCTCTTGCGACTTTCCATAAGTGTAAACAAAAGGCAATGCTTCTTGTATCTTCTGAACTATCTTTTTTTGTTCGTTTGTTGGTGGAACTGGGACAAGAAAATTATATATATCTACCATTGATATATTGTCGTTAGTAGAATTTTTTCTACTATTCACGACATCAATTGTAATAGGAGATGTTATGACAAGATTAAGGTATTCATCAAATATGTATTTGTTACGGATTATAGCAACACGTTGATTTAGCAGCATGTGCTTTTCCGGGAGTTCAGTTAGAAAAACACTCTTGCCAACAGTTCCTCCAGTCATCGCCATTAGGATATCTCGCTCACATATTTCATACTGAGTTAAGTCTGCATCCCCATTATACCTAACGACTTTGTTATAGACAATTTTAGAATCATTAAAATCTGATATTCTTATGACTCTATATCCTTTCTCTGATTTTATCGACTCGCTGGGGAATGCATAACCTCCGATAATAGTGGCGATTGCTCCTAGTCTCACCCAACACCAACTCTGAGGTATCTCAAAGGGTATCTCATCATCAATACATTTAATTGTTCCGTTGGCAAACTTCTCATAATGGGAATTATCGTCACCACGGAAAATGATTGATTCGTTCTTATCTTTCTTGATTTTCTTCTCCTTGACAAGGCGTGCCTTCTCCTCACGAATACGCTCAAGCAGGACTGATGCCGGCTCGTCATTAGGATCCTGCGGTACAAGTTTTCCCTGTATCGCCCACTGAAGGATACTATTTTTAAGTTGCTTACCGTTCATCGTTCAATTCAATACCTAAAAGTTTCTGAATCTCTGCGAGAGTCTTATCTATTTCGTGGTCCAAAGCAGCACGCTTCTTGAAGTAATCAGCAAGAAGCTCTGCCGGTGGCAGCACCTCTTCGTCATCTTTCGGGAACTTACACTGGTCAAAGTTACAGTCCATAGCAAGGAGTTCTGCTGCGGTAAATTTCTTAGACTTGATATTACCTTCCTCTACAACTATCTCCTCACGATTATTCCACCAATCCTCAATAGGTTTGCAGTGTTCTAACTTCATTGGCTTGGTCTTCGAGAAATGCTTGTATCCCTCGGGCATATCCAGGCGGTAGAACCAGGTCTCATTTGTGTGGCACTCTTCGGTCGCACCCTCTGCCTGTTCATTATTGAAGAACAGAATGTTGGTAGCAATGCTGGTATATGGAGCAAAGATGCTACCCGGCAAACGAAGTACAGTGTGGAGGTTAAACTCTTTAAGCAACTTTGTTTTGATGGCGAGTTTTGCACCGTCAACACCAAACAAGAAACCATCAGGAACGATGACAGCAGCACGACCATCGGCCTTCAAGCGGTACATAATAAGTACCATAAAGAGGTCGGCAGTCTCGCTACTACGCATATCAAGAGGGAAATTGCCCTTAACGCTTGCTTCGGTACTACCACCATAAGGTGGGTTCATTGCGACAACATCAACCTTATCAGAGTCCTTAAAATCACTCATCTTTGTTCCCAAAGAGTCGCAGTGAAGGATGTTAGGAGCTTCCACATCGTGTACCAATAGATTAGTGATTGACAACAGATATGGAAGAGGTTTCCACTCCTGACCGACTACTGCATTCTGGAATAGGGCAAAATCATCGGTGGTCTTAACCTGCTCCTTCAAATAGTTCAGGGCTGAGGTTAAGAAGCCACCTGTACCCGATGTAAAGTCACCAAAAGTCTCACCAAGTTTAGGTTGGAGAATCTTAACCATAAAATCGGTAAGAGCACGAGGCGTGTAAAATTCTCCTGCATTACCAGCTGACTGTAGATCCTTCAAAATACCCTCATAGATATCACCAAATGTATGGCGGTCCTCGGCATCAGAGAAGTCAATCTCATCGATAACATTGGTAACCTGACGAAGAAGGATTCCATTCTTCATATACTGGTTAAGGTCTTCGAATACTTCCTTAACAATGCTCTGAGAGCGAGGTGTGTCGTGCGTTACTACAATGCCTTTTATCTCTTCTCCATTGTAAGTAACTGTAGAGCCTTTCAAAACCGGGAACAGCACAGTATTGATAAACTCCAACAACTTATCACCCGTAAGAGCATTTCCATCAGCATTATCTACCGCCCAGTTTCTCCATCTGAGAGGCTCAGGAATAATAGACTCAAAGTCTCTCTTCTCCTTATATGCCTTATACTCCCAGACCTCTTCCTGTGCATCGTACACTTTAAGGAAGAACATCCATACCATCTGTTCTATGCGCTGGGCATCACCGCTGATACCGGCGTCTTGGCGCATAATATTTTGAAGTCTCTTAATCAGGTTGTTAACTGCCATATTTCACTATGCTGCTTTATATAATTCGTTTTCGAGCTCTTCGAGTGCCTTAAAGAATCCTGCAGGGCCACCGAAGAATTTACATATCTTGCTTGGTTTGCCAATCTTATCAAAAGGCGGCAGCTCCAAGATGTTTTCATTTTCAAGTTCAAGGATACCATTGTCGGCATACTTATCCAACAATACCTCCAAGATGCGCTTTGCTTCGCCCTCGTATTTTGCGAGGTAATTGCGTTTCTTGACATTATTAGCACGCTCACGACGAGTCAGAGGTTTCTTATCGAATGCCACATGGCATATAATATCGAAGATGTCTGCCTCAGCAAGGCTCGGATTCTGCTCACGAACAGCATCTATAAGCACATTGTACTCTTTGAGCTCATCTACGATAGCCTGTTTACGCTCTGATGCAGACCAATTCTGGATAAAGTCATCAAGCGAAGCGTACTTTCCACGAATATTCTTTCGGGTAAAGTCCTTCAAACTCTCTGTTACGAGCGTGTGACCATCTGCTCCGAGGTACGATACCTTTTCGTGAGTAATCTGAATGTCGTGTCCACCTACGATGTACTTAGGAGGTCTCGGCTCACCGCCACCGCCTCCCGGAGGAGTTCCGCCTCCTCCGCCACCAGGTGTACCACCACCAGGACCTTCTCCACCGCCTTGCGGAGGTTCTGGGTCGCCGTCAAACTCAGGGTCTTTGAATAATTGGGTGGCGTTTCTAAAATCAAGGATTTCAAAATGCCACTTGCCCTTATCAGTGCGAAGACGGGTACCACGACCAACAATCTGTTTAAACTCGGTCATAGAGCCAATCTCCTTATCAATCACAATAAGTCCACATGTTTTGCAATCCACTCCCGTAGATAGCATTTCAGATGTGGTTACAACACAAGGATATTTCTGATCGACATCAATGAAGTTGTCCAACTGTTTATTACCAACAGTATCGTCACCCGTAATACGCATTACATATCTTGGGTCCTTCTTACAAAGGTCGGAGTTCATATTAACTAGCAACTGGCGCATAGCTTCTGCCTCATCGATGTCGGTGCAGAATACAATTGTCTTGGTCATTCGTCCAATCTGATGAAGCATCTTTGTAATACGACGAGCTACTATTTCACGGCGTTTGAGCAATGCTATATTGCGGCCAAAATCTTTGCGACTGAAATAGCCTTGTTCTATCAGGTATCCGTGAATATCTCTCTCGTCTTCTTCCGGGCTCCATCCCTCCAAGTCAACATTTAGGAAGGAATTGGTAACACGATATGGTGCCAAGAAACCGTCCTCGATACCTTGCTTAAGCGAATATGTGTAGAGAGGCTCCTTATACTCTCCCTCATTGAAATAATCAAGATTGTTCGCTCCCTCTTTCACCTTTGGAGTCGCTGTCATTCCTATCTGGGTAGCAGATGAGAAGTACTCCAAAATCTTGCGCCAAGCAGAATCATCACGAGCACTACCTCTATGACACTCATCAACAAGAATTAAGTCAAAGAATGTAGGAGCAAATTCTGTGAATGGGTCTTTCACTCCTTCATCATACGACACCAACTGCTGATACAGTGCCATATAGATTTCATACGATGGATCAAGATTCTTGTTCTGAATCTTGGTCATCACTTTCTTGAATGGTCTAAAATCCTGCACCATAGTTTGGTCTATAAGCACATTCCTATCTGCAAGATATAGGACCTTCTTCTTTGCACCAGACTTTGTCAGACGGTGAATAATCTGGAATGCAGTAAAAGTTTTACCGGTACCTGTTGCCATTACCAGCAGCATCCTATTTCGACCTTGTGCAACAGCCTCGATTGTTCGATTTATGGCTATACGCTGGTAGTATCGTGGCTCATTTGTGTATTGGTCAAAGTAGTATGGTTGCTCAACAATCTTTAATTGTTCTGCGTCGTATGGCTTGGCAGCGTGAATACGAGAAAGCAATTCTTCGGTAGATGGGAAAGCGTTAAGGGCAATCTCGCGCTCTTGTCCCGTGATAAAATCGTGCTCAATGAAGCAATCACCGTTTGAACTATAAGCGAAGGGCAAATCAAGAATTTGAGCATAATCCATTGCTTGTTGAAGACCGTGTCCGGCAGATTTATTATTATCTTTTGCTTCAACAATGGCAATCGGATGATTAGGTGCTGCAAAAAGCAGATAATCGGCTTTCTTACCCTCCTTGCGTGCATGATGTTGCCCTTGGATTAAAACTCTACCTGCAGTAAAGTAATATTCCATTCGGATATGCTTGTTATCCCACCCAGCGGCATTGATAGCCGGAGTTATATAACGCAACTTTATATCCTCCTCGGATAACTGCTTTTTGTCTTCCATAATGCTATATTTATGACTTCCTAATAATTTTATATTATGAGAAGTTAATTTGCTTCAAAAATAGTTAAAATTTATTAACATTTTTAAATTAAGTTTAAAAAAGATAATAAGGTGTTTTATCACCTTTCTATAATAATTTTAGGCAATCAGAATAATAGTTTACCTTCGACAGGCTCAGGCATCATGGACAAAGTCTGTTGTCTGTTGTTCATTGACATCAGAAGGCTCAAAGCCTTAGCTCAATGGTTAATAATCCTTAACATCATTTCTTAATATTTCCCTGATTTTATGTTAAAAATTGTTAAAAGCGAAATATTTCCTTTGCAAATGCTTGACAAAAGGATGATGTAATTGTAGTTTTGTAGAACCAAAATTTAGAAATCATGGAAAAGAAAGAAGATTCCAATCTTATAATATCGCAGTATGTTCTTGCGGTAAAAGAAATCAAGAATGCTATTATCGACAGTCGTTATCGTGCGGCAAGGTTTGTCAATAAGGAGGTGCTGGAATTAAATTACAGTATTGGTAGATTCATATCCCAAAACAGCAGAAATGCGCAATGGGGTTCAAATGCTATTGCTGTTATATCCAAAATGCTTCAACAAGAGTTGCCTGGTCTTAGAGGTTATTCTGAAGCCGGCATAAAAATGATGAGGATTTTTTATGAAGAATGGTGCATTCTGTTCGAAAATCGTCAATTGGCAATTGACGATTTTAATAACAATTTAGCTAACAAGATATTAGACAACAAAATAATAGTCAATAAATTTTCAACAGAAAAAATATCTGAGTCAGATTTGTCTTGCTTTTTAAATGTTGGTTTCACTAATCACTATATAATTTTAACTAAAACAAAATGTTTAGAAGAACGGCTGTTTTACATCCGACGTTGCGCTAAAGAGTTCTGGAATGTCGAAACGACCAAGTATCATCTAAAAGAAGATCTTTATCATAAAGAAAGTAGCATACAACAGACTAACTTCGATAAAACATTAGAAGAGCCTGATTTGAAACAACGCGCTTTGGAATCGTTCAAAGAGGAATATCATCTTGATTTTATCAATAATGATGATATGAACGAAAGGATTATCGAACAAAAGGTTGTACAGAATATCAAGAAGTTCATCATGGCATTCGGTCCGGAATTTTCTTTTATGGGAAATCAATATCGCTTGGAAGTATCTGGACAGGAATTCTTTATCGACTTGTCTTTTTCAGACACTTCGAAACCAATGGGTGTTTCAACGTATAGAACTTCTCAAGAATTACCCGAACATTTCAGGAAGGCATTGCCAAATATTGAGGATTTGAAAAGATTGTTATAAGAACATTTTGATATCATTATAATCAATATCGGATTTCAGGAATTGAGGAACTGGGGAATTGAGGGTATTAAATTTCATTCATAACTCCTAACTAAAACTTGTAGTCTTGTGGTCTTGTAGTCTTGTTGACTTTCAAAAACCTCTCGCAAAGACGCAGAGAAACGCAGAGGAATTGCCTTCGACAGGCTCAGGCACCGTGGACAATGTCTGTTGTCTGTTGTCCGTTGACATAAAACAAAGTTTTATTTATATAAAGGTGTCTTTCGTATGATAATATTTTGTACTTTTGAGGGTTAAATAAAAATTGAATTTAAATTTGATAATTATGGATACAAGAATCATTGAAGAAAAGTTTAAGTCATTATTTGGCAATGATTATATGGTTTATACCTCCCCTGGTCGCGTCAACCTCATCGGCGAACACACTGATTATAACGGCGGTTTCGTGTTCCCAGGCGCAATAGACAAAGGTATCTACGCAGTCATCAACCCTAACGGCACTGATAAAGTACGCGCTTATTCTTTGGATTACGGCCAACAAGCTGAGTTCGGTATGAACGAAGAGGACGCTCCTCAAGAGTCATGGGCTCGTTATATCTTCGGAGTCTGCCGCGAGATGAAGAAACGTGGCTTCGAACCTAAAGGCTTCGACACTGTATTCGTCGGTGACGTGCCTCTCGGTGCTGGCATGTCATCATCAGCTGCTTTGGAATCAACATTCGCCAATGCCTTGAATGAAATCTTCAACCTCAATATCGACCGCTTCGAACTCGCAAGAATCGGCCAGTCAACAGAACATAACTACTGCGGAGTTAAATGCGGCATCATGGACCAGTTCGCTTCTGTCTTCGGAAAGAAAGGTCATCTCATGCGCCTCAACTGCGCTACCATGGAGTTCGAGTATTTTCCATTCAACCCAGAAGGTTATAAAGTCGTTCTCCTCGACACAGTCGTAAAACACGAACTCGCATCATCAGCATATAACAAACGCCGCGAGTCATGCGAAAACGCCTGCGCTCATATCAAGGCAAGACATCCAGAAGTAAATTACTTAAGCGACGCTACAATGGCAATGCTCGACGAGGTTAAAACAGAAATCTCTGAAGAAGATTACATGCGCGCTGTATATGTCATCGGCGAGAAACAACGCGTCCTCGACGTATGCGCTGCCTTGGAAAAAGGCGACTACGAGACTGTAGGCGACAGAATGTTCGGCACTCACTACGGCATGAGCAAGGAATATGAAGTAAGCTGCGAAGAACTTGACTTCTTGAACGACATCGCTAAACAATGCGGCGTGACAGGTTCTCGCGTCATGGGTGGCGGATTCGGCGGTTGTACAATCAACCTTGTAAAAGAAGAATTATACGACAACTTCATCGCTACAGCTAAGAAAGAATACCTCGCAAAATACAATCGCGAACCTAAGGTTTATGATGTAGTCATTTCAGACGGAGCGAGAAGGATTAAATAATTCATAATGCATAATTTGTAGAGACGCAAAATATTGCGTCTTAGAATCAAATAGACGCAAAATATTGCGTCTTAGAATCAAATAGATGCAAAATATTGCGTCTGTACATTTAATAAAAATAAAGAAAATGAAACCAACATTATTAGTATTAGCTGCCGGTATGGGTTCTCGTTACGGCGCATTGAAACAAATGGACGGTGTAGGTCCTAACAACGAGGCTATCTTGGATTATTCCATCTATGACGCTAAAAGAGCTGGCTTTGGCAAAGTCGTCTTCGTGATTCGCAGAGACTTCGCTGAGGCTTTTGAAAAAGTAAACAACACAGAACGCTTCGGCATTCCTGTAGAATATGTATATCAAAGCATCGACGCTCTTCCTGAAGGTTATTCAGTACCAGAAGGCAGAGAGAAACCTTGGGGCACTTGCCACGCTGTTCTCATGGCAGCAGACACAATCAAAGAACCTTTCGCAGTCATCAACGCTGACGACTTCTACGGCAAAGAGGCTTACGAAGTGATGGCAAAATATCTCACCGAATGCGAAGGCAAAAGAGGCGCTTACAGCATGGTGGCTTATAAATTGAGAAACACATTATCAGAATTCGGAACCGTTTCAAGAGGTGTCTGCACTCAAGACGAAAACAATTACCTCAGAACTATAGTCGAAAGAACTTCTATCGCTAAGACTGAAGACGGCGCAGCATTCACCGACGAAGAAGGCTCTCACCCACTCGACTTAGATACTTTGGTGTCAATGAATTTCTTCGGCTTCACCCCTGACTTCTTCGAACATTCAAAAGAAGGTTTCAAGAAATTCTTGGAAGGTCCAGCACAAACCAACATCAAGGCTGAGTTTTTCATTCCTTTGATGGTCAACAACCTCATCAACAGCGACGAAGCTAAGTTGAGAGTCTTGTCGAGCGACGCTGCTTGGTTTGGCGTGACATATAAAGAAGACAAACCAGATGTAGTGGCAAAAGTACAGTCACTCATCGACAGAGGAGTTTATCCTAATCAGCTTTGGAAATAATCTTGTTTATTAAGGTTTATGCTTGAATTGATTTAATAAACTATAAAACTTAAAACTTTCAACTTTAAAACTACTTTAAACCTTAAACTTTAAACTTTAAACTAAATAATTATGAACATTGAAAGAATAGAACACGGAACATTGGAAGATGGCGGCGCTATCTATGTTTACAAACTCACTAACGCTAATGGCGCGAGTGTGACTTTATGTAACATCGGCGCGGGCATCGTTTCTATCGTGGTTCCAGATAAAGACGGCAAGATGACTGACGTCGTCCTTGGTTACAAAGATTTAAAATCATATATCGGCGACGGCCCTTGCGCTGGTAAGGTTCCAGGACGTTTCTCAAATAGAATCAAAGAAGGTAAATTCAGCATCGACGGAAAAGAATTTCAGTTAGTACTTAACACAGGTGACGGCAAACATCACCTTCATGGCGGTAACGACGGTTTCGCTAACCAGCTCTGGTGCGGAGAAATAAATGAAGAAGGCAATGTTGAATTCACTTATTTCTCAGAAGAGGGCGAATGTGGTTATCCAGGCGAACTTCTCGCAAAAGCAGAATATCACTGGAGCGACGACAACGAACTCACTCTTACCTTGAAAGCAGAAAGCAGCGAGCCAACAGTCGTCAACCTCACCAACCACGTTTATTTCAATCTGAAAGGCGAAGGCAACGGCAATATTTTAGACCATAATCTGAAACTTTACGCAAGCAACTATCTCCCTGCAACAGAAGAATTGATTACAACCGGCGAGATCGCTACAGTGAAAGACACTCCTATGGATTTCACCGAAGGCAAACTCATCGGCCGTGACATCAAAGCCGACTTCCCTGCTTTGGTAAATGGCAAGGGTTACGACAGTTGCTGGGCTATCGACAATTATAAAAAAGGTGTGATGAATCCAGCTGCTACATTAAGCAGCGAGGCTTCAGGCATTAAAGTCGACATCATGACAACACAGCCAGGCGTTCAGATTTACACTGGCAACTGGTTAAGCGGCTGCCCTGTCGGCAAATGCGGCAAGTCATACGAAGACTACGAAGGCGTTGCCTTAGAATGCCAAGCATTCCCAGACGCTCCAAACAAAGCCAACTTCCCTAGCGCAGTCTTACGTCCAGGCGAAGAATATAAAGAAGTAATTAAATTCAAATTTTCAACATTATAAAAAATTAAAGAAATGGAAAAAAAACAAGGTAACTTTTTAGTAATCCTCGTGATGATTCTTTTGTTTGGTATGATTTCATTCGTAACAAACTTAGCATCACCAATGGGCGAGATTTTGAAAAACCAATTCAGCGTTGCTAACTGGATGGGTACATTAGGTGTTTTGGCTAACTTTATTGCCTACGCAGTGATGGGTATTCCTGCAGGTAATATGTTGCAAAAACTCGGTTACAAGAAAACAGCTTTAGCTGCTGTAGCAGTCGGTTTCATCGGCGTTGGTATTCAGACAATTTCAGGTCTTATCGACAGCAGCACAGCATTCGGAATCTATCTCCTCGGTGCTTTCATCGCTGGTTTCTCAATGTGTATGTTGAACATCGTTGTTAACCCAATGCTTAACAAACTCGGCGGCGGCGGTAACAGAGGTAACCAACTCGTACAAGTCGGTGGTTCATTCAACTCATTGATGGGTACAGCATGTATCTTCTTGACAGGTGTTTTCGTTCCTAGCATCGTTGACGCTAAAATCAGCCAAGTATTCCCATTGATGTTCATCGCTTTAGGTATTTTTGCTTTAGCATTCATCGTCATCTCATTAACAGACATTCCAGAAAACCCAGCACAAAAAATCGAGAAAGGTGCAAAAGAACAATACGGACCAATGTCATTCCGTCACTTCGTATTTGGCGCTATCGCTATCTTCATCTATGTTGGTGTTGAAGTTGGTATTCCAAACGTATTGCAAAAATGGTTACAAAACGGCGGTTTGAACGTCGCTACAGGCGCAGAAGCTATCGCTGGTACAGTTACAGCAACATACTGGTTATTGATGCTCGTCGGTCGTTTGGCAGGTGCAGCATTAGGTGCAAAGGTTTCAGCAAAAGCAATGTTGACAACAGTATCAGGTATCGGTTTGCTCTTTGTTGTTTTAGCTATCTTCTTAAACCCATCAATAGTTGTTAACCTTCCAGTTTTCAAAGGCACAGAAGGTTTCGGTTTAGCACAAGTTCCAGTCAACGCAGCATTGTTAGTATTATGCGGTCTCTGCACATCAGTTATGTGGGGTGGCATCTTCAACTTAGCTGTTGAAGGTCTCGGCAAATACACAGAAAGAGCATCAGGTATCTTCATGGCATTAGTATGCGGTGGTGGTATCTTGCCATTCGTACAAAACCTCGTCGTTGACTTAAGCGGCAACTACTTAGTAAGTTACTGGGTTGTAGCAGCAGGTCTCGCATTCTTGTTGTTCTACGCATTAGTAGGATCAAAGAATGTAAATAAAGACATTCCAGTGGAATGATTTAAAAATTGAAAATCTGAGAAACTGAGAAATTGAGAAAAGTAGAGACGCGACAATTACACCTAATATAAATAAACAAGAATGTGATTGACACGTCTCGCAAATAATAAAATTGGAGGGGACTTTTTCCTCTCCTTTTTTGTTTTTTACCCAAACATTACAAAAATTGTGTCTGAAAAATCCTTAATTAGTTTCAGTGACTTTCCCTTTGTAATATAGATTGAACGGCATAAAGGTGTAATAATCCAAAGCGGCGTTTCCTGATGCTGCTATCGTATAAACGTCACCTGATGATGAGATACTTAGATCTCCCGTGAGAAGATATTCCACTCCCGACCAAATCATCGTTATCTCTCCACTGTAGTCGCCGTTGAGTGTAAGCGGCATGTTTCCTGTCGGGATACTTTGCTTGTTGTCTAATTCCAAAATAAGCTGCATCGCATTGGTGTTGACAATAATGTAAGTATCGTCGTTTTCGACTTTATTGTAAACAGACGTAATCGGGGAAATAGCGTTACCTAAGGTGATGACATTATCAGGTATGATAACTTCTTCGTAGTCATCGTCATTACAACTTGTGAAAATCAAAGGTAATGATAGGACAAATAATCCAAATAATAAAAGAGTCTTTTTCATAGCATTTGTTTTTTTAATTTCGATTGAAAAACAAAGCAATGAAATAAATGTTGGCAACGGATTGTTAAAACTTCTTTGTTATTTTATGTCAATAGTCAACGGACAACAGTCAGCAGACTTTTCGGATTCAAATTATCGGTTTATAAAAAGTGTCTGTTATTTTTTTACCAAATCAGCCTCTTTTTGTAAAACAAATTGAGATTTATTTCGTAACTTTGTAAACCATATCGCAATATACGCTAACAACATAATCTTATGAAAAACGGGTATTTGGATTTCGATGAATATATCAGGCAGGGCGAGCCGCAGCAGAAGGAACGTGCTGAAGTTTTCGCAATCAAATATCTTAGGTTTCAGGGCTTTCAAGTAAACAATGAATTATTTGAACAGCATTCTTGGTATTTCCGCAATGCTCTGGTTCGTGCTAATTATCGTAATGTAGTGAAAGGTATTGATTATACTCCGCATTGTTGTGTGTTATTGGGAAACAAGAATTATCAGTAAAAGAAATTATGACAAGTATTGGGTTAAAAGATAGAAAAAACTTAATAACACTATACCTCAACCCTGCAATATCGGAAGGCTATGTCAGACTGCTTTATCCTGATAAGCCTCGCCATCCAAAACAAAAATATCTCTTGACTGTAAGAGGTATGGCTTTATATAATGAATTGACAAAATAAAACATATAATCATGGAAAACTTCAGCGATAAATTAAAAGTGTTGTTACTGCAATATCTCCGTCAGGAAGGCGTGGTTGGCGAACGCTTCCCTATCTGCCCTGACGTCGAGGATAAATGGCAGGAAATGTTAGAGGCTTATATGCCTGACGGCGTGAGAGAATATAACGAATATCCTATGGTGTCTCTCGGCTGGATTATGTTCGTCGGAATGGCGATGGCTAAATTCTGGGACCTCGACTGGGAAAAATATGGTTCTTTGAAGACTTCGTCTTTGTATGAAGGTCTCCGCAGCAAACGCGGCTTCGACGAAATGGATGAATATATACTCGAAGACGTGCTTAAATTAGATGAAGCAGGCTGCAAAAAAGCTACTGACATCGTAGCAGAATGTGCTTGTATCACAAATACTTTCTTACGCAACCAAAATATAGAGCCTAGCACTAAAGCTGCCGTAGAGGCTTACTTTGAATGTCTTCACCAGATGTATCTCATGGGAATGGCGATGCAACTGAACGCAATGGGATATAAGATGCTGGGACTTAATTAATTCATAATTCATAATGCATAATTCATAATATAAATGATTATGCATTATGAATTAAAACAATTTTAGCTGTATCGTCATGTTGAACGTCATTCGGTGTAATGGCGTGGTGCCGTGTTCTGCCACGGCGTTTTTGTGTTCCAATGTCGGATAGCCTTTGTTTTTCTTCCAGTTATACATCGGATATAGCAAGTCATATTCTTCCATCATGGCGTCACGTGTAGTCTTGGCTAAAATTGATGCCGCCGCAATGGCTTGATACTTAGCATCACCGCCCACAATACATTGGTGTTTTATGTCCTTATAAGGATTGAATCTATTGCCATCAATTAACAGAAATTCCGGTTTTATCTTCAGTTGTTCAACTGCTCTATGCATCGCAAGAAATGATGCGTTTAGAATATTAATCTCGTCTATTTCTTTATTATCGACGATGCCAATTCCATAAGCAAGTGCTTCTTGCATAATGACTTCTCTCAGCTTCTTACGTTGTTTCTCCGTGAGTTTCTTGGAGTCGTCGAGCATAGGATAGTCTTTGTTTCTATCTAAAATGACAGCCGCCGCAACAACAGGACCTGCCAGACATCCGCGACCGGCTTCGTCACAACCGGCTTCAATCAAATTATCTGTATAATGTGCTATGAGATTCATATCGTTATGCCAAATAATGGTAAATATTGGTTAGCTAAAATCAGTAATGTTACAACTATTGTTACAATATTAGCTATCTTGGTTTTCTTCAGGTCTGACAACATTATCGCATAGAAAAATGCAAACATCATAAATATCAAGCTGTTGTTCAGTAATGGTGTGTGCATGAAGAACATAACAATGGCGAAGATAGTCAAAACTACTGCCACTCCTACCCTTTTCCTGATGTTCGTTCCTTTGTCTGACGCTCTGTTGCTCAATATTCTTAATAATGATATCAGGAATAATACACAGAATATTATCAACAATATTCTATCGCTGCCATACATGTCATAAAAGAATCCAATATTTCTGAAGAAACTAGAATATGAGTCTATTAAGACATCTGAATTTCCAAACAAAAATGACAATCCTACAAACAATCCATTCACCAATAAAAATCCTACTATAGGTATCATCAAATATCGTATCTCTCTGAATCCTAATATTATAAATGATATTAAAACCCATGCCATGAGAAATACTGACGGATAATAGAACAATGAAGCTATCGCGATGAAATATCCGATATTCATCATATAATTTTCTGGATTATCTGTCTGATAGATAAGGAATAGCGTGTGCATAGCCATCAGTATGAACGGACATGCGAAGATGAATGGATAACATGAATGTAGCTGTGGAGCGAAACACATCATGAGTCCGAATGTCAACGCACCTACCGTGTTATTTTTTGTCACCAAACGGTTTGCCGACAAAACTGAGTTAAATAAAAATATGGACGTCAGATATACTGCAAATGCCAAAGCATTAATCAATAATGGCGAGAAGTCGAATATTGAGATAATGACATTGTATAAAGGTGTAGTGCTCTCGCCTGGAATAAATGCCGACTTCGTGATGAAAGCCGGCATCCATAAGACAAGTGCCATCATGACGATGACAAGATGTTGCGCAAGATAACTATGCTTAAAAAAACTTAACATTATCTTAAAGTTTCATTAAGTCAAGACCGATGTCGTGACGATAGTTGACGCCTTCGAACTTGATTTTTTCTACGTTTTGGTAAGCTTTGTTTCTTGCTTCTTCTATATCTTTACCATGAGCTGTGACAGCGATGACGCGACCGCCAGAAGTAACTACTTCACCTTTGTCGTTGAACTTAGTTCCAGCATGAGCGATGATACAATCTGAAAGTTCATCAAATCCTGTCATCACCATTCCTTTTTTATAATCTTCTGGATAACCGCCAGAAACGAGCATTACAGTCACAGAAGTGTTCTTTGATGTCTGATATTCAACTTCGTTGAGTCTGCCTTGTGCGCAAGCGTCGAGCAATGCTACCAAGTCGGAATCGATACGTGTCATGACGCCTTCTGTCTCTGGGTCGCCCATTCTTACGTTATATTCAATAACGTAAGGGTCGCCGTCGACGTTCATCAAACCGATGAAGATGAAACCTTTATAATCGATGTTTTCTTCTTTAAGACCTTTGATTGTTGGTTCTATGATTCTGTTTTCTACCTTCTCAACGAATTCTGGTGTCACGAAAGGAACTGGTGAGACAGCGCCCATACCGCCGGTGTTCAAGCCAGTGTCGCCATCGCCGATACGTTTGTAGTCTTTCGCTTCTGGAAGAACGACATAATGTTCACCGTCGGTCAAGACGAACATAGAGACTTCGATACCTTTTAAGAATGTCTCGATAACGACTTTTGCAGAAGCTGAACCGAACTTGCCTGAAAGCATGTCCTTCAATTCGTTTTGTGCTTCTTCTAATGAGTCGATGATGAGAACGCCTTTACCAGCTGCGAGACCGTCGGCCTTTAAAACGTAAGGAGCTTTTTGTGTTGCGAGATATTGCAATCCTTCTTCAAGATTAGCAGCAGTCACTGTGAAGCATGAAGCTGTTGGGACGTTATATTTTTCCATGAAAGCCTTTGCAAAAGCCTTGCTGCCTTCGAGTTGCGCGCCTTTTTGGTCTGGACCGATAATCTTAATGTTTTTTAACTCTGCATCATTCTTGAAGAAATCGACGATGCCGTCAACGAGTGGCTGCTCAGGACCAACGACAACCATTTCGATACCGAGTTTCAACACGTTTTCTTTAACGACATTGAAATCAGCGATATTGATAGCGAGATTCTCGCCTATTGAATCTGTTCCAGCATTACCTGGAGCGATATAAAGTTTTTCTACTAATTCACTTTGAGCGAGTTTCCAAGCAAAAGCATACTCGCGACCACCTGAACCTAATACTAAGATATTCATATTTTTTTTATTTTGTCAACGGACAACAGACAACAGTCAACGGTCTTTGTCCAAAATTATTAAATTATCTGTTTTATATTCATAGACACATCAACGACATATTGTTTATTTTTTATTGTGTCGTATGATACGTCTCTACAATTCCTCACTACAAACTCTCCACCAAATCTCTGCCGCCTTGTCCCATGAGAAGTCTTGTCGTCTGATTCTTCCTTTTTCAATTAAATCCTTACGCACTTCTTCATCTAAAATCTTCTCCATAGCATCGGCTATCGACTCTTCTTTAAATGGATCGATGAGCAATGCCGCGTCATTCGCCACTTCAGGCATTGATGTCACATTGGAAGTAATGACTGGAGTGTCGCATTTGAAAGCCTCAACGATTGGAATTCCAAAACCTTCAAAATAAGATACATATACAGAAGCTAATGCGGATGCTGTAACGAGATGTAAATTTTCAGCAGACAATCGTCCTGTGAAAATCACATCGTCTTTGTGTGTCATTGCTTCGTATGCATTTTTAATT